>NZ_JBCLVH010000026.1:0-60167 GCF_039548255.1 Lentibacillus songyuanensis
TCATTATCCTTACAAGGGATTTGAAATCCTGCGAATAAGCGAGCATTTACTAGTAAAATGGATCTATCTGAGGGAGTTTATGCAAATAGTGACAAGCTATAAAAAACTTTTTCAGATGTCCTGATCCCTGTTTTTAGGAGGTTAAACATAATGAAAACGTATTTCTCCATGAGTCATATTTTCACGAGGTCCACATACATTTAATATAAAGCTAATACAAGGTGAGGACTTGCTATGGAAGAAATTCTGCGTTTATTTCCGCAACCTATTCGAAAAACGGTACAAGCAAAGGTAGGCCAACGATGGGATGTGTTACAGGAAATCCGCATTCGCTTGGGTCAGCCTATTGAATTGGTCTTTGACAACCAGACTGAGTGGCTGTCTAGGGTAAAGCCAAGTCATCAAGATGGCATGCATGTACTCAATCAAATCAGCGAATTTTCGTTATATCGGATGGAAGATGAATTACGTGATGGATATGTCACCATTCAAGGCGGGCATCGGGTTGGACTAGCTGGTAAAGTAAATACTTTACATGGTGCTGTCAAAGCGATTCAACACATTGCCTTCATGAATATCCGAATTGCAAAAGAAAAAATTGGTGCAGCTAACGCCTTGTGGCCATATTTGTATCAGCAGACTTACCAAAATACACTGCTTGTCGGCCCGCCACAAACGGGGAAAACCACCATTATTCGTGATCTAACCCGAATACTTGCTACAGGCTGGAATCATGTTCCGGCTAAAAAGGTAGCGGTCATCGACGAGCGGTCGGAAATTGCTGCTTCCTTAAAGGGTATTCCGCAACACAATCTAGGTTTTCGGGCCGACGTTATGGATGCCTGTCCAAAAGCGGAAGGTATGATGATGATGATTCGTTCTATGTCACCGGATATCCTGATTGTTGATGAAATTGGCAGTGCTCAAGATGTACATGCTTTAATGGAAGCTATCCATGCAGGTGTCGTGGTCATTTGCACCATACACGGAAAGGCTTTATTTGAATTAAAAAAACGTCCCTCGCTGCAACCATTATTTGACCATCACGTATTTGACCGAATCGTTGTTCTGGATAAACAAAAAACCCCAGGACAGATTCAAACCATTTACAATCAAAAAGAAAAAATTATCTTTAGGAAATCTGGGGTGACAACGTATGAAATGGATTGGAGCCCTTCTCTTAGTTAGTATGACCACATGGATAGGATTTGAAATAAGTAAACGATTAGATGATCGTCCCAAACATATTCGGCAGCTTAAAAATGCGCTGCAAATTTTGGAAGCCGAAATCTTATATAGTCAGTTACCATTGCAAGAGGCATTTCATACAATCGCGAAGCAAATACCAAATCCGCTTCAGTCATTTTTTCGGGCGTTAAGTGAAGGGATGAAGCAAGATGGGGTTGATTTAAATCATTTATGGAAACAAGAAATTGATGTGTTAATGCAAACGTCCAGTTTAGGAAAAATTGAACAGGAAATTTTAATCCAATTTGGACAAACCTTGGGACAGCACGATTTTACCCAGCAACAAAAACACATTCAACTAACAACAAGCCACTTGGACCGGGAACTGGCCGAAGCAAGAGATGATCAATATAAATACAGTAAAATGGCAAAAAGTTTAGGCGTCTTGTGCGGACTATTTATTGTCTTGCTATTCTTGTGAGCGACAAGCGCAACTACCACAAGGAAAGGGGTACTTCTATGCTGAATGATGCATCCATATTATTTCAAATTGCCGGGATCGGGATCATTGTGGCAATCATCCATACCATTATGAAACAAATGGGAAAAGAGGACATTGCCCATCTTGCAACAGTGGTTGGGTTTATTTTAGTTTTAATCATTGTTATCCAGGGTCTGGCCGATTTATTCCAGGAGATTAAGTCAGTCTTTCTGTTTCAGGGGTAGGGATACATGGATATCTTACAGGTTGTAACCCTTGGTATTGTCGCAAGCATTTTATATATTATGCTGAAGGATTTAAACCCGTCCATCGCTTTCTTTTTAATTTTAATCACCGGAATTATTATTTTTCTGGCGATTATCAATCAGATTGGTATTATTTTTTCCGTGCTGGAGTCGTTAGGAAATAAAGCAAATATTGATGGAATGTATATGGAGACAATCTTAAAAATTATTGGGATTGCCTATATTGCTGAACTTGGTGCAAGCATCACCAAAGACGCGGGACTAGGGTCTGTGGCGTCTAAAATTGAATTAGCGGGAAAAGTGTTTATTTTACTATTGGCCATCCCAATTATCACCGCAGTTATTGAGGCCATCTTAAACTTTTTACCGACCACATAATATGTCGTAAAGGAGTATGGGTAGATGGATGAGATTAGCTAAGCGAACGGTTGCCGTTGTGTTCCTTATTTTATTCATATCCGTTATGAATGGAAAACCTGTTTTTGCGTCTCCTGACAATCCGGATATACCAGATTCAGATTTACCAGATGCACCTAATGCATCTGAATTGAAGTCTTCTATTCTTGACGATGTAAAGCTGGATGGAATACAGGAGTACTGGGATCAGCTTGTTAAGAATTATCGTGGGTACATACCGGAACTGGAGAAAACAAGCCTGTACGAGTTTTTAAAAAATAATGGCTCTCTTTCTTTTAAATCGATGTTGTCAGGCATTGTGAAATATTTGTTCTATGAAATCATTCTGAATGGAAAGCTGCTCGGACTCTTAATCATGCTTACCCTGTTTTCGGTATTACTGCAAACAGTTCAGACTGCCTTTGAGCAGAATACTGTCAGTAAAATAGCCTATTTTATCGTGTATTTGGTATTGCTGTATTTAGCGTTAAACAGCTTTTATCTGGCGTTTTCCTATACAAAAGAGGCGGTTGAATCGATGAGTAATTTCCTTATCGCCTTGCTACCGCTTGTGCTAGGGTTAATGGCGACCTTTGGCAATGTTGTTTCCGTCTCTTTTTTTCACCCGATAATTGTATTTTTAATTTATGTCAGCGGGGTGCTTGTATCGAAGTTTATTTTGCCGCTTATTTTTTTATCGGCCCTGCTTATGATTATTAGTAGTTTAAATGCACAGTACCAGGTAACCCATTTGGCTAATTTATTCAAGTCAGTAGCATTAGGTGTGCTCGGAGTATTCCTGACTATTTTTCTTGGCGTCATGTCTGTACAAGGTGCGGCAAGTGCAATCCAGGACGGCGTGGCGATGAAAACGACCAAATTCATCACGGGAAACTTTATCCCGATTGTGGGCCGGACCTTTACCGATGCGGCAGATACCATATTAAGTGCTTCTTTACTCTTGAAAAATGCTGTTGGGATTGTTGGATTGGTCATTGTTGTATTTCTGGCGCTGTTTCCCGTTATTAAAATACTGGCGATTGCATTCATTTATAAAATTGCTGCAGCTGTTCTGCAACCGATTGGCGATGGTCCGGTGATTACCTGTTTGAATGTAATCAGCAAACATATGTTTTATATATTAGCTGCCTTGTTAGCTGTGACCTTAATGTTTTTTTTGGCGATTGTCATTATCGTTGTCGCTAGTAATATAACCTTACTGCTGCGCTAGGGGTGGATACATGGATTTATTGATAAAATGGGTTACCCAAATTGTTATCTTTCTGATTGTGGCGATGATTATCGACTTGTTAATACCAGCTACAAGCATGAAGAAATATATCAAACTTGTTGTTGGATTAATCTTGATCTTACTCTTTTTAAAACCGGTTTTTTATTTGTTTGATATCAATCTGGATCAAGCGCTGGAAACCTCTCTTTCCAAGCTTAGTAAGGAAGAAGCACAGCAGGATTCCATGGAAAATTCTATCAAAATGCAAAAAAAAGAAATACAAGCCAGTCAACGTGCATATATTTTAGAAGAAATGGCTGTCCAACTAAAAGATTTAGCAAAGGATCGGCTGAAAGAGGAGTATCAAACAGCAATCGTTGATATTGACTTTCAGTTTCAATCCAATGACGAACAACCATCATATGAAAATTTGGACGAGGTCATTGTATATCTTGGTCAGATGGAAGAAGAGGAGGGAGCAGTGGATATTGTTGATGATGTCGACATAAATACCGACAAGCCAGTAGCCGATGACGACGAGCAAGATGTGCAGGGGATCAAACATATATTACACGATGTATGGGAGATCGATGACGACAAATTGACTATTGTATGGAAGGAGGGTCACCTTGATCGAGAAACTTAAACAATTCTTTAGCAAAGATGCAAATGTCGATGTAAAAAAAACACCCAAGAAAATAAAGTATTTAATCGTCATTGGTTTGTTAGGATTGCTGCTAGTCATTATTAGTAATGCATTTACGGCATCATCTGACAAAGGAAAAGAGAGTGCGATCCAACCAGATCAGCCTGAACAGGAGTCTACCAGTACATTTTCCAAAAAGGAATCCACCACCACAGACGTTGGTGAGTTAGAAGCCACGTATGAAAAAGATCTTGAAACAATGCTGGACAAGATTCAGGGGGTATCAGAAGCAGAAGTAATGGTTAACCTCGATTCTTCAAAGGTAAAGGTATATGAGAAAAATCTCATTACCGGCCAGCAGACGACGGATGAATCCGATAAAAATGGCGGCACAAGAGAAGTGGAAGATGATTCCCAGGAAACAGAGACCGTCCTTGTCAGACAGGGAGATAAAGAAGTACCGTTATTAATTCAAACGAAAAAACCGGATGTACGGGGCGTGTTTATTGTAGCGAAAGGGGTTGACCATGCCACCGTAAAAAAGTGGGTGATCGAAGCAGTTGCCCGAGTGCTTAATGTTCCAGTCCATCAGGTGTCTGTAATGCCAAAAAAATAGGGGAGGATATAATATGCTAAAAAAACAAACGGTTTGGTTATTGACAATGCTAAGTTTGATGATTGTGCTGAGCTTTTACTACATGACATCATCGAATTCAAATGAGGTAGCTTTTTTGGAAAATGGAAAAGAACAAGCAGATGAAACTGCTGCTACAGAAGAAGCTGGAGGAGACGATGCCAAAGTGGATGATGTAACCAATTTGGGTTCAGATCAGCTATTTGAAAATCTACGTTTGGAAATGCAAGATAAACGCAGTAAGGAAGTTTCCCGATTAGAGGATGTAGTGGCTTCTAATTCAGCCACTACAGAGGAGAAAAACAAGGCATATGATGATATAGATGCAATCGAACAGCAGCAATCAAAAGAAACGATGCTAGAAGAAACCATCCTTTCTTCATCAGATTATCAGGATGTACTTGTCCGGTTTGATCAAAAAGACAACGGTATCGTGCATGTTAATGTCATCACGGATGAACTGCCACAAGACCAAGCCTTGAATATCATGCAAATGGTACGAGATGAATTCGGCGAAATTCCAGTTGATGTGAATCACCAGCCATCACAAGAGTAAAAGGAAATAGGAACCATAAAACTCTTATCTAATTTAGATAGGAGTTTTAATTTTTGCAACTTGTTACTGTAATAATTGCGTACATGGTACCTGTTTGATTCGCAATCTAATGTCATCATTGTTATAATTAAAAATATTATAGGGAGTTGGAATCAAATCCATTCAAGCCATTTACGTAGATACGACCCTTCAAGATATCAATATTTTAGGGTTGATGTTTGCCAATGCTTTATCGTAAAATATTTAAAGAAAGCTATTAGTACCTGTTATTATAATTTGGTATAAGAACAGGCATCATTTATTGATGTACTGTAAGTGAAGGGGTGCCAGGACATGTTAAACGTAGAAGAAATTCAAGAATTAATTAAATCGATCGATCAATCATCCATCGATGAATTCACCTATGAAACAGAAGGAACAACGATCTCCATGAAAAAAGCGAACGGTGTGACAGCTATTCAACCCGTACAACAGGTTATAAGCCCAGCAGAAAGCGTGGAACAACCAGAGTTGAGCTCATCGCCAAAAGCAGAAGCAAAACCAACAGTTGAGTCCCAATCAGATGCCGCTGTGCAACAATCTGTAGATTATGATTACGAGATCACATCGCCAATGGTTGGGACATTGTATTCTTCTTCATCACCAGAAGCGGATCCGTATGTGCAAAAGGGTAGCACAGTGAAACAGAACACGGTCGTCTGTATTGTTGAAGCAATGAAATTATTTAATGAAATAGAAGCAGAAGTAAATGGCGAAATCGTCGAAGTTTTAGTGGATGACGGAGAGCTAGTGGAATACGGTCAGCCATTATTCCGAGTAAAGACGAAGTAAGGGGACGTAAACCATGATTGAAAAACTGTTAATCGCAAACAGAGGAGAAATTGCCGTTCGGATTATTCGGGCGTGCAAGGAAATGAACATAGAAACTGTTGCTGTTTATTCAGAAGCGGATAAGGAATCACTACATGTGAAACTTGCGGATGAAGCATACTGTATCGGACCAACAGCCAGTAAAGACAGTTACCTTAATATCACCAATATTATGAGTGTTGCTACCATGACTGAGGTCGATGCTGTACATCCAGGATATGGTTTTTTAGCTGAGAATGCAGATTTCGCTGAGATATGCCGAGCGTGTAATGTAACGTTTGTTGGTCCATCCCCAACAGCCATTCAACAAATGGGCATCAAGGATGTAGCCAGAGAAACAATGAAAAAGGCGGATGTGCCGATCGTTCCTGGATCAGACGGTATTGTTGAGTCCGAAGAGGAGGCCATTCGGGTAGCTGAAGAAATTGGTTATCCGGTTATCATTAAAGCGACTGCGGGGGGCGGCGGTAAAGGTATCCGTGTTGCTGAAAACCGCGAGGATCTGCTCAAAGGGATTCGGATTACCCAAAAAGAAGCGGAAACGGCTTTTGGTAATGCCGGTGTATATTTAGAGAAGTTTATTGAAGATTTTCGCCACGTTGAAATTCAAATTATAGCGGATCAGCAAGGGAATGTGATTCATTTAGGGGAACGCGATTGTACTATTCAGCGGAGATTGCAAAAATTGGTGGAAGAATCTCCATCACCTGCCCTTACTCCAAAAATTAGGGAACGTATGGGGAAGGCGGCTGTGAAAGCAGCACAGGCAGTGGATTATGTTGGCGCAGGTACGATTGAATTTATTTTTGACCGGACCAGTAACGACTTTTACTTTATGGAAATGAATACCCGTATTCAAGTAGAGCATCCTGTAACCGAAATGGTAACAGGTATCGATTTGATTAAAGAACAAATCAATATCGCTAATGGGAAAGATCTTTCCGTTACACAGGATGAGGTTACTTTTGACGGTTGGGCAATCGAATGCCGCATCAATGCAGAGAACCCATTTAAAAACTTTATGCCATCACCAGGCAAAATCGAGATGTATTTACCGCCGGGTGGACTAGGGGTTCGCGTGGATTCCGCAGCGTATCCAGAATATACCATTCCACCATATTATGATTCCATGATTGCGAAATTGGTTGCCTATGGTGCGACTAGGAACGAAGCCATTCAACGAATGAAACGAGCATTAGATGAATATGTAATTGAAGGGATCTATTCGACAGTTCCATTCCATCGCATCATTATGGATCATGACGTGTTTGCCGGGGGCGATTTTAATACGAAATTCCTGGAAGAAAATCCGATTGAAGAAATTGAATGAACAGGAGTGATTCGATGAGTGAGCAGCCATTGTTAGATGTTAGTGATGATACAAGTCTTGGGACGGTCGAGATTGCGCCGGAAGTAATTGAGGTTATAACTGGAATTGCAGCATCCGAAGTAGATGGTCTGTCATCAATGCGGGGCAATTTTGCTACTGGTGTAGTGGAACGATTTGGCAAGAAGTCACATGGAAAAGGAGTAAAGGTCGAATTAACAGATGCAGGAATCGTCATTGACCTTTATGTTGTTCTTAACTTCGGTGTAGCTATTCCAGAGATTGCCCAGAAACTACAAACAAATATTAGACAGACGATTAAAAATATGACTGCACTCGAAATTGCCGAAATCAATATCCATGTCGTTGGGATACAAATGGAAAGTAACGAAGCAGCAGAAGATCAAGAATAGCTGTTCAAGCGTGCCGGGGTAATGGGGACTGTTCCCTTTACCCCGGTCTTTCTTTTTCTAGCATTGCGGTTTTAATCATGTTATTATTTGAAGAGATATCGTAAAAGGAGCTATGTTTTGATGAAACGTCATGCAGCAAGAGAGAAAGCATTTCAAATTTTATTTCAGTTGGACATGAATGAACTTGACCCCGGAAGTAAATTTGATGAACAAGTAGAACAAGATGCCTTTTTAAAGGAACTTGTGCAAGGTGTCAGGAATTATAAAACACAGATCGATACGATAATTTCGGGTTGTTTGGAAAAATGGTCTATTGCCAGGGTTGCTACGGTCGAGCGAACCATATTGCGCATCGCGACGTTTGAAATTCGATACCTGGAAGATGTACCAACGAAGGTATCCATCAACGAAGCTGTCGAATTGGCACATACATACGGGGATGATAAGTCCGGCAAATTTGTGAATGGCGTTTTATCACGTATTACCGGGGCGTAGTCCAATCGGCGGAAAATGAAGGTTTCGCTGCATTGTAAGTTAACTGTACAGTTGTTGCTACGATTTAGTTAAAGGGGATGAGAATGTGACAGCACAAGTAATAAACGGAAAAGAGCTGGCTGCAGATATTAAAGCGGAGATGAAAGAAGAAGTAGACCGATTGCGAAAAAACGGGATTCTACCACATTTAACGGTGGTTCTGGTTGGAGAAGATCCGGCCTCCAGATCCTATGTGAATGGAAAGAAAAAGGCATCAAAGGAAACGGGGATTTCGTCACAAATTATCGAGCTTTCTTCCAAAACGACGGAAAAAGAGTTGCTGGATTTAATTGCCAAACTGAATCAGGATCAGCAGGTACATGGCATATTGGTTCAATTACCGTTACCTGAACATATTAGCGAACAAGCAATTATTGAAGCAATAGATCCGGCGAAAGATGTCGATGGTTTTCACCCAATTAATATTGGACGCATGATGACTGGGAAAGATACCTTCTTATCCTGCACCCCATATGGGATTATCACGATGCTAAAATCACACCATATCCCGATTGCGGGAAAGCATGCCGTGGTTATTGGCAGAAGCAATATTGTCGGGAAGCCAGTTGGACAGCTTTTGCTTAACGAAAATGCCACGGTAACGTATTGCCATTCCAAAACTACGGATTTACAGTATTACACAAAACAAGCAGATATTTTAATTGTTGCCCTTGGAAAAGCGCATATGATAAATGCCGATTATTTAAAGGATGGAGCCGTTGTTATTGATGTTGGGATCAATCGCTTGGCAGACGGTTCACTCACTGGTGACGTTGATTTCGAAAGTGCCAAGGAGAAAGCCTCTTATATTACCCCCGTGCCAAAAGGTGTCGGACCAATGACCATAACTATGCTGCTGAAGAATACTATTAAAGCTGCGATTGGACAGGCTGACCAGTGAACGACAAGTATTTAACGGTCACTGCGCTGACGAAATATATCAAGCGTAAATTCGATACCGATCCACATTTGAAAGTAATTTGGCTAAGAGGGGAAATTTCCAATTTTAAGCATCACAGCCGCGGTCATATGTACTTGACGATTAAAGATGAACATTCCCGTATTCAAGCGGTAATGTTTGCCGGGAATAATAGATGGCTAAAATTCAGACCTGAAAACGGCATGAAGGTCCTTATAAAAGGAGAAATCGGTGTATTTGAACCTTATGGACAGTACCAGCTGTATATCCAGCAAATGGAGCCTGATGGCATTGGTGCGTTATATCTGGCCTTTGAGCAGTTAAAGGAAAAGTTACATAAGCAAGGGTATTTTGACCAGGATTTAAAAAAAGCTCTACCGAAGTATCCGAAACATATCGGTGTAATTACTTCACCAACCGGTGCTGCGGTGCGCGACATTATTACTACCATCAAGCGGCGGTATCCAATTGTTGAAACAACGGTAATACCAGTGCTAGTTCAGGGGAAAAATGCAGCCGAATCGATTAGACGAGCAATTGAGTATGCGAATGAACAAGCGACATGTGATGTGTTGATTGTCGGACGTGGTGGTGGGTCGATTGAAGAACTTTGGAGTTTTAACGAAGAGGTCGTTGCTCAGGCAATTTTCAATTCATCAATTCCGATTATATCTGCTGTTGGTCATGAGACAGATACGACGATTAGTGATTTCATTGCGGATCTGCGTGCTCCAACGCCCACCGGTGCTGCAGAATTAGCTGTTCCTGCACAGCTAGAATTAATCGATAAAATTCAGGGGTTTACACGATCGTTAACCAAAGCAATGCAGCAACATTTATCCCAGGCTGACCTCCACTTAAACCGGTTAAAGGCTGCCTATGCGTTTCGCTACCCCCAGCAGCTTGTTGTGCAAAAAGAACAGGAACTGGATAAACAGGTAGAACGGTTAGATAAGGCGCTTGATCACATTGTCATCGATAAACAACGATCACTGCAACTGATTAACCAGCGATTAGCCAGTCAGCATCCACGAACGCAGCTTGTTCAATTAGAAAAAGAATTAAAACAGCTAACCAAACAGCATACAACAGTTATGAAACAAATTCTGGAGCGAAAATCGGCGGAGTTTACCAATATTATTGAAAAATTGGCGTTATTAAACCCACTGGAAACAATGAAGCGTGGCTATGCTATTCCATATACAAGCAATGGACAAATTATTCGAAAGGCTACAGCAGTGAATATAAATGATTCGATTTCGGTAAGGCTTGCTGACGGATTGCTGGCTTGTAACGTAACGAATATAGAGGAGGAAGATCATGGAGACGACGCATGAAGAAGTTTCTTTTGAAGAGGCAATGCTGGAATTAGAGAAAATTGTGGAGCGTTTAGAAGAAGGCGACGTGCCCTTGGAAAAAGCAATTTCCTATTATCAAGACGGCATGAAATTATCCAAATTATGTAATGATAAATTGAAACAGGTTCAAGACAAAATGACTAAAATAATCAATGAACAAGGAGAAACGGAACCCTTTACCATCCAGGAGGAAGAATAACGTGCCGCAAACACTAAACAAGTACATTGAACAGAATAAGGCTATCATTCATGAAGAGCTAAGACGTTATCTTAATCATTTGCAAATCCCTAATCGATTAAAAGAAGCTATGCTGTATTCGTTAGAAGCTGGCGGAAAACGATTACGTCCAATTTTAGTTATAGCAAGTTTTGAAGCGTATAATGTTGAGAAAAATAACGTGTTATCAGCGGCCATCGCATTGGAGATGGTTCATACGTATTCGCTGATCCATGACGATCTGCCGGCGATGGATGATGATGATTTTCGCCGGGGGAAGCCGACAAATCATCGTGTCTTTGATGAAGCGACCGCAATTTTAGCGGGCGATGCGCTGTTAACCTATAGTTTTGAGATCATTGCCGACGATCCGCTTTTAAGTGAAACGCAAAAAGTCAAGTTAATCAAAATGCTGTCACAAGCTAGTGGACCAAAAGGCATGGTTGCTGGTCAAATGCTTGATATGGAGGCGGAAAACACTTCGGTGGCCTTGGAAGCCTTGGAAGAAATTCATGCGCGAAAAACGGGCGAATTGATTGTCTTTGCAATTATTGCAGGCGCCTATATTGGTGGCGCAACAACGAAACAGCTAGACCATTTGTATGAATTTGCCTGCAGCTTAGGCCTGCTGTTTCAGGTTCAGGATGACATTTTGGATGTCATCGGGGATGAAGATAAACTCGGTAAGCCGGTTGGAAGTGACGAGAACAATCACAAAAGCACCTACCCTAAATTGTTGGGACTTGAAGGTGCAAAAGAGAAAAAACGGTTTTATGTAGAAAAAGCAAAACGTGCACTCGAAAAAGCCGGAGCAGACAACTCATACCTGATGGATTTAACGAATTATTTTAGCAGTCGAGATCGGTAACAAAGTGGATTTTTTGCATAAAACATGGTATACTGAGATTAGTACGGAATGGTGCAGTATTCTAGTCAGCCCTCCGCTCCTGAAGGCAGGCCTAAAAATCTGCTAAAGGGCACATCGATGAAGTTCCTTGTGTCGGCTTGAGGCGCCCAGCCTTGGGTCGGTGCTGGGAGTTAAGGTTTTAGGGCGATCCACAAAGGCATGTGGGCGTTGACCCTATTACCGCGGAGGCCCATCTCTGTCGTGAGGACTAAGCCTAGGACTCATTATGGAATGGGGTATGAACCTGCTTATGTGAGGCAAGGGACAACTCACAAGCAGCGTAGCCTGCCTTGAGTGGTATTCGAGAGGATTGGATTTAAAAATAGTGAATCAGGTGGCCACTGGTTTTGTTATTTATTTCTCCATGAAATCGGGACTGCAAAAGAGGCTAGGGAACGGTTAAAGGCTGTTGAGGAAATCTCCTAGACTGTTCTAATGGACGTATAAAAGAGATTATAGTGTGGACTAAGTGGTAATCCAGTCTAGCTCATGGTGACAAGCTAAGATGGTTTTAAAGGGGAACCGCCTCAATGGCAACATAGGGTAACCATTTGGGAAAACCTACTGGACCTAAGCCGCAGTTTTAATTTTTTATACGACCATTCCGGTTATACATATGAAGAGTGTTCAAAAAGGGAAATGAAAACGAACCATTGAATCGTCGTTTACTCCCTTTGAATATTTTCTAATAAATCAAATGGGGTAAAGAATGAAGTCACATATAAGAAGCTCGATTAAATTTAGCTTAACAATTGCCGTTATCACATTTGTGTTAGCGGCTGTTTTTTCAATTGTATCGCAATCATTGATGAGTGATGTCGTATGGATGGTTGGCTTGATGATCGTATTAATGATTGTCTTCATCGGGGTTATATTCGATATGCTGGGCATTGCTGCGACAGCGGCAGATGAGAAGCCCTTTCACGCTATGGCCGCTGAAAAGGTGAATGGTGCAAAAGAGTCGGTCAAAATTATTCGTAATGCAGATAAATTTGCCAGCTTTTGCAATGATGTTATTGGGGACATTTCTGGAATTGTCAGTGGGACAGCGTCTGCTATTGTTGTGCTGCAAATTGCAAATCTGCTAGATAAAAGCGAGGGTTCCCCGATGCAAATTAGTTTGTCCGTTTTATTGACGAGCCTGGTAGCCGCAATCACGGTCGGTGGGAAGGCATTCGGAAAATATTTCGCGATTCATGCTTCCACGAACATTATATTTTACACGGGGAAAGTGATTGCTTTCCTGGAACAACGGTTCAAAATTCGCATCTTGCCAAAAGAAACGAAAAAAAAATCGACAAAATAGAGGACTATATACATGGCAAAAAAAAGATTGGATGTTTTATTAGTTGAAAGGAAGTTAACAGAGACACGCGAAAAAGCAAAACGGTTAATTATGGCTGGAGTGGTGTTTTCGGATCAAGTACGGATGGATAAACCGGGCGTGAAGGTTGATGAAAGCCTTCCATTAACAATTAAGGGAAAACAACTTCCGTATGTTGGACGGGGCGGTCTGAAGCTCGAAAAAGCTTTGAACGATTTTTCTATTTCTGTGAGAGATCGGACGATGGTGGATGTCGGATCGTCTACAGGAGGGTTTACCGATTGTGCTTTGCAACAGGGAGCGGTTATGAGTTATGCTATCGATGTTGGTTATAACCAATTGGATTGGAAACTACGCAACGACGATCGAGTTGTTGTGATGGAACGAACGAACTTCCGCTATGTTACACCGGACATGCTGGCTAAGGGGAAGCCTGATTTTGCAACGATCGATGTGTCATTTATCTCGTTAAAGCTGATTCTCCCTGTTTTAAAACAATTACTGACCAGCAACAGTGATATTGTTGCACTAATTAAACCGCAATTTGAAGCTGGACGCGAACAAGTTGGTAAGAAAGGGATTGTCCGGGATAAACGCATTCATTTTCAGGTTTTATCAACCATTATTTCCTTTGCGGTAACAGAAGGCTATCAAGTTTATGACATCACGTATTCACCAATTACTGGAGGCGATGGTAATATCGAATTTTTGGCTTACTTTGGCTGGCATAATGACAGATCAGGTAAAACGATAACGGATAGCGAATTAAACCAATTAGTAGTCGAGGCCCATCGCAATTTTACCGAACAGAACCAATCATAGCCAGAAGTAGAACGGTCCAATAAGCTGAATAAAGTAACACTGCATGCAGTGGGAGTTTTCGATTTGAATGCAGACGTTTTTATTGCAGGCCGGAACAGAATTGGATCGTTATTATGCAGTTGATTCCTGTGGCGAGTGCAACTTAAACTTTTGCAGTGGGAGTTTTACTGTCCTGTCCGTTACATCAACTTGTTCACAAATGGGGGATCGATTTAGTGATGAGTAAAATACAGCGTCATATTAAAATCCGTGAATTAATAACAGAAAAGGAAATCGAGACACAAGATGAGTTAGTGGATCGTTTGAAAAATCTCGGGTTTAATGTTACCCAGGCAACGGTTTCCCGGGATATTAAAGAGCTTCATCTCGTTAAGGTTGCCACTGGGTCTGGTACGTATAAATACAGTTTACCAGCTGATCAACGGTTTAACCCGTTAGATAAATTAAAGCGCTTAATCATGGATGCATTTGTTAAAATTGATCATGCAAGTCACTTTATTGTGCTCAAAACGTTACCCGGAAATGCGCAAGCGTTGGGAGTACTGATTGATAATTTGGATTGGCAGGAGATTATGGGAACGATATGTGGAGACGATACATGTTTAATCATTTGCCGAACCGAGGAAGAAGTGCGAATTATTAAGGATCGTTTTTTAAGTATGCTATAATTTAAAGAAATAAAGGGGTACACTTCGTATTTTATTTTAAGGGGAGACGTCACGTGCTTACGGAATTATCCATTCATGACTTTGCGATTATCGATCATATTTCATTGACCTTTCATGAGGGACTTACTGTGTTAACTGGTGAAACAGGTGCAGGGAAGTCCATTATTATTGATGCGATTCAACTGCTCGCCGGAGGACGCGGCTCGGTTGAGTTTGTTCGTCATGGAGCTAAAAAAGCGGAAATCGAAGGATTATTCAATTTAGACGATCGAAATCATCCCATTTATGGCATTGGTAAACAATACGGAATTGAGATTCAGGATGACATGGTTATCTTACACCGGACGATAACTGCCAATGGCAAGAGCATTTGCCGGGTAAATGGAAAATTGGTGACATTAGCTATCCTGAAGGAATTCGGGAAAACATTGATTGATATTCACAGTCAGCATGAAACGCAAAGCTTAATGGATCCAGACAATCATATCGATTTACTTGATTTATATGATCCAGAGGTAACGTTGCAGGCCAAACAGGCTTATCTCCAATTATTTGAGAAACTGCGTAATTTAAAGCAACGCTACCAGTCATTAAGTAATAATGAACAGGAAACCGCGCATCGGCTTGACTTGCTAGCGTTTCAAATGGACGAGCTGGAAAAAGCGGAATTAACCCCGAATGAGGATGAGATACTTGAAGAAGAACGGGCAGGACTTGCCAATTTTGAACGTATCTATCAGGCTCTGCAGGATGCATATAACGCGTTATATGGGGAACAAAAGGGATTGGAGTGGCTAAGTGTAGCAAATCAGAAGCTGCAGGAAAATCAAACCTATGACAGCTTTATTGCTGAAAAATCAGAGGAGTTGTCCAATCATTATTATATGGTGGAAGAATTAACCATAGCCTTACGCAATTACAGTGAAACACTGCAATATAATCCAGAACGGTTAAATGAATTAGAAGCGCGGCTAAATGAAATCAATCGGCTGAAGAAAAAATATGGATCAACTGTCAATGATATATTGGATTATATGGCGAAAATTGAAGAGGAATTAGAGCAAATTACCAATAAGGATTCACACTTGACTCATTTAGCCGAGGAAATAAGCGAGTTGGAACAGGACGCCTATCTGGAAGCAAAACATTTGCATGATATTCGCCAGCAGGCTGCTGATCAGCTGACGAATGATATTCATCAGGAGCTAACCGAGCTGTATTTAGATAAAGCAACGTTTGCGGTCGCATTTGATACGAAAAAGGATGAATCTGAAACAACAAATCATGTTAAATTAACTAAAAATGGATATGATTATGTACGATTTCTTATTTCTACTAACCCTGGGGAACCGCTTAAAGATATAACCAAAGTCGCATCGGGCGGAGAACTATCACGGATTATGCTTGCATTGAAAAGCCTTTTTGCGAAACATCAAGGTGTGACAAGTGTGATTTTTGATGAAGTGGATACCGGGGTAAGCGGTCGTGTTGCTCAAGCAATTGCCGAGAAGATTTTTCGGATTTCGACGGATTCGCAAGTATTATGTATTACTCATTTGCCGCAAGTTGCGGCAATGGCAGACACACATAAGTTAATTGAGAAGTTGACAGAAAACCAGCGGACACAAACCGCTGTTTCAGAGTTAACATTGGAGCAAAAGACAGAGGAGCTAAGCCGGATGATCACCGGCACAAAATTGACCGACACAGCAAAGGACCATGCAAAGGAACTGCTGGAACTTGCAGCTAATTACAAAACAAAAACACATGCTTACTAATCCACCTAAGTACGGATAATTTTTCCGAAAAAGCCAGATAATATACTGCCTGGCTTTTTTTGTATACCATAAACATACATATAAGAAACAAATCTTGTTTTCGCTGCTCCAGAGGAATCATACATTTCTTTATCAACTTTTCAACAGGAAATGTTACACAGCTTTTCTTATCTTTCCCCAGTTTAAAAAAGACCCTATAAGGTCAAATTAGAAATACAGAAAGAAAAAGGTATGGGCAAGGAATGAGGAGAGTGAATTGATTGAAGCACACAAATAAAATACGAATAATGGCTGGTGTTTTGCTTCTGTTAACCATTTTAGCAGTTCCGTTTTTCACACCATTGAAGCAATACCTATCCATTCCCAATCAACTGGTTACCTTTAAGAATCAAGCTCCGATTAACGTTCCTGCTCTAGGTGATAAGGTAAAGATTCATGCTGATAATAAGGATAATGTTCAAGCTTTAGACTCCTCCAAATTTCAGGCTACAAAAACCGGAAAAAGCCATTTAGTTTATAATGTCGCAGGATTTCCGGTTAAAAAAGTCGATCTCTCTGTTTTAGACGATATAAGGGTTGTTCCAGGCGGTCAATCGATCGGTGTTCAGCTCCATACATTAGGTGTATTGGTAGTTGGACATCATTTAGTGAAAGGGACGACTGGTTCTATGTCTCCGGGTGAACAAGCTGATATAAAAGTTGGAGATGTAATTTTAAAAATAAATGGAGAACCGATCAATGAAATGACCGATGTAAAGCCGTATGTCGAAGAAGCTGGTAAAAAAGGGAAGGATCTAGATGTAACACTGAAACGAGGCAAGGAAACGATCGATACAACGCTTCATCCTGTTAAAGATAAGAAAGATAAGAAATATCAAATTGGTTTATATATTCGCGATTCTGCTGCAGGGATAGGTACAATGACTTTTTATGAACCAAAATCGAAGAAATATGGTGCATTAGGTCACGTTATTTCTGATATGGATACGCAAAAACCAATCCAAGTGCATAACGGAACGATTGTTGGGTCCAATGTAACATCCATTGAAAAAGGAAATAACGGTACACCAGGAGAAAAGCAAGCAAAGTTTTCGGTAAATGAAGATAAATTGGGAAATATAACAAAAAATAGTCCATTTGGTATTTTTGGGGAGCTGAATAAGTCAATAAAAAATGGCATCTATGACAAACCTATGCCAATTGCTTTATCCCATCAAGTTAAAGAAGGACCGGCAAAAATACTGACAGTTGTCGATGGTGAAAAGGTGGAACCATTTGATGTTGAAGTTGTCAGCAGTGTTCCGCAAAAAAGTCCGGCAACGAAGGGAATGATCATTAAAATCACAGATCCCAAATTGTTGAAAAAAACAGGAGGGATTGTACAAGGCATGAGCGGCAGTCCAATTATCCAGGATGGGAAAGTCATTGGTGCCGTAACGCATGTGTTTGTAAATGATCCAACTTCGGGTTATGGGGTCCATATTGAATGGATGCTACAAGAGACTGGTATAAAATTAAATGACCCAAAAGAAAAAGCAAGTTAACTCATGCAAATACCCAAAAGTATTGAAAACAATGCTTTTGGGTATTTAATTTTAGGTAAAGAAATCTGGCTATTCTGCTCATGCCAGAGGGATGTTAGCTAAATCGTGACGTCCTGTCGCAACGTTGAGCTGATTTGCAGCCTGTAGTTCATCGTCCGGCTCCAGCATCTTCGTTCTTCTACCGCATGTGGGTATTAAATATTTTTCGACAAAATTGACATCGATTTGTCGTATTTTAGGATTTTTTATCAAATGAAGTCGTAAATTCAAGCTAAACAGAGATAATTAAAGTTTTTTCCGTAAAAATTAAAGTTTTTTAAATAAAAAGAGGATATTTAAATCTCATGTCGAATACATTACGTGGAGACCTGAAATAGATGAAGGAGGAACAAGTTTGTGGAAAAAATATCAGTATGTTTAGTGGATGACAACAGAGAGCTTATTCAATTAATGGAGGATTATTTTGATGGGCAGCAGGATATCGAGGTGACCGGTACTGCCTATAATGGCCGTGATTGTTTGGAATTGTTGGAGGACATCGATCCAGATGTTCTTATATTAGATATTATCATGCCTCATGTCGATGGATTAGCTGTATTAAATCAATTACGGGGCACCGAGCGGGAGCATGAACCAAGTGTCATTATGCTCACCGCGTTTGGGCAGGAAGAGGTCATGAAAAAAGCAGTTGACCTTGGTGCATCTTATTTTATACTTAAACCATTTGATTTGGATAATTTGGCAGATCAGATTCGCCAAGTACAAGGTAGCGGGATTCCTCACACCAAGCAGAAGAAATTTAACAAAAAGGAACAGAAAAAGAAGGATCTAGAAGCAAGCATTACCAATATCATTCATGAAATTGGGGTTCCTGCACATATTAAAGGATATATGTACTTACGGGAAGCCATTACTATGGTCTACAATGATATAGAGTTATTAGGATCAATTACAAAGGTGTTATATCCGGACATTGCCAAAAAGTTTAACACAACAGCCTCACGTGTGGAGCGGGCCATTCGTCATGCAATTGAAGTAGCCTGGAGCAGGGGAAATATTGAGTCCATTTCAGCATTGTTTGGTTATACGGTCAACATCTCCAAGGCAAAACCAACGAATAGTGAGTTTATCGCAATGGTTGCTGACCGATTACGGCTGGAGCACAAGGCGAGTTGATGCTGAAATGAAAATAGTACGATAAACTTGATGCAACCAAGCTTATCGTACTATTTTTATCTTATGTTTAATGGCTCAGGCAAAGAAAGCCTGGTACAGTGATCTTACGGAGCGCTCAAGATCTACTTCCTGAATCCCGAACATCATGGAAACTTCAGATGATCCTTGGTTAATCATGACAATGTTCACACCTGACTCGGTAATGGCTTTTGTCGCTTTTTGGGCAACGCCGACCGTACTGATCATGCCTTCTCCAACGACCATCACCATAGCTAAGTCACGATGAATTTTAATGGTATCGACATGCAATTCTGTCTCAATCCGTTGAATAACTTTTCGCTCTTTTTCTTTTGTAAAATGGTGTTGCCGGATGACAACCGACATATCATCAATGCCAGACGGTGCATGCTCAAAGGAAATGTGTTCATCTTCAAAGATTTGCAACAATTTACGGCCGAACCCAAGCTCGCGGTTCATGAGGTATTTGCTGACGTACAGACTGCAGAAGCCGCCATCTCCGGCAATCCCAACTACACACTGTTCGGTTGGTTCTTTCTCAGCTACAACCATTGTTCCTGGCGCACTAGGGTTGTTTGTGTTTTTTATACAAACAGGGATTCTTTCTTTAAATGCTGGGATCAGCGCCTCATCATGGAAAACGGAAAATCCGGCATAAGATAATTCACGCATCTCTTTGTACGTGATCGTTGTAATTTCCTTCGGTTGCTGGACAATCGTTGGATTAACCGTATAAACCGAATCAACGTCCGTAAAATTCTCGTATAAAGAAGCTTGTACGCCGGCAGCTACAATGGATCCGGTAATATCCGATCCACCCCGGGAAAATGTGACTAATTTCCCTGTCTTTGTATATCCGAAAAAGCCGGGAATAATGTGGATGCCTGTTTGTTTTCGGCGTTCGTATAAATGACCAAAGCTCTCATCCAGTACTTGAGCGTTACCTGGTTCATCACTCACGATGATTCCGGCCGTTTCTGGATTAAGGTATGTAGCATCAAGACCAATCGCTGATAAATATGCTTCGAGCACTTTCGCAGAGAAAACCTCGCCTAACGATTTGATAGTGTCAATCTTTAGCGAATTTGCTATGCCGCTTGCCAATACATCCTCAATTGTATCAAAAAGCTCGCGCGCAATAGCTGACGAAAGTTGCAGCTCTTCAAGAATTTGGGTGAAACGATCATTTACTAGGTGAAGTAAATCAAGATAAGGTTTTCCCTGACAGTAGTTCGTTGTAATCTCAATTAATGTATCCGTGATTTTGATATCCTCTTTGGTACGTTTTCCTGGTGCAGAGACCACAATAAATTTTCTAGCTGGATCCTGTTTTATTATTTCGCCTACTTTTTTTACCTGCTCCGCACTCGCAACGGAACTTCCTCCAAATTTTGCTACTTTCATAATATCGCTCCAATATAAAAATTTATAATAATGGTACAAATAGTAACATATTATCGACGATTTGTGTATAAAAAAAGACAACTAACCAAAATTAGTCATCTTTTATTTATTATCTCCCGTTTCGCTGCTTGCCGTTTACGGTCGCGGTGTACGATGAATCCGCCAATAAATCCGATTCCGATAACGAAAAAGATCACCCCAATAAAAAATTGCAGACCGACGTGTAGAAAGACATTCGTCAGTTCATTAAATAATGCATCACGCATAAGTTTAATTCCATAGGCTGCCACTACTCCGGGAATGATTAATAATAATACAGCAATAATTCGCATGGTGTTTTCTCCTTTAACGGTGTTCAAAGGACTAATCGTAATGATATTTTCAGCCTTCATACCGCCTACATAATAACTTTATCCCACCGGCAGGGAGGTAAAGGATCCCTACTGAACATTCGCTTTACTTTATCTAACGGTAGTATAACAAAAAATAGGAAAAATAGAAATGTAGTCGTCTGATTTGCCAAATTGTGCAGATTATCGTATCATAACAATATGCAAAAAATTGCAAGGTGGGGTCAAATGAAACGGGTGCTAATTGTCGGAGCGGGCAAGGGTGGAAGCGCTTTATTGAAAATGGTATATGCTGCCGACCAGATGGAGGTTGCAGCAGTTGTTGATCATGACCAAACTGCAAAGGGGATCCAACTTGCGGCTAGTTATCAGATTCCAACAGCGATGGACTGGAGAGAATGGATTGAACGAGATATTGATATGGTTATTGAAGCAACCGGAGATGAATTGGTACTTGATGAATTAATGCAATCGAGCACGGGGAAAACCGTAGTTATTCCAGGATCGATTGCATACCTCGTCGCTTCGTTATTAGATGAAAAGGATAGGTTATTGCGCCGGATAAAAATGCAAATGGTTAATCAACGTCTGATCCTTAATAATATTCGCGATGGTATGATTGTGATTGATAATCAAGAAATTGTCCAATTCGTTAATAAGAGTACCGAACGGATCATGGAAATACCTAGGAAAACATTTGAGGGGAAACCAATTACGGATTTCATTTCCCAAAGCAGGCTTCCCCATGTATTACATAGCAGAGAAAAAGAGGTTAATCAGCAGTTAATTTTAGAAAATGGCAAGCGTCTAATTACGACCAGAATTCCATTAATTAATGCAGATAACGCGTTAATTGGTGCATTTGCCGTTTTTAAAGATATTACCGAAGTGATGACGCTGGCAGAGGAAAATACAGACCTAACTGAAATAAAAACGATGCTGGAAGCCATTATTTACTCGTCAGACGAAGCGATTTCAGTTGTTGATGAAAATGGGGTAGGGATCATGATTAACCCCGCATATTCACGAATTACCGGATTAAAGGAAACGGATATTGTCGGCAAACCAGCGAGTGTAGACATTTCAGAAGGTGAAAGCATGCACATGAAAGTACTGAAAACCCGTAGACCTGTCCGGGGTGTTCGAATGAAAGTCGGCATTACAAAGCGTGATGTGTTAGTCAATGTTGCCCCAGTGATTGTTGATGGCAAGATAAAAGGCAGTGTTGGTGTATTACACGATGTTTCTGAAATTAAAGCGTTGACTAACGAATTAAAACGTGCAAGACAGATCATCCGTAATTTAGAGGCGAAATATACGTTTGATGATATCATTGGTAATTCCCAGGAAATGCGATTAGCACTTGAACAGGTGAAGGTTGGTGCACGTACACCGGCAATTGTACTGCTGCGCGGGGAATCTGGGACAGGTAAAGAGCTCTTTGCCCACGCTATTCATAATGAAAGTGATCGGAAGCATAATAAATTTATTCGTGTTAATTGCGCGGCCATCGCAGAATCCATTTTGGAAAGTGAATTATTTGGTTATGAAGAAGGGGCGTTTTCCGGCGCAAAACGCGGTGGAAAACGTGGCCTTTTTGAAGAGGCTAATATGGGAAGTATCTTTTTAGATGAAATCGGCGAGCTATCCTTACACATGCAGGCGAAACTGTTACGAGTCTTACAAGAAAATGAAATTGTGCGGGTTGGCGGTACAGATCCAATTCCGATTAACATCCGGATCATCGCAGCAACCAATGTTAACCTGGAAAAAGCAATCATGAAAAAAACGTTTCGGGAGGATCTGTATTACCGATTAAACCGTTTGCCGATTTATATCCCTACATTAAGAGAAAGAATAACCGATTTGCCACTATTGATTGACCACATGATTGAAAAGATCAATCAAGATTACGGGCGAAATGTTCGGTCCATTTCAAAGGAGGCATTGCAACAGTTAAAAGAATATCACTGGCCCGGAAATGTTCGGGAATTAGAGAATGTGATTGGACGTGCCATGATCTATATGGACATGAATGAGGAAGAAATCAAATTGGGACATATCCCTGACCTGGATACAGTTAAAACCAGATCAGATACTTTTGATTCCGTAACGCAACAGCAAGCTCTGTCCCTGCAGCATGCAGTAGAAGACTACGAGAAGCGGTATATCGAACAAATATATCAACAGAATAACTATAATAAAACCAAAACAGCAAAAGTATTGGGCGTATCAATCCGAAATCTTTATTATAAAATGAAAAAGTATCAAATTGAAAAAAGTAACCTGCAAGATTTTTCATAAACGCAAGATGTTGCATAAAGAAGTTTGTGACAAATGAAGCGCTTACAATAATCTTGGTTTGGCATGGAATTTGCATTAATAAGAGTGAAACGATCAGGTGGATACTATAAATTTGTGTGGCTAGTATTCAAACTGTTTAAGGAGGATATAAAAAATGGAATTATTTACGTATATGGAAGAATACGATTACGAACAATTGGTGTTTTGTCAGGATAAAAATTCAGGGTTGAAAGCAATCATCGCGATCCATGATACAACGCTTGGACCAGCTTTGGGCGGAACAAGAATGTGGACATACGATTCTGAAGAAGCAGCAATTGAGGATGCGTTACGATTAGCAAAGGGAATGACTTATAAAAATGCGGCGGCAGGATTAAATCTTGGCGGTGGTAAAACGGTAATCATTGGTGATCCGAAAAAAGATAAAAGTCCAGAGATGTTTCGCGCGTTCGGCCGATATATTCAGAGCCTGAATGGCCGTTATATAACAGCTGAGGATGTTGGAACAACGGTTGATGACATGGATTTAATTCATATGGAAACTGATTTTGTAACCGGAGTTTCTCCTGAGTATGGCTCGTCCGGCAACCCATCTCCTGTCACCGCATACGGGGTATATAAAGGCATGAAAGCAGCAGCAATGACTGCGTTTGGCTCCGATTCGCTGGAAGGAAAGACCGTTGCTGTACAAGGCGTGGGAAATGTCGCTTACACAGTTTGTGAGTATCTGCATAAAGAAGGCGTAAATCTGATTGTCGCCGATATAAATGAACAAGCGGTTGATCGTGCTGTGAAGGCATTTGGAGCCAAAGCAGTTGACCCAAATGATATTTACGGAGTAGAATGTGATATTTATGCACCATGCGCGCTTGGGGCAACGATTAATGACGAAACGATTCCGCAACTAAAAGCAAAAGTAATTGCCGGTTCAGCGAATAATCAATTAAAAACGCCTGAACATGGTGATATTATTCATGAAAAAGGAATTATCTATGCTCCTGACTACGTAATTAACTCAGGCGGTGTTATCAATGTAGCTGACGAATTGAATGGATACAATCAAAATCGGGCTATGAGAAAGGTAGAAACCATATATGACAGCCTGATGAAGGTATTTGAAATCTCCAATCGCGATCAAATCCCTTCCTATGTTGCGGCTGATCGGATGGCAGAGGAGCGAATTGCCTCTGTCAGTAAATCACGCAGTCAATTCTTATTAAATGGACATCATACGTTAAGTCGAAGGTAATGGGAGGAACTTTTGTGTGCAACACCTATTCCGCACCTTAATTGTAAATCCAGAGTCAAATGCAACGAAAATCGGAGTGTTTGATAATGATAGGTGTATTCTTGAAAAGGCCATCTATCATGACGAACAGAAATTGGCTGGCTATCAGCGATTTGCGAATCAATATTTATACCGCAAAGAAATGATCCTAGAACAACTGGATTATGAAGGTATCAATATTTCCAAGCTACGAGCGGTCTGTGGTAAGGGTGGACTGCACCAGCCAATTGAAGGTGGTACATACCTAGTAAATACTGCTATGCTTGCCGATCTGAAAAGCGGTTATTATGGAGAACATGCGTCTAACCTTGGTGGATTGATTGCTTATACAATCGCTATGGGATTAAATATTCCAGCCTATATTGTTGACCCGGTTGTCGTCGATGAATTGGAGGATATCGCCAGAATCTCGGGAATTCCAGAAATACCAAGAAAAAGTATCTTTCATGCTTTAAATCAAAAAGCGGCCGCGAGACGCTGTGCGAAAGAATCCGGAAAACGCTATGAACAAATGAACATGGTCGTTATTCATATGGGGCGGGGTATAACGGTTGGTGCCCATAAAAAAGGAAAAGTGGTTGATGTAAATAATGGATTGGATGGAGACGGCCCGTTTTCGCCTGAACGTGCCGGAACCGTTCCAGCTGGTGATTTAGTTTCATTATGCTTTTCAGGTAAATATAATCTGAATGAAATCATGGCGAAGCTGGTCGGTCAGGGTGGATTAAAAGCCTACTTAAACACCGATACGACGCATGTAAATACAAAAGAAGCAATATACAATGCCATGGCTTATCAAATCGCCAAAGAGATTGGTTCGATGAGTACTGTTTTAAAAGGTGCGGTGGATGCGATTGTGTTAACAGGTGATCTTGCATATGAGAAATCATTCATTGACTTGATTTCGCAGCGGGTACATTGGATTGCTGACACGTTTGTTTACCCAGGAGAAAATGAGTTGCAGGCACTTAATGAGGGCGTATTGCGGGTGCTGCGCCATGAAGAATCAGCAAAAATATATCCCGCCTTAACGGGCAGTAAGACCTCCACTTCAAGATTTTGAGGGGCAACGAAAAAAGATAAGTGGGGGGTCAACCGCCGTAAAGGTCCAATTCTGTTCGGGTCTGTAGGACGTAGGTCACAAAGGCGTTGCAACAGGAATTTTGTAAACTTAGCCTTTGTTCCTCTATTCAGTGAGGGGGATAAAGGGCACGCTAAAACTTTCACGTCTTGTGACAATGCCTGCACTAGCACGTCCTGTGCGTCGAATCCTCCCGCTGAATAAATTTTCACTTTATCCAAGATAGATTATTATATAGCAAAAGGAGAATGGAGTTTATGGCAGAAGAATATGATCTTGCCGTTCTCGGTGGGGGAACTGGTGGGTATGTCGCCGCCATTCGTGGTGCGCAGTTAGGAATGAAGGTTGCCGTCGTTGAAAAAGATGAGCTTGGAGGAACATGCCTTCATCGTGGATGCATTCCGTCAAAGGCGCTGCTTCGGAGTGCAGAGGTATTTAGGCAAACAAAGGAAGCCGATTTGTATGGGATTGAAGCCAATGATGTCACACTGAATTTCGCCAAGGTACAGAATCGTAAGGCTGATATTGTTCACACCCTTCATCAGGGGGTAAAAGGGCTGATGAAAAAAGGCAAGATTGATGTCTATGCAGGGTTCGGCCGTATTCTAGGACCCAGTATTTTTTCGCCGATGCCTGGGACGATTTCCGTAGAATATGCAAACGGGGATGAAAATACAATGATTATCCCAAAAAATGTCTTAATTGCTACCGGTTCATCCCCGAATTCTTTGCCTGGATTACCGATTGATGGACACAATGTCATAAGCTCGGATGAGGCACTGCAAATGCAGGAATTGCCAAAGTCGATCATTATTGTCGGTGGTGGTGTGATTGGCATCGAATGGGCTTCGATGCTTGCTGATTTTGGTGTAGATGTAACGATACTGGAATATGTAGCGCACATCCTGCCGACGGAAGATATAGCGATTGCCAAAGAAGCGGAAAAATTACTTAAGAAAAAAGGAATCACGATTGTAACAGGCGCAAAAGTAGCAGCCGATTCATTATCCATTGAAAATGGTGTCCAAATTCAAGCAGATGTGAATGGGACAGTGAAGGATTTTGCTGCCGAAAAGATGCTTGTTGCTGTCGGACGGAAGGCAAATACAACAAATATTGGATTGGAAAATACGGATATTGTGGCAGATAACGGAGTCATTCAGACTAATCACTATTATCAAACGAAAGAGTCCCATATTTATGCAATAGGGGATTGTATTGGCGGAATGCAGTTAGCACATGTTGCTTCACATGAAGGGATCGTTGCCGTGGAGCATATGGCGGATCAAACCCCACAGTCAATTGACTACACCACGATACCAACCTGTATTTATGCCAGTCCAGAGATAGCTAGTGTAGGTTTGACCGAAAAGCAGGCGACTGAACAAGGAAAATCCATCAAGGTCGGCACGTTTCCATTTAAAGCTATTGGCAAGGCACTCGTCTTTGGAGAATCGGATGGCTTCGTAAAAATCATTGCCGATAAACAGAATAATGATCTATTAGGTGTGCATATGATTGGTCCGCATGTGACGGATATGATTTCTGAGGCCGGACTAGCTAAAGTACTTGATGCAACACCATGGGAAATTGCAGAAAGCATTCACCCGCATCCCACTTTATCAGAGATAATGGGAGAAGCCGCACTTGCGGTTGATGGAAAGCAAATTCATGGCTAACAGAAAAAGCGTTAAAGCTGGGCGGAAGATTACAGGATTTTGGGGTTTTTATACGTTGCGACAAGGCTCATAGTTTTGCTGAAACTTCCCTTAATATAGGCAAACGTTTAGTCGAAACAAATAATAGAATACAGTAAGTAAAAGGAGGCGTTTCTCATGTCAAAAAACCGCCATGAAGCGTTAGGAATTTCAGATGAACAGGTATTGAATATGTTTAAAACAATGCTGTTGGCCCGGAAAATTGATGAACGAATGTGGTTGCTGAATCGTGCGGGGAAGATCCCATTTGTTATATCCTGTCAAGGGCAAGAAGCAGCCCAGGTCGGTGCAGCTTTTGCATTAGATCGCAACAAGGATTATGTGGCACCATATTACCGGGATATGGGTGTTGTTATATCTTTTGGAATGACGGCACAAGATTTAATGCTATCCGGATTCGCCAAGAAAGAAGATCCAAACTCGGGTGGACGTCAGATGCCTGGACATTTTGGTCAAAAGAAAAACAGGATCATTACTGGCTCATCTCCCGTAACGACACAAGTTCCACATGCAGTCGGTGTTGCACTTGCAGCAAAAATGGACCAAAAAGATATTGTGTCCCTTGTTACCTTAGGAGAAGGATCATCCAACCAAGGTGATTTTCATGAAGCATTAAATTTTGCTGGGGTACATAAGTTGCCAGTTATCACCATGGTGGAAAATAACAAATATGCAATTTCTGTACCAATTGAGCGCCAATTGGCCTGTGAACAGGTATCTGATCGCGCCGTAGGTTATGGCATGCCAGGTGTTACGGTGGATGGTAATGATCCCTTGGCAGTATATGAGGCGGTAACACAAGCGCGCAAACGAGCCTTAAATGGAGAAGGACCAACATTAATTGAGGCTGTTTCGTATCGACTTACTGCCCATTCGAGTGATGACGATGACCGGCAGTACCGAGAGAGTGAAGAAGTGGAAGAAGCAAGAAAAAAAGATTCTATCGTAACGTTTGCAGCATATTTACAAGAAACAGGTATTCTAACCGAGGAACTAGAAAAGGAAATTCATGAAGAAATTTCAGTATTGGTCAATGACGCAACCGACTATGCAGAAAATGCGGCATATGCCGATCCAGAAGAAGCCTTGAAATTTGTTTATGAAGTGTAGGGAGGGAGATTATTATGCCAGTAATGTCGTATATTCAGGCTGTAACATCAGCTTTAAAAGAAGAAATGCAACGCGATGAACAAGTATTTATCTTGGGAGAAGACGTTGGTAAAAAGGGCGGTGTATTCGGTGCCACGAAAGGGTTATACGAAGAATTTGGTGACATGCGGGTGATGGATACCCCGCTCGCAGAATCAGCTATTGCCGGTGTGGGAATTGGCGCGGCGATGTATGGCAAGCGTCCAGTGGCAGAGATGCAGTTTGCCGATTTTATCATGCCTGCTGTCAATCAAATTATTTCCGAAGCATCCCGAATTCGCTACCGGTCCAATAATGACTGGGAATGTCCTATCACAATCCGTGCTCCATATGGTGGCGGGGTTCATGGGGCCTTATACCACTCGCAATCGGTTGAGGCGGTGTTTGCCAACCAGCCGGGATTAACGATAGTCATGCCATCAACGCCGTATGATGCAAAGGGGTTATTAAAAGCATCAATCCGCAGTAACGATCCGGTTTTATTTTTTGAACATAAACGGGCATATCGGCTGCTTAAAGGAGAGGTACCTGATGAAGACTATACCTTGCCAATTGGAAAAGCGGATGTGAAGCGAGAAGGTTCTGACCTCACGATCATTACGTACGGATTGTGTGTTCATTTTGCCCTGCAAGCAGCTGAAAAACTTGCTGAAGAGGGAATTGATGCGCATATTGTTGATTTGCGGACGATTTACCCACTTGATAAAGAGGCCATCATTGGAGCAGCGAAACGAACGGGAAAAGTGCTGCTTATTACGGAGGATAATCAAGAGGGGAGTATTATTGGCGAGGTTGCTGCCATCATCGCCGAAAACTGTTTGTTCGATTTGGATGCGCCGATTAAGCGTCTGGCTGGACCAGATATTCCTGCGATGCCGTATGCGCCAACAATGGAAAAATATTTTATGGTCAATCCAGATAAAGTAGAAAAAGCAATGCGCGATCTGGCGGAGTTTTGATGAAATACAAGTGTTTTTGCAAGAGTTGATAAAGGAGGGATCACATGGCCACTGAAAAAATTAATATGCCACAGCTGGGAGAAAGTGTTACGGAAGGTACGATTAGCTCCTGGCTGGTAGGTGTTGGTGATCAGGTGAATAAATACGATCCAATCGCCGAGGTAATGACGGATAAAGTAAACGCGGAAGTGCCATCTTCATTTACCGGGGTAATCAAGGAACTGGTTGCTCAAGAAGGAGATACAATCGAGGTTGGTGAACTGATGTGTTATATTGACACGGAAGGCGGGTCTGCGAATGAACAAGAGGAATCTAAAACGGATACAAGCCCAGCGAAACCAGATGGGAAATCAGTTGGCTCAGACACAGACCAATCGATGAAAACTCGCTATTCCCCAGCTGTATTGCGGATGGCACAGGAACATGATATTGATTTAACTAAAATGAATGGAAGTGGCAAAAGCGGTCGGATTACTAGAAAGGATATAGAAAAACTGATTGCTTCTGTCGGTACAGCACAAAAAATGAGCCAGTCGCAACCTGAACCGAAGCAACCAGCACAAGAAACGGATCAGCAGCCAACAACGTCGGCGAAGACACCACAGTCCGGGGATATTGAAATTCCGGTTACCGGGGTGCGTAAAGCGATCGCACAAAACATGGTTCGCTCCAAACAGGAAATACCGCATGCCTGGATGACAGTGGAAGTGGATGTAACGGATCTTGTATCGTATCGCAATCATATAAAAGATGATTTTAAACAAAAGGAAGGCTTTGGTCTGACATTTTTTGCCTTTTTTGTCAAGGCAGTTGCGCAAGGGTTAAAAGAATACCCACAATTAAACAGTACCTGGGCTGGCGACAAGATCATCCAAAAGAAAGATATTCACTTATCGATCGCGGTAGCAAGTGAAGATAAGTTATTTGTCCCTGTAATTAAGCATGCGGATGAAAAAAGTATCAAAGGCATTGCGAAAGATATTTACGAGTTAGCTGGCAAGGCACGAACTGGCAAGCTAACAGCCGATGATATGCAAGGTGGTACATTTACCGTAAATAATACAGGCTCATTTGGTTCCATTCATTCCATGGGTGTTATTAACCATCCACAAGCAGCCATTCTGCAAGTGGAGTCCATTGTAAAACGCCCGATGATTATTAATGATATGTTTGCTGCCAGAGACATGGTAAATCTATCATTATCACTAGATCATCGAATTCTGGATGGCCTTGTGTGTGGAAGGTTCCTGGCACGAGTAAAAGCCATATTGGAGCATATGAATAAGGATACAACTTCAGTCTATTAGCGAAGGCAGAGTAGTTGATGAACTACCATTTTCTTGTGACTATCGAATACAATCGTGATAAAGGATAACGTTTTACGGATGCAGCAGATACCCTTTTCGTACTGAACGGAAAGCCCGCTCTTTAGGCAGCCTTCCATCGTAGAATGAGAACCGTGGCCAGTGTAAGACCTAACGGGTAAAAAGGATGGAAGGCTAAACAACACGAAGCTTTGTTGTAACGCCTTAATAATCAACGTCATGTTGGCCCAAGACTGAAGGGTCCGCATTAAAAGCAGAATCTATTTTGGACCGCCGTCAAGATTTCAACAATCTATACAAAGAATGAGAAAGACTTCTTGTAATGAACCCGACAAACTCTAGACACTTGAATTGAAATCTTTTGGTAAAATTGGTAAGCTATGAATAGGAATTACCAATAAATCAATTAAGGGGATGGATGTTCAGATGGATTTTAATCTTTTTATGAATGATGTTGTCGATGCAGCCCGCAAGGATATCATCGAAGCTGGGTACGAAGAGCTAACAAGCCCAGAACAAGTCGACGATGCGCTTAATCGTAAAGGGACAACCTTGGTGATGGTTAACTCTACATGCGGATGTGCCGGCGGTGTTGCTCGTCCAGCTGCAGCAAACGCCATTCATTATGATAAACGACCAGATCATTTAGTTACCGTTTTTGCGGGACAAGATCGGGAAGCTACAGATAAGGCAAGAGAGTATTTTGAAGGCTATCCACCTTCCTCTCCATCATTTGCTTTTTTAAAGGATGGTAAAATTGTTACTATGCTGGAGCGTCATGACATTGAAGGGTTTACAGCGATGGATGTAATGGGTAAGCTGCAACATGTTTTTGATGAAAACTGTGAAGAAGTATAAATAGTTAAGCATCATTTGGTGGGGCTGTCTCATGTACAACGGGTCAGCCTCATTTTAATCGGTAAGGAATTGTAGAAAGTTCTTCATTAAGGGAGATTTCCGCCGTGAAAATTGGCTATCGAACCATTAAAACTGCATTAGGCACACCAATCGCGATTATTCTTGCTCAGTTACTTGGTGTAACCAACTATGTTTCAGCAGGAATTTTAACCATTTTGTGTATTCAGCCATCCAGAAAGCGATCGGTTCTGAGTGCCTGGGATCGTTTTTTAGCGTGTACACTAGCGATTATTTTTTCTTTTGTGTTTTTTGAAACGATTGGGTATAACCCGATATCTGTGGGGATCATGCTGGCGCTTTTTATTCCTGTAACGGTACTATTAAACATATCACAGGGGATTGCAACCAGTTCTGTAATTATTTTACAACTGTATGGCGCAGGGCATATTTCAACTCGATTTATTATGGAAGAATTTTTATTAATATTGGTAGGGGTTGGAACAGGTTTATTGGTGAATTTATACATGCCAAGTTTGGAGAATAAGTTACATCGAATGCAACAGAGATTGGAAGAAAATTTTCAAACGATTTTAAAAGAGATTGCATTATACATACGGGATAAAAACCAATCGTGGGATGGGAAAGAACTCACCGGCGTAGAGCAAATCCTTCAAGAGGCGAATGATCTCGTTGCACGGGACATGGAGAATCACCTACTAAGGCAAAAACACCCATATCAGGATTATTTTACCATGCGGGCTAAACAGTTCGAATTATTACAACGCATGCTGCCACTTGTCACAAGACTGCCAAACACGGTAACCATTTCGGAACCAATCGCTCATTTTTTTGAGAAATTATCCGATTCGGTCCACCCTGGCAACACTGCGGTACTATTTTTGGATGAACTGGATTCGTTAAAGAAAGAATTTGATGAAGAGCCACTGCCGACAACACAAGACGAATTCGAAACACGGGCCAATCTGTTTCGCTTACTGCATGATATTGAGGATTATTTACTTTTGAAAAAGAAATTTAAAGCTAGCGACGTGAAGAAAAATAAGAAGACCGGTGTCAACCAACCTGCTCGTTAAACCAGTCTTCTTGATATGGTACAATGAAAAAATGATGTGTGGACAGGAGGTTCTTGTTGCAAAGCATGCAACTTTATAGGAACAAGGCTAGACCTGTTGTAAGTGATGTCAATAGCATCGCTAGTATCATGAGGTAAACAACAAATTTAAACCGTTTCTGTTGCTTGGAATGTTTTTTTTGTGCCATAGTTAATCCCCCTTTATTGGCAAATACTAATTGTATTTTATCGTTAAACGGCCCTTAGGACAAGTGTAAACGCGGTAAAATAATAATGTTAACCTCTAATTACAAATAAATTGTAAAGAGGGATACGAACGCATATAAAGAAGATAGATAAAGGAGATCATCATATGATTCAAGTAAATCAGGATCGTTTAGTCAATGAGTTTATGGAACTGGTACAGATTGACTCAGAAACTGGTCACGAAAGTAAAATAGCAGAAGTGCTGAAGCAGAAATTCACCGATTTAGGTCTGGACGTTGTAGAAGATGATAGTAAATCGGAGACCGGACATGGTGCAGGAAACCTTATCTGTGAATTAAAAGGAAACAAAGACAGTGCGGATACGATTTATTTTACCTCTCATATGGACACCGTTGTTCCGGGAAATGGAATTAAACCATCGATCAAGGATGGGTATATCGTCTCTGATGGTACGACTATTCTTGGCTCAGATGACAAGGCTGGATTAGCTGCCATTTTGGAAATGATTCGTGTCTTAAAAGAAAATGAGATCGTGCACGGTGATATTCAATTTATCATTACCGTGGGTGAAGAGTCTGGTTTAGTCGGTGCCAAAGCACTGGATCAATCGATGTTGAAAGCGAAATATGGTTATGCAATTGATAGTAATGGAACCGTTGGGGATATTATTGTTGCAGCACCTACACAAGCAAAGCTATTTACCGTGATGAAAGGAAAAACCGCACATGCTGGTGTGGCACCGGAAAATGGCGTATCAGCGATTACGCTTGCAGCCAAAGCAATTTCCAAAATGCCACTAGGCCGGATTGATGACGAGACAACTGCAAATATCGGCCGATTCGAAGGCGGTAAGCAGACAAATATTGTTTGCGACTACGTTGAAATCTTGGCCGAGGCACGTTCACTCGTTCCTGAAAAGATGGAGGCACAAGTGGCTAAAATGAAAGATGCGTATGAAACAACGGCGGCGGAGTTCGGGGGCAGTGCACAAGTGGATGTCAAAGTCATGTATCCTGGTTTTAAACAAACAGACGGAGACCAGGTTGTTGAGGTTGCACGCCGTGCTGCTAAAACAATTGGCCGGGAAAGTAACCTGTTACAAAGTGGCGGGGGCAGTGATGCGAATGTCATTGCAGGCTTTGGTATTCCAACCGTTAACTTAGCTGTTGGTTATGAAGATATTCATACAACAAACGAACGAATTCCGGTTGATGAATTGGTGAAAGTTGCTGAGCTAATCACCGCGATTGCGCAAGAGGCAGCGAAGTAGGCAATGTCGACAATATAACACATATAAAGAGGACTGGAATATTCCAGTCCTCTTTATATGTGTTATAATAAAAGAAACAACCGTTCGTAAAGGGTGAAAAAGATGTCGCAATGGTATCCGAAAAATGGACGTGTGATTTTTCATATTGATATGAATTGTTTCTATGCCTCCGTTGAAATGGCCTATAATCCTAAACTAAAAGGGAAGCCACTGGCAATTGCGGGAAATCCGGAGGAACGAAAGGGAATCGTAGTGACAAGCAGCTATGAGGCCCGCGCAAAAGGAGTCAAAACAACCATGACACTATGGCAAGCAAGAAAACTATGCCCGGACTTGATTGTCATGCGACCGAATTTTGACCGATATCGTACTGCTTCAGCAGAAATGTTTAAAATGCTTGCAGCTATTACACCATATGTGCAGCCGGTATCCATTGATGAGGGTTACATGGATATAACCGCATGTGAGGCAATTGGGGATCCAATTACCATTGCAAACAATCTGCAAAAACGAATGAAAGATGAACTGGATTTGCCATGCAGCATCGGGATTGCTCCGAACAAATTTTTAGCAAAGATGGCATCAGATATGAAAAAACCGATGGGAATTACGATTCTACGTAAGCGTGATTTGCAGCAAAAATTATGGCCACTTTCCGTGGGCGAGATGTACGGCATAGGAGAAAAAACGGCGCAGAAATTAAATGCGATTGATATCGTGACAATTGGAGACCTGGCCCGCCATGATGTTTATCAGCTTAAACAAATTTTAGGTATCAATGGCGAACGGTTACAAAACCGGGCCAATGGTATGGATTCAAGGCCGGTTGACCCGGATGCGGTCAATGAATTCAAGAGTATTGGCAGCTCCCAGACATTGCCGGCTGATACAACCGATGAGGCGGAAATCCGCAGTCTCATGCACGCACTTGCTGAAAATGTGGAACGGCGAATGAAGCGTAAGCAAGCGGTGGGAAGCAGTATACAAGTTATGATTCGCTATCACGATCGCAAAACAATAACGCGAAGTAAAAAGTTAACCTTCTATATTGAAACGAAAGCAGCAATTCTGGATGCCGCGAATGAACTATTTCAGAAGCATTGGAATTTAGAACCGATTCGTCTGCTTGGTATTACCGTGCAGGATGTAGAAGAGAAACATAATATTGTCCACCAGCTTGATTTATTCACCTATGAGCAGGAAGCAGGGAAAGAAAAGCTTTATACTGCGATTGATGAATTGACTAAAAAATATGGGAAAAGTCCATTTAAACACCTGGGTACTCCGGTCAAGGAAGATCAGCCGCGTACCAGTTTTCAAAAGGATTTTTTGGATGATTATAGACGATGAGCTTCACTCGAGATTTTTTAGAGTTTAGTATCGAAATTCAACATAAAATAGCAGGGAATGCAATTAAATTCCCTGCTATTTTTATTCTCGATATATATAACAGCGAAAACGAATTCATAAATCTATGAATACCAGCTGAAAATGAATAATGAGAAAATAACCCTTCGTTTTAATGGATAATGTTATTCGTTATATTTCAAAACATCATCCATTTAGAAAAAGTGAATTTTTTTCATAAAACCTATTGCATGTTTATACAATATTAATTATAATAATACACAATCAATGAATAAGGGGCTGACAGATTTGAAGGTAGGAATTGTAGGTGCAAATGGATATGGGGGTGCCGAATTAATTCGGCTTTTGCACAATCATCCCATGGTAACAGTGGAATTGCTCGTATCTAATTCCACTCAGGGCCAGAACATTGCTGATCAGTACCCACACATACATAACATTTTAGACCTCCCACTGGAAAAGCTGGATAAGGAGGAGGTTAAAAAACGAGTGGATGGTTTGTTTTTCGCGACACCTTCTGGGGTAACCAAAGAGATCGCCCCCGCCTTTATAAAGGCAGGCATTCCGTGTATTGATCTCTCCGGTGACTTCCGTTTAAAAAAGGGGAGTTTATACGAACAATGGTACCAAAAGTCACCAGCTGAGCCGGAATATTTAAAGCAGGCGGTTTATGGGCTTCCGGAACTGTATCGGCCAGCAATAAAAGGACAAACGTTTATTGCTAATCCAGGATGTTATCCTACCGCAGCCATACTTGGGATGATGCCCGCTTTGAAAGCAGGAATCATTCGTAAAAACGGACCGATCATTATTGATGGAAAAACTGGGGTATCTGGTGCGGGACGTAAACCAGCACAGGCAACGCTGTTTTCAGAAGTCAATGAAAATACCAAAGCCTACAAGCTGGCAAGTCATCAGCATACACCGGAAATCGAACAAATTGTTTCCGACATTTGTGGGAAGGATGTATCACTAACATTTACCCCGCACATCGTTCCCATGACGCGTGGGATCTTATGTACAACATATCTGCCTTTACGTGAATCTTTAACGGATCATGATATCGTACAGTTATATCAAGAAACCTATCATCATGAACCCTTTGTACGTGTTAGACCGGAAAAAACATGGCCGACAACAAAGGAAGTCTATGGCACAAATTATTGTGATATTGGTGTTGCTGTTGATCCACGAACGAACTTGCTAATCGTGGTTTCCGTTATTGATAATCTTGTAAAAGGTGCAGCCGGGCAGGCAATTCAAAATCTAAATCTACTAAATAAATGGGATGAACGGACAGGACTTGATATGATTCCGGTTTACCCATAGAAGGAGGGCAATATGGAGACACAATTGGTGCAGTTAAGCGAGGTAGAAGGAAGTATTACGTCAGCCAAGGGCTTTCATGCCGGGGGTCTTCACTGTGGTATCAAATACAAACGAGATGACCTTGGCTGGCTCTATTCAGAGGTACCGGCAACTACAGCGGCTGTATTCACAACAAACGTTTTCCAAGCAGCCCCATTGCAAGTCACCAAGGAAAGTATTGCCACGGAACAGAAAATTCAAGGGCTGCTGGTTAATTCCGGAGTTGCCAACGCATGTACCGGTGATGAGGGCTTACAAAATGCTTATGATATGCGCCATTTACTGGCAGATAAGCTAGCTGTAGCCGATCATCTGGTGGCAGTAAATTCAACTGGGGTCATTGGCGATCAATTGCCGATGGAAAAATTAAAGGCAGGCGTAAACGCAATTGATTTTGAAAAGTCAGTTTCAGCAGATTTTTCAAAAGCGATTCTGACGACGGATACCTTTACAAAACATGCTTGCGTGCAACTGGAACTAGATTCACAGCTGATAACGATTGGCGGAACAGCGAAGGGCTCAGGAATGATTAATCCCAATATGGCAACCATGCTGTCATTTATCACAACAGACGCAGCGATCGAACCGGTTGCATTAGACTCGGCACTACGAACGGCTGTTAACCAAACGTTTAATTGCATCACTATTGATGGCGATACAAGCACAAATGATACGGTAATGGTGATGGCAAATGGCTTAGCTGCTAACGAAACGATCACATTAGGAGATCAAGAGCCGTTTACTTTGTTCACCGAGGCGCTAACTTTTGTGTGTCAATCGCTGGCTAAACAAATTGCCAGAGATGGTGAAGGCGCAACAAAATTAATTGAAGTGCAAGTTACAGGTGCTGCGAGTACCCAAGATGCGCGCAAAGTTGGCAAAGCAATTGTTGGCTCTAGCCTTGTAAAAACAGCAGTGTTTGGAGCAGACGCCAATTGGGGCAGGATTATTTGTGCGATGGGATACAGTGATGCCGCCTTTGACCCTGGTAAACTATCGATTTCACTTGGCCAGACGATGATTATTGATCAAGGCTTACCCATAGCCTTTGACGAAAGCAAGGTGCACGATTATTTACAGCAGCACGAGACAATTACAATTCTGGCCAATTTGAATAGCGGATCACAGGAAGCAATGGCATGGGGATGCGATCTTTCCTACGATTACGTAAAAATCAATGCTTCCTACCGAACTTAAAAGGGGAGAGAGACAGTGGCATATTTAGTTGTGAAATGTGGGGGAAGTGTTCTGGAGCAGCTTCCGAAAGCTTTCTATGAAAATATCGTAACATTGGCAAAAGACTATCATGTAGATCCGGTTATTGTACATGGTGGTGGTCCGATGGTTTCTTCGTTACTTGCAGATTTGGATATTACAACATCGTTTGTTGACGGTATGCGTGTAACGACAGAGCCTGTATTGGACGTAGTGGAAATGGTTTTATCGGGGTCAACGAATAAGCATATTGTCCGAAATATCCAAGTAAGTGAAGGGAATGCCATTGGTTTAAGTGGTGTCGATGGAGGATTGCTAGAGGCTCGGCGCTTAAGCGGAACACAGCACCTAGGATTTGTTGGGGAAGTTACATCAGTTAATACAAAATTATTGAAAGGAATGCTGGCGCAAGGGCAAATTCCAGTAATTTCACCGATAGCCGCTGATCGCAACGGGCAGCGCTGGAATATCAATGCCGACTTAGCTGCTGCTGCAATAGCTAAGGCACTTAACGCACCATTGTATTTAATTACCAATGTATCAGGAGTTTTACATAATGGAGATGTTATCCACCAGTTAAATGCAGAAGATGTGCAGTCAATGATTGAATCAGGAGACATTTACGGTGGAATGATTCCAAAAGTACAGGCGGCGATGCAGTGTTTGCAACAAGGGATCGAACGTGTTGTGATCCTTAATGGTCTGACTAAGGACAGTCTCCTCTATCTGGCTGATGGTAAAAAGATTGGCACATCCATTACATTACATGATAAACAGGCAATGGCGAACGAACAAAAAGGAGGGATCCTATGACAACCAATACCGCAATTTCCCCATTAATGGAAACATACAAACGATTTCCGGTTCATCTTGTGAAGGGAAAGGGCAGTTACGTTTGGGATACAGCTAACCAGCAATATCTGGATTTCACCTCAGGGATAGCCACATGTAATTTGGGGCATGTGCCAGATACAGTCAAACAGAAGGTGACACAACAGCTGGAAAATCTGTGGCATTGTTCGAACCTTTACCACATCGACAAACAAGAACAATTAGCAGCAGTGTTAACCGAACATAGCTGTTTGGATCAAGCATTTTTTTGTAATAGTGGGGCCGAGGCGAATGAAGCAGCGATCAAACTTGCCCGGCTCTATCAGACAAAACGAAAAACAATTGTCACATTCCAGCAATCGTTTCATGGCCGGACGATGGCGACACTAAGTGCAACCGGGCAGGAAAAAATTCAGACCGGTTATGCTCCGTTATTAAGTGGATTTACGTACCTCACTTATAATGACCAGGGTAGTTTAAGTAAACTGAAAGAAATCAAGCCTGCTGCGGTGATGCTTGAACTCGTACAAGGAGAAGGTGGCGTGATTCCAGCTGACCAGCAATGGATCAAAGAACTAGTAACCCTTTGCACGGAAGAAGACATCCTATTAATTGTTGACGAGGTACAAACAGGAATGGGCCGGACAGGTACATTATTCGCCTATCAACAGTACGGATTTGAACCGGATATTATCACGCTGGCAAAAGGTCTAGGGTCCGGTTTTCCGATTGGGGCGATGATGGCGAAAAAAGAAGTAGCGAACGTATTTCAATCAGGCACACATGGCAGCACGTTTGGCGGGAATCCTTTGGCAGTAACAGCTGGATTGGCAACATTGGATGAATTATTACACACACCAGTGATAAAAAAAGGCGTAGAGAAAAGCAACGTATTAATGACATACCTGGAGCAACTAAAACAAGACTTTCCGCAAATCAAATCCATTCGCGGCCGTGGACTGTTAATTGGTATGGATGTCGGTGATGCAGCAAGTGATGTAGTCAAGGCAGCCATTGAGGAAAAATTACTGATACTAACAGCGGGTACAACGGTGCTCCGCTTGTTGCCACCATTGACAATTACAGAGGAAGATATATTGTTGTTTAAGAAAAAATTTCGCAACGCATTAGAAAAGGTGTTTTCGTAACCGGTATGGGAGGAGATTGTTATCGATAAGCTTCAAAAGGTTCTCGTTATTGGGTCTGGACCGATTGTTATCGGGCAGGCAGCTGAATTTGACTACGCTGGAACAGAAGCGTGCTTAGCTTTAAAAGAAGAAGGAATGGAAGTTATCTTGCTGAATAATAATCCGGCAACCATTATGACGGATGAAGCAGTAGCCGATCGTATTTATCTGGAACCAATGACACTGTCAAGCCTTGAAATGATTTTTCAAAAGGAACGGCCAGACGGCATGATTGGTACACTCGGCGGGCAAACGGGACTGAATTTGGCATTACATGCCGTTCAATCGGGTCTATTAGAAAAATATCATGTGCAATTATTGGGTACGTCGATCGAATCGATTCAAAATGGTGAGGATCGTGAGAAGTTCCGCTCACTTATGAAGCAGCTCCATGAGCCGGTTCCGGATTCATATATTACGACAACCCTAGAAGATGCGATAGCTTATGCGGAAAAAATCGGTTACCCGGTCATCGTCCGCCCGGCATATACACTCGGCGGTACGGGCGGCGGTTTCGCTGAAAATAGACAACAGCTAGAGGCAATTGTCATAAATGGGTTAAAATTAAGCCCGATCCACCAGGTGCTGGTCGAGAAAAGCATCAAAGGCTGGAAGGAAATCGAGTTTGAAGTGATTCGTGATATTTATGATGATTGTGTGGTTGTTTGCAGTATGGAAAATGTTGACCCTGTTGGTGTCCATACCGGAGATTCCATCGTAGTTGCTCCAGCGCAAACATGGACCAAACAGCAACATAAGATGCTTAGTGATGCAGCGGTTACGATTATTCGCAATCTTGGTGTTATTGGTGCTTGTAATATCCAAATGGCTTTAGAACAAGATTCAAATAATTATGCGGTTATTGAAGTAAATCCAAGGGTTAGTCGTTCATCAGCATTAGCATCAAAAGCAACCGGCTGTCCAATCGCGAAGATCGCCACCAAATGTGCGCTGGGTCAGGACCTGGATCGTTATTTTCCAACGAAGACAACGCCGGTACATGAACTAAGCATTGATTATACAGTCGTTAAAATCCCGCGGTTTTCTTTTGATAAATTTCCAGACGCAGAAAGAAAGCTCGGTACACAAATGAAGGCAACCGGGGAGACAATGGCTATTGATAAAACCTTTGCTGCAGCACTGAATAAGGCTGTTCGTTCATTGGATAATGGCTTGTACTCCCTAGAACATCCGCTTACTTCTGGAAAGGATTACGCTGTTTTACAAAAACATATGCAACAACCGACAGATTTGCGGCTGTTTGCGGTTGCCGAAGCATTTCGCCAAGGAAAAAGCGTCGAGGAAATCTATCAGTATACGTCCATTAGCCGGCCTTTTCTAGTGGAGATTGCAGCAATTGTAAACGTTGAGCAAGCTTTAACAAACGAATCATTGGCAAGCCTTACGATAGAGCAATTAACAGAAGCTAAACAACTGCAAATCAGTGATACGGGGTTAGCCAAATTCCTGGGTACGACGGAACAAGAAATTCGCGAGTTACAGAAGGATAACGGTTTAATTGTTCATTATCAGGTCGTTCAATCAGAAAATCACTTCCCTTATTTCTATTCTACCTGGAAACAGGAAGTGAATCCGGAAGAAGCCGATCAAAACGATCCGAAAAAGGTCTTAATACTAGGCTCAGGACCGATACGAATCGGACAGGGAATGGAATTTGATTACAGCTCGGTGCATGCTGTTTATGCATTGAAAAAATTAGGCTATACGACAGTTATTGTCAACAACAACCCGGAAACAGTTAGTACGGACAGCGCGGTTGCCGACCGATTATACTTTGAAGCTCTTACCACAGAAGATATACTGGCGATAATCGAGCACGAACAAGTAGCAGGTGTCATGATTCAATTCGGTGGGCAAACGGCGATCAATCTAGCACACGAATTGACCGAAGCAGGGGTGACCCTTTATGGAACATCGACGAAAAGCATTGATTTACTAGAGGATCGAGAGCATTTCTATCAGCTATTGAAACAAATCGATATTCCGCATATCGAAGGGGAAATGGCGTTTAGTACTTCTGAAATTAAGGCTTGTGCTGAAAAAATCGGTTATCCAGTACTCGTCAGACCCTCCTATGTCATTGGCGGACAATCGATGTATATTTTACATGAGGAAGCAAGGCTTGATACGTATATACAAATGCTTACAGATACAGACCAGCGGATATGGCCAATTGTCGTGGATAAATATACACTAGGCTTGGAAGCGGAAGTGGATGTCATTAGTGATGGGACGCATTGCTGGATACCAGCAATTGCTGAGCATGTGGAACGAGCGGGTATTCATTCTGGAGACAGCACAGCGGTAATGCCACCAGTTCAATTAACAAAAGCAAAGCAGGCCCAGTTGATTGATTATGCGATAGCTATTTGTCGCGAAGCCAATATCGTCGGTCTAGTGAATATGCAGTTTGTGATTGCGGATGACCAAATCTATGTGCTTGAAGTAAACCCAAGAGCATCACGAACGATCCCGATGATTAGCAAGGTGACTGGTGTTCCAATGGTCGAGCAAGCGATTCGCGTTCAGTTTGGGGAAAAGCTGGGACATAATCGTTTCCCTGAATCGATTGGTTATTATGCAGTAAAAGCACCTGTATTTTCAGCCGCACAATTAGTTGGTGTGGATCCACAGCTTGCACCAGTCATGAAATCGACGGGAGAAGCGCTTGGTCTGGCAGCGAATTATCAGGAGGCATTGGCTAAAGCTATCGATCTAAACGGAAATGGATTAAAAAGGGAAACAGCAAAGCCGTATCTGTTTTGTTCTATTGCCGACCGGGAAAAACCATTACTCTTGTCTATACTTGAGCAGGCCAGTAAGTATTTCACATTACTGGCAACTCAAGGAACAAGCCGATTTTTAACGGAGAACGGGATATCGAATCGACCAATTGATAGAGAGAAGGATACATTAGAGCAGTTATTTTCAAAGCAGCCATTGGCAGGGGCCGTGGTGATTCCCAATGGCTTACAAACGAAAAAAAGCGGTCAGCACATGCGAACATTAGCCATTACGTATCAGGTTGCGTTATATACTGCAGCAGAAACATTACAAGTGGCCATCGACTGCATGGATCTGACAAATGATTCGGTTACATCACTACAGGAATATCATCAGCAGTATATAACCGTTTAAAAGGAGATGTTGATTTGAAAAGTTCATTGACAGCAATAAAGGAAAATCAACCGACATTACAGCAGAAGGATTTTTTAGCCTTAAATACATTCAGTCGTTCGGAAATCATGGTGTTGCTCGATGAAGCCATCAAAATAAAAGAAGAAACGAAAGCGGGGATTCATAAGCCATATTTACAGGGAAAGGTACTTGGGATGATTTTTGAAAAGGCATCTACTCGTACAAGAGTCTCCTTTGAAGTCGGCATGCTCCAGCTTGGCGGGGAAGCGATCTTTTTAAGCAAACAGGATATGCAGCTGGGACGCGGTGAATCAAGCACCGATACGGCAAAAGTATTGTCAAGATATGTGGATGGACTCATGATTCGAACGTTTGGTCATGACATTATCGAAACATTTGCCAACGAGGCGACAATCCCGGTGATTAATGGCTTAACTGACTTGCATCATCCAACACAGGTGCTTGCTGATTTGTTGACGATCTATGAATATAAGGGGAAATTAGCGGGATTAAAGATGGCATATTTGGGTGATGGGAATAACAACATGTGTCATTCTTTGATTGAGGGCGCAGTGAAGACAGGTATGGACATGGCAATTGCTTGTCCAACGGGTTTCGAGCCCAATCAACAGATTTACCAAGCCATGAAACAAGAAGCTGCAGACAATAGTACGATACTTACCTGTAGTAAAAATCCATCTGAAGCTGTAAGTAATGCAGATATTATTGTTACTGATGTCTGGGCAAGCATGGGAAAAGAAGCGGAAAGCAGTGAACGCAACTTTCAAGCTTTTCAAGTAAATCAAGAATTATGTCAAAAAGCAAAGAATGATTATATCTTTTTACATTGTCTCCCTGCACATCGCGGTGAGGAAGTAACAGCAGATGTTATTGATGGCAAACATTCGGTTGTTTTTGATGAAGCAGAAAATCGACTGCATGCCCAAAAAGCATTGCTGAAGATGTTGTTGGATAAATAGAAAACGGAGGGATAAAAGATGAGTGAAGGGAAAATTGTATTGGCTTATTCCGGCGGATTAGATACGTCGGTGTCCATTAAATGGTTACAAGAAAAATATAATTACGATGTGATTGCGTTGGCGATTGATTTAGGCGAAGAAAAGGATTTAGAAGCAGTCCGGCAAAAAGCTTTGGATGTAGGAGCAATCAAAGCGATTGTGATTGATGCCAAAGAAATGCTGGCCAATGATTATTTAATGCCAGCATTACAAGCAAATGCGTTATATGAAGGGAAATACCCATTATCGTCAGCTTTAAGCCGTCCATTAATTTCAAAACTATTGGTGGATGTGGCGGAGCAAGAGGGGGCTGTAGCTGTTGCGCACGGCTGTACCGGTAAAGGAAATGACCAAATACGGTTTGAGGTTTCCATCCAGGCGCTAAATCCTGATTTGCAAGTGGTTGCACCCGTTCGGGAATGGGGAATGACCAGAGATGAAGAGCTTGCCTATGCGGCCCAAAAAGGGATCCCGGTTCCGGTTGATCTGGATAATCCATTTTCGATCGATGCGAATATTTGGGGCAGAGCCTGTGAAGCAGGCGTCCTGGAAAACCCATGGAATGTCGCGCCTGAAGCGGCTTTTGCCTGGACGAATCCAGTAGAAGCAACCCCGGATGAAGCAGAATATGTGGATATTTCGTTTGACGAAGGGATTCCAGTAGCCTTAAATGACCAGCCAATGAATTTAGTATCGATTATTGAAACACTGAATGCAGAAGGCGGTAAACATGGAGTTGGCCGGATTGATCATATTGAAAACCGGTTAGTTGGGATTAAATCCCGAGAAGTTTACGAAAACCCTGCTGCCTTGATTCTAATCCAGGCGCACCAGGAGATGGAGTTTTTGACCCATACACGGGAAGTGACACAGTTTAAGAAAACCATCGACCAGAAATTTGCACAGATGATCTATGATGGACTGTGGTATTCACCATTGCGCTCGGCAATTGATGCATTTGTAGAAGCAACACAGCAAACGGTATCTGGAAAAGTCCGGGTAAAATTATTTAAAGGGAACCATACGGTGATTGCCCGTCAATCCGATTACAGCTTGTATAATGAAGAGTTGGCTACTTATGAAAAAGGGGATATGTTTGACCACAATGCGGCCGTCGGCTTTATTAAGCTGTGGGGACTGCCAACAAAAGTGCATGCAGAAATTCATAAAAAAGAGAAAGTATATAAATAAACAGCTGCGGAAGTTCTTTTGAGCTTCCGCAAGTTCATACATAAAAGGAGAGGGACACGTATGTCAAAACTCTGGGGCGGACGTTTTACTAAATCAACCAATCAGCTGGTGGAATCATTCACCGCATCCATCGAATTTGATCAGCAGTTTGCGCTGGAGGATATCGAAGGAAGCATTGCCCACGTCACGATGCTTGCGGAATGTTCAATCATTACCAATGATGAAGCACAGCAAATTATTGCCGGACTACAAACCATTGAAGTGAAAATCAAATCTGGAATGGTTGATTATACCGTAGAAGATGAAGATATTCACATGAATATTGAAAGGATGCTTATCGAGGAAATCGGTCCCGTTGCTGGTAAGCTACATACGGGGAGAAGTCGTAATGATCAAGTGGCAACGGATATACACCTATATGTGAAGAAAAAAACAAACGACATGATTGATTTGATTACCACTGTTCAGCAAGCATTTGTTCATCAGGCAGAAACTAATATCGATGTTATCATGCCAGGATACACGCACTTACAGCGAGCGCAGCCAATTTTGTTTTCCCATCATATGCTTGCTTATTTCTGGATGCTGGAACGGGATAAACAACGATTGATTGATAGTTTAAAACGGGTTGATTGGTCCCCACTAGGCGCGGGTGCTCTAGCAGGGACAACGTTTCCAACCAACCGCAAACGTACGGCCGAATTACTTGGCTTCAACACCATATATCCGAATAGCTTGGATGCAGTAAGTGATCGTGATTTCGTGCTGGAGTTTTTATCGATTGCCTCCATTTTGATGACCCATCTATCCCGACTTTCGGAAGAGCTTATCATCTGGTCAAGCCAGGAATTTAATTTTATTGAACTCGATGATTCGTTTTGCACTGGCTCCAGTATAATGCCACAAAAGAAAAACCCGGATGTACCAGAGCTTCTTCGTGGGAAAACGGGTCGTGTGCATGGAAATTTGTTTAGCTTATTGACCGTATTAAAAGGGCTGCCGCTTGCTTACAACAAAGATATGCAAGAGGATAAGGAAGGGTTGCTGGATACTGTTACAACCCTTGACGGATCGTTGCGTTTATTGGCACCAATGATTGATACAATGCAAGTGAACAAGGAGAACATGTTTCATGCTGTTGATCAGGATTATTCCAATGCCACAGATATTGCTGATTACTTAGCAGCAAAAGGGATGCCGTTTCGTGAAGCCCATGAAATTATTGGAAAAGTCGTGCTGTATGCGATCGAACAAAAAAAGTATTTGCTCGGGCTGTCATTAGACGAGTTTCAATCATTTAGTATGTTATTTGAGGCGGATGTGTTTACCTTCCTTGAACCAAAGCATGTGGTGGATGCCCGACAAAGTATGGGCGGTACTGCGGAAAGTCAGGTACGTGAACAGTTGGGTCAGGCGAAGGCGTTAATCTGAATACGTCTAATATTTTATTGATTCTTATCGTCTCGCGATTGCGGCTGTCGGATACAAGTCGATGTTTCCTTGAATTTGGTTGATGTTCGTAGTTTTCGGTCAATGTTTCCACGAATTTGGTTGATGTTCGCGAAATTCGGTCGAAGTCCACCGTCACAGGTTTTACCAAAAACGCTTGAAGGACAAATCCTCCAAGCGTTTTTAACTTTTCTATTTCATAATCCGCTTGACCACTGCATGTGCAAACTTACTTCCTGGATAGCGAAACGGCATATCAAATTTGGTTGTTTGTTTCATAATGCTTTTTTTGTGGGAGAAGGTATCAAAGCTGTATTTCCCGTGATAACCTCCCATTCCGCTGGTTCCGACGCCACCAAATGGCAGGTGGGGATTGGCAAGATGATAAAGCGTATCATTGATACAGCCGCCGCCAAAAGAGACTTGCTGCAAGACGTTTTGCTGATCTGCCTCATTTTCGCCAAAGTAGTACAGGGCGAGCGGTTTTCCCATTTGCTGCAGCTTGTTAATGACTGTCTCCAAATCGGTGAATGTCAGGATGGGCAGGATCGGTCCAAAAATCTCTTCCTGCATCACTGGATCCTCCCATGTAACATGATCCAGAATCGTTGGTTCGATGGCATTTACCGATGGATCACTATTTCCACCATGAACAACTTTTCCATTGGATAGGAAAGCTTGTAATCTAGTAAAATGTCTTTTGTTTACAATATGAACGTAATCGTTATTTCTTAACGGTTTCTTTCCGTAAAATGATTTTATGTGTTTTTGGATGGCCTTTAGCAGTTTCGGTTTTATATTTTCATGCACATATAAATAATCAGGGGCGACACAGGTCTGACCGGCATTGGTAAATTTACCCCAGACGATCCGTTTTGCCGCTAGATTGATATCCGCATCCTGATTCACGATCACAGGACTTTTACCGCCTAATTCCAACGTAACAGGGGTAAGGTTATCACTGGCCTCACGCATAATTATTTTGCCGACATTCGAACTTCCGGTGAAAAAGATGTAGTCGACAGCTTGTTTGACTAATTGTTCGCTGACATCTTTATCACCCTCCACAACGGCAAAATAATCACGATCAAACGTTTTACTGATCATGTCTGTAAGCAATGCCGATGTATTCTCTGTAAATTCGGATGGCTTAAGGATAACTGTATTCCCGGCTGCAATCGCACCAATTGCAGGTGCCAATGCAAGGTGAACTGGATAATTCCATGGAGAAATAATCACTGTTACCCCATATGGTTCGGACATAATATAATTTTTAGTTCCCTTATGTGTGACCGGAGCATCTACTTTTTCCGGCTCCATCCAGCTCTTAACATTTTTTAACGCAACATCGATTTCGGAATACAGAATACCAAGTTCAGTCGTGAGTGCCTCATGTTTGGACTTGTTTAAATCGGTCTTTAACGCTTGATAGATAGCAGCTTCCCTGCTTTTTAACATGCGTTTCAGCTTTTTAAGCTGTTCTTTCCGAAATGCATAAGATCGTGTCTCATTACGTAAAAAGAGATTCCGTTGCTCATTGACTAATCGTTCCATTGTTTCCATTTAATCACTCCTCGAATGTTTGGGGTTAATGGTCGTACGAAAAAAATCATTGGCAATTTCTGTGTTAGGAAAAATTTTACATGCTTCATTACGTAATCGAGCATTATCCGTCTTTTGGTAACGTGACGAAATATGCGTTAAAATAAGCTGTTTAACACCTGCATCCTTAGCAAGTTGGGCGGCCTGCGCTGTTGTGGAATGGAAATAGTCCCTGGCTAGATCGGCTTTTTCCTGCTCGAAGGTTGCCTCATGTACAAGACAATCGGAATGTTTGACAAATCCTTTATTTTGCTCAGGATAACGAGTATCGCCAAGAATGGAAACAATTCGGCCGGGCTTATCGGGACCAATAAAATCTAGTCGTTTAATCACTTTTCCATCGTCAGTTGTTACCGTTGGATTTGCTTTAATTTGCTGATAAATAGGTCCAGGCTGGATACCAACTGCTTTTAGTTTTTCAGGCATGAGCTCACCTTGTTTATCCTTTTCTTCCACGCGAAATCCATAACAGGGGATCCCATGTTGTAATTTTTTGCAATAAACAAGGAATGTGTCATCTTCAAATACTTGTCCTTCTGCTATTTCCACAATTTCAAGCCGATATGCCAGACGAGTTTCACTAGTTCTTAAGCTAGTTTCGATAAATTCCTTGATTCCAGCTGGCCCATAGACCGTCAATAGTTCGTCACCACCCTGAAACGACCGACTGCTCAGAAAACCGGGTAACCCATAAATATGATCGCCATGCATATGTGTAATGAAGATCTTCGTTATCTTACGCGGTTTGATCGATGTTTTAAGGATTTGGTGCTGGGTTGCTTCTCCACAATCAAATAACCAGATGCTGTTTGCTTCTTGTTGCATGGCCAGCGCGATCGCAGTCACATTGCGTTCGGTTGATGGAACACCTGCACCGGTGCCAAGGAAGATTAATTCCATTTTTACATGCCTCCTATCGCCAGCCGCGTTTGTATTGAGTTGGTGCGTTGATGGCATAGCCAAGTTCATCGGCTGCTGCTTTGGCCCAATAAGGATTTCTTAGTAAGGCTCGTCCAATTATGACGATATCAGCTCGCTCATTTTGCAGGATTTCTTCCGCTTGTTTGCCAGTTGTAATTAAGCCCACGGCACCAGTAGCAATCGCCGTCTCACGTTTGATCGCTTCACAACGCGGTACTTGATATCCGGGATATGTGTTGATTTTTGCATGAACAACACCGCCCGAGCTGCAATCTATGAGATCAATGCGTTGTTTCTTCATTTCGTTGGTGAAATAAAGCATATTGTCAAGCGTATTGCCGTCCTCATGATATTCATCAGTTGATATTCGGACAAATATTGGACCGTTCCATTCGGTTTTAACCGCATCAATAATTTCAGAAAGGAAACGATAGCGATTTTTCTGTGTCCCGCCGTATTGATCTGTCCGTTTATTTGTCAACGGGGATAAAAACTCATTGATCAAGTAGCCGTGTGCGCCATGAATTTCTATGAGATCAAAACCGGCTGCTTTGGCACGACGCGCTGCCTGTTTAAATGCCTTAACCGTTTGTTCGATATCTTTAATGGACATTTCGGTTGGAACCTTATACGTGTCGTCAAACGCAATGGCAGACGGTGCAAAAATGTCAGACTCTAAAACAGCTTTTCTTCCTGCATGTGCCAGTTGAATCCCTGTTTTAGCACCATAGGCATGCAGCTGCTCGTTCAGCTTGGTTAATCCTTCAACATGCCTATCATCCCAGATCCCTAAATCTTGCGGGGAAATACGACCCTCCGGTTGCACGGCTGTTGCTTCCGTGATAACCAGCCCAACCTGACCAACAGCTCGACTGACTAAATGTGTGAAGTGAAATGGCGTAATCATTCCATCCTGGTTGTAGCATGAGTACATGCACATCGGTGACATAACAATACGGTTTTTTAGTTCCATCCCCCGAAATGTTATTGGTGTAAATAGTTTCTCCATGATGAACCTCCTAGTTTGTTTGCTCTGATTGGTATATTTTTCGTTGTTGTACGGCAAGATCTGGCACATCGGTAATGATTCCATCCGTTCTTAGTGTAAAGCACCGATGCATTTGAACGGCTCGATTTACAGTATACACGCGTAATTCCATGTTTGTTTGACGGCAGGCGTCGACGAGCGATGGACGAAGTAACCGATATTTTACATGCAGGGCATTTGCTCCAAGTATCCTCGTATTACGAACAAGCTTGCGATTTCTTCGGGATGTTAAAAAGGCAATGTCGAGATCATGATAATGTTCGCGCAACCGCCTGATACTAACAGGGTTAAATGTCGATAGTGTTGTCCGATCTAATAATTGATAGCGTGATAGCATACCGTGTACAATCGACTCCAAGTTCTTATAGTTTATCTTAGTATTTTTCAACTCAATGTTTAAGTATAACGACTTAGGCTCGATCCATTGCAGGAATTCTTCCAGAGAAAGAATGGTTGTTCCGCGATAGTCCGGGGAAAACCAAGCACCGAGATCTAATTGTTTTAGTTCATGTAATGTCAGATCCTTAACAAATCCGCTTCCATTTGTTGTCCGTTTGACCTGTTCGTCGTGAATTAAGACGGGAATATTATCTTTGGTCAGCTGCACATCTGTTTCAATTCCATCGGCACCATGCTCATATGCTAATTGGAAAGCAGGCATCGTATTTTCCGGTGCATGCATACTTGCTCCGCGATGTGCAAATATTTTCGTCGTCAAAAGCTTCACCTCACTTTGATTGTCTTGCAAATGTAACCAAAAGTCAATTCTCGGGTAAAAGGAAATTTGTAAAAAATCTGGCTATTCTATTTTGCAGTGTTGTGGTATCCACACAACACTGACTACCATGATACGGCTTCCATCGGAAACGTGCTTGGGCGATTCCTAAAATAATGGAAGGTTAGTGAATCATGAATTCAGGGTATAGTCGAATACATGGGGATTTAAGGAATGAAACAAGATATGGGTGATTGGCATCCTTCCAAATAGTGTAATAGGTGTGACAAAAATGGTGAAAAAGGGTAAAATAGAGATAGAAACTGAATGAGCATTCACTTGGAGGCATATACATGAAAGTATTACAGGATACCATTCATCAACTAACCGTTCCCACCCCATTTGCGGTAGGAGATGTACACGTTTATCTCTTAAAAGGAGACGTCTTATCCCTTGTCGATGCAGGAGTGAAGACGAAAGAGGCATGGGAAGCACTTGTATTTCAATTAAAAGAATTAGGCTATTCGCCAAATGATATTGAGCAACATATTTTAACCCATCATCACCCGGATCATATCGGGTTAATTGGAGAATTCCCACGGGCCCAATCGATTGTGGGGCACGCCTTTAATAACCCCTGGCTAATGAAGGATGAAACGTTTTTTAAGCAATATGAGCAATTTTTTAAAGATTATTTTGCATTATTTGGTGTACCGGACGTATATTTAGAGCATTTGGAGAAAATGAAATCAGAGTTGACATTATTTGGTGACGGGAAAATAACCGATTTTATTGATGAAGGAGATGTGCTGCCGGGTCATGACGAATGGCAGGTTATCGAGACGAAAGGACATGCTCAAAGTCATTTATCCTTCTTCCGAGAAAGTGACGGAGCATTCATCGGTGGTGATCACTTGCTCAGCCATATCACACCGAATCCAATTTTAGAACCGCCGCACTATGGGGAAAAGGAACGGCCAAAGCCATTGTTACAGTATCGAAATAATGTAGAGAAATGCCAGCAGCTTGGGATTCAAACTGTTTACCCTGGTCATGGCGAGGTGTTTCACAATATAGAAGAATTAATTCCTGCCCAACGCGCGAAACAAGAACAGCGGGCGACCAAGGTGCTTAGTATGCTGCGTATGAAAGAACAATCGCCATTTGACATTTGCCAGCAGCTATTCCCAAAACAATTTGCTAAACAATTGGATTTAACGATGTCCGAGACCATTGGTCAGCTGGATTTTCTGGAAAACGAGGGAAAAGTGCAAGCAACGAAGCGGGATGGCATACTTTTCTATCAAACAATATAGGTGATGTCAGTGAACCAACAGATACTAAAGAATAAACGTATTATTGTTACCGGTGCATCAAGCGGGATCGGGGAGCATCTTTGCTGGCATATTGCTAAACATGGCGGCATCCCGATTATGATCGCCCGTTCCGGTGATAAACTGGAAAAATTGCAAGAAAAGCTGAAAGGTGAGTTTGCTGTTAAGGCCTACATTTACCAAACAGATGTAACCGATCATGAAGCATATAGTGATGTATTAGCACAAATTGTAGCAGACCATCAGCAAATTTACGGACTGATTAATAACGCAGGGGCAGGTGTGTTTGCCGCTGTCGAGGAGATTCAATGGGACGATTTGGAGCGAATGTTTCAGCTGAATGTCTTTGGCCTTATTAATGGTACAAAACAGCTGCTGCCGCATTTTTCGGCTAACCGGCGAATTTGTCATATTGTCAACATCGCCTCGCTTGCTGGGAAAGTGGCGACACCAAAGTCGGCGGTTTACGCGGCAACGAAGCACGCTGTTTTGGGCTTTACCAATGTATTACGTTTAGAGGTTGAAAGGAAAAAGATTTACGTTACGGCAGTTAATCTGGGTCCGGTTAAAACGGACTTTTTTACGCAGGCAGACCCAACCGGTTCATACCAGAAAAATGTCTCCCGTTATATGCTTGATCCGGATAAGGTAGCCAAAAAAGTGATAAAGCATTTATTTCAAAAGAAGCGGGAGATTAACTTACCACACTGGATGGCATTTGGAGCAAAGCTGTATCAGTTGTTCCCAAGCTTGATTGAGCGATTGGCTGGGAAGAAACTTTATAAAAAATAATGATCACGTGTATCTTTGCCACAGTAATTTCACTGTGGTATTTTTTATGCTTGCAACACGCCAGACTGAACGCGGAGAAGTAGCTTAACATAGTCATCCGGAAAGAGGGTGAACTGCCGAACGAAGAAAAGATCATTCGTTCGATAGCTCAGCATTCTTTCTTGAATCAAATTTCCCATCGTTTTGAAATCGTGCCTTAAGTTCATCTCGATCGATCAGTTAAATAAACAAAATGGATAATCACCTTGTTTTTGAAAAAACTATGGGTGGAGGTGTAAAGAAATTGACTGAGAAGAAAAATAAAAACACAGGTGCCATGAGTGATGAGCAGGCAGTTAGGAAGAATTTATCAACTGATTTTGACCATGAATTTGCAAATGAACCGTTAACCGCAACGGAAAAGTACAACAATAAAAAGACGAAGAAACGACAATGAGCCGTATAGGAAGTGCGCATGATGGCAAATAAAAATGATGAAAAAAATCAAACCGAAGCAACACAGGAAAATGTGAATGTAGAGCTTGGTGGAATGGGTTTCTATGGCACAACATCCAATATGGAAATTGCAGGCTATAAAGCTTCCGGAGACATTGAAAATGCTGGAAGATTGGACAAAGGCTTTAAACGGCCGGAACATCCAGGTGCAACAGCATCCATCAAACAGGAAAAAGATTAATTCGGGACAGGGGAACAGATCAGGATTTACTGAAATAGTGAATCGCTGATAAACTGGAAGAAATCGCTGATAAAAATGTTCAAACTGCTGATAAATTGAATTATAGCAAATCGAAAGGCTATATTTCCATGTTCAGTTTTCTTGGAATAATAGTTACGCATGCAAGGAAAAGGAGAACTTCTGTCAAATTTAAACGTTTGATAGGAGAGCTCCTTTTTCACGTCATAAAGCCTCTTTTCTATGCTTTTATCAAGAGAACAGAAAAAAGTTCCAAGTTCTATTCACTATTCAAGATTGATACGTTATATTGATAGTAGTAAATATACAAATCAAGAGGTAAAATTAGCAAACAAGCCAACCAGCAATCTTATGATTATTATTGTATTGGAAGGGGAACGGTGGGTTGATGGAGTTCATTCTTACGTATCAATGGGAAATATTTATTAGTATCGAAGTGTTATCCATGGTGGCGCTTCTATTATTCGGTGTTGTGCGGTATTTTCTTGATAAGAAAAAGGCAAGCACATTATTTATCGCTGTTTTTCTTGTCTTAATCGCTATCGAAGCACTGCTCGCAGTTTTGATCTATCAGAGAACAGGAGAGATTTCCACCTTCCAGATTATTATTAGCATTTTTGTGATTTATGCATGTACATTTGGAATTGCTGACTTCAAAAAGCTTGATCGCTGGATGCGTAAGATAATTGGGGGCTGGCGTGGTAAAGAACTGTTGACAGAAAAGGATCGCCAAATTTTGGAGAGAAATAAGAATCCGAAATATTTGGCAAAAAAATACCGCTGGACATCCATAGCACATTTGGTGGTATTTGTCGGTGTACAATCCGTGTTTTGGATGTATGGAACGGGTAGCCTGGAAGAAATGATCAAATATATTCGTGATCTTTCATGGATCGAAGCAGGAACTGCAGAACAATCACCTTATCCGAACGAAACAATTTATTCAATCGGGATGATTTGGGGGATAGTTTTTATTGTTGATTTTATATGGTCATGGTCCTATACTTTTTTTCCTTCAAAATCAAAATCATGAACAACATGAAATATTTATTCCTGATTAACCAGATTGGAATATTTAAAAGCAAATATTTCGGATTGTATTGACAATTATGATTTAGCCATTTATAATAACAACAACTTTATATTGCTTTTATCTTATCCAGAGAGACGGAGGGACTGACCCTGCGATGTCTCAGCAACCGGCATATGGCGCGGTGCTAATTTCAGAAGAATACGATGTATTCTGAAGATGAGATGAAGAATGGACGTATCCTTAAATTCTTCTCTCATTAATGGGGGGAGGTTTTTTATTGGCATAAAACATATTAAATTGATCATATTACTTTACTTATATAGTTTCGCATTAACTAACAAAAAACTGGAGGTACTATTATGACGTCATATGGTTGGTGGCTAATCGTGTTTGCGATTATCTATACACTGGGGTTAATACTTATTGGCAATATATCTAGAAAACGGGCGAATAAAGATACAGGGTATTTCATTGGTGGTCGCTCGTTCAACAAATGGATTGTCGCATTTTGCATCACTGGATTGTTTTCCGGATCTACCTTTATATCGATTGTAGAATTGTCATACTTGTCGGGGATATCGGCAATTTGGTATGGGGTTGCGGAAACAACACAAATATTAATTATTGCCTTTGTTATCATTGGTCCATTTCGGGAAAAGCTCGTGGTGACTGTTACTGGCTTAATCGGTGATCGCTTTGGCAGGAAGGCACTAGGTATTGGCGGTGCCATTACTGCATTTACTTTCCCAATGTGGTCGGTTGCAACTGCCATTGCATTTGCATCAGCCGTGCATGTATTCACTGGTTTTTCTTTAACAATGTCGGTGGCATTTACAGCGATTCTCTTATATTTATATTTACAAGCAGGCGGTATGTGGTCAATTGCCTTTACTCAAACAGTCAATTTTGGTTTGTTTATCGTAATGTTTATCATCGGCATCACTGCATTTTTCATTAACCCAGGTATAGATGGACTAGCTTCATTCGCTTCTTCCAATCCGAACATGTTTCAATTCGACGGTGTCGGCATTCAAGTAATTGTTGCTTGGTTTGGTACATTCTTAGTTAATGTTATTCTGGCACAGGCAGCTTTCCAAATGGCGTTGTCTTGCCGTACGCCTAAAGAGGGGCAAAAAGGTTTAAAACTCGCAGTTATATTTGGGCTTCCATTCATTGTATGTGGAACATTGTTTGGAATATCAGCGGCGATTGTTGTCCCTGGACAAACCTTGGGGCTAGTCGCTTTACCTCAGTATTTAATGGAAGTTCTTCCCGCACCGCTTGTTGGCCTGTTTTTCTTGGGGATATGGGCTTGTGCATTAAGCTGGGGAGCACCATGTCAATTTTCTGGTGCGACAAGTTTAGGAAAAGATGTTGGCAGTGCACTACATCCCAGCGCGTCCCCTAAGCAATTGATCACGTATACGAAGGTATCGTTACTTGTGTTAACCGGCTTAATGATTACATTCGGAATGTTGCGAACCGAACAATCTGCCTGGTGGAACGTATTGGCGTGGACGATGCGAAATTCCGCCACGTTTGCTCCAGTTGTTGCCGTGTTATTTTGGCGATTGGCAACAAAAGAAGCTGTCATTGCTTCGATGATCGCGGGATTTGTCTCCGGTACGCTCTGGTATCAGCTTGGTGGTTGGAAACCGGACGAATTCTACTTGAATATTCATCCCGTGTGGATTGGTATGTCTGCAAATATAGCGACAATTGTACTGGTTACCCTAGTACAAACAGCCGGAACATATCAAGTTAGTTATCTATTTTCCAATGCAAAAAAAGGCTACTATGCATTGTGTGTAAGTTTATTGATTACGTTAGGGTTATCTATAGAATTTCAACCCATTTATAATCTAGGATTGCTTGGTATTTGTTTGTTTATGATTGTGATTGGTCTTTTTATTGCTACCATTATTTTTATTCCCGACAAACAGGAGAAGGTCAGTACAAATCCGTTGCATTCAAGAACTGGTACCGAAGACAGCATGTGAAAAGTTGAATTAAGAGGGGGAAATAAAATCCCATTCATGAAGGAAGAACAAGTTGATCCAAATAATAATGACTTGTTCTTCTTTATTATTCGGATCAACATCACTTGCATAAGCCATACGATAGTTTAGAAGTGTTTTTAACTTCATAGAAATGATTTCTTCTGCATTAATATTGTTTATTCCATTATGAATGTAGCATGCTTTAATATACTTTATTTTTAAAAAATTTTAAAATGATGTATTATTGAGAGGGATTCTATTTGCATACTTTTGTTAACGGATCATATTGAAATGAATAGGTGTGCGTGAAATTAAAGTACCAATAATCAATAATGAGGTGTAACGATGTCATGTGTTTTAACGGAAAGTTTTGCCCGGAGAATAGAACAGTCTGAAATAGACGCTTTAGTGTCCAGACTCACGGCAGTTAAGAACATTGATGGAAATCCAATGGATGTTGAAATAAAAAAATTTGGCAATGCAATGGCATTTACAGTTAGGAATATTCCTAATCCATCTTTTAATACGGTTAAAGGAAAGGAAGATGCCGGCTAGATTCGAATTAACCCCTGCATATGCTTCTTCTTATTTGTTTAAGGCACTTTTTAAAAAAGGATACTTTCAGTGTGGGTTTCATACTGCACTTTGTGGTACAACAGCTAATGAATTTATTTTAAATGCAAGAATCGACCCATCTATTTCTATCCGTGAATTAGAGAAAAACGAATTTGATCTTTTTGGAGACATATATATGAAAGGTTTTTATATGCCATCTTCTTTAAAAAATCATGTCGCTCAAAATAATAAGGTATTACATAATAATGATCATTGGACCTTTTATTTGGCTAGTTTTCAAGGAGAATCTGCTGGAATAGGGGGGTTATTCGAATATGATGATATAGGAACGCTTGCAGCTGCTGCTACAATTCCGGAATTTAGAAATAAAGGCGTTCATCGCGCATTACTATTAAAACGAGTGCAGCATGCGAAACAACATAATTGCCATTTGATTGTCGGACAAGCCCCATATGGAAGCGGAAGTCAACAAAATATGGAAAGGGCGGGGATGAAAATCGCTTACACAAAGGGAATTTGGACAAAACTTAAAAACGATAATGACACCCATAATCTGATTGCGGTTTAAATTGTTGATGGGACTCTTCCGGTATCAGAAACTGTAAGTCTAATATCCAAAAAGGATGGGGAAGTGGACGAGTTTTGAACTGCGTATGAACCTGCTTTTATATTGGCAAACTTGAGTAAAAGGGTTTACTAAATGAATGAAGGTAATGGGTTTATCTATTTACCTGTGATCACATGACAAAAAGATAAAAATTTGATAGTAAAAAAAGGGGGTATTAAATGAAGGTTAATGATACTACAAAGGATTTTTTTCGGTTATATGAAGCTGATTTGCCATTTGATTTACATGAATACCACAAATTGTATCCATCAATCTTTAGTACATATTTCAATGGTTATTGCAAAAAAACAAGTGAAAGGTTATTAGTTGCCAAGAAACGTTACTTTGAAGATTATAGCCGACTAAAAAAGGTAAACAGGTTATTACCGAGTGTTATTGATAAAGTAGTAACCAAAGGTGAGTCATTTTTTGGTTTTTCTTTAAACGTGCCTGCTCATATTTTAGTAGGACTGTATGCTTCGAATGCCTTTGTTGATCACCAAACTGAAGTGTACTTTGCAATTGAAAAATTACAACCAGATCCTGAACTGTTGGAAATTATCGTTGCTCATGAAATAATTCACAGTTATCATTATCATATACTTGATCGCGCAGGAATTAATTGGAATATTATTGATTGGTCAGACGTTCGTAATTCTATGTATTTGGAGGGTATCGCTACCTATTTCTCACAAAAACTGGTGCCCGGGTATCCCCAAAGCTATTATTTCTCCTATGATAAAAATGGGAAGGATTGGTTATCTTATTGCCAAAACCATCAATTGATTATTGCCGAAGCATTTTTGGCGGACCTTGACAATCAGCCAAATGAAATGGAACGTGAATGGTTCAGACTCTCAGGTGGACAACGACTTGGTTACAACCGACTTGGTTATTTCTTAGGGACAGCATTTGTGCATAATTTATGCAATAAATTATCTGACCATGAGATTTTTACTTTGCTTGCTCAAAATAAAGCGTCAATAGCGGTTAACAAATGGTTTCAAAAATTAACTTCAGGATACAATTGAATATTTTTTACATGTTACTCATGGGATTCCTTATATCGTTTAATTTTCTATTTGTTAGGAAAATTTTCTTTCATTCCTGTATACGTTAGATTTATTGGGAGTAAGTTAAATTTTGTCCATTCTTATTAAGGCAGGTACCTTGAAGATAGAAGTATAAATTAAAAATGTCTAAATATAAGAGGTGAAGTAAAATTGTTACATCAACTAGGGTTATACTTTGAAGCAATTAAAAAAGGAATGAAAAAGGTAGAAGTATAAATTACGGAGCGGATATTATATGCGAAGTGAAAAAGAAATGATGGACTTAATCTTAAAAACAGCCAGGGAAGATAAACGAATTCGTGCCGTTTATATGAACGGTTCCCGGACCAATCCGAATGTTCCTAAAGATATCTTTCAAGACTATGATATTGTTTATGTCGTAATAGAAACAGCATCTTTTATCCAAGATAAGAATTGGATCCACGTTTTTGGTGATTTGCTTATGCTTCAAGAGCCAGATAAAAATGATCAGAATGTTGATAAAACCTATGGCTATTTAACAGCCTTCCGAAAGAAGTCTCCCCCTTCCATCCTGTTACGGGTGAAACCTAAGGATAAGTGGGAGATGAATTTCGGTTTGCTTCAGCAAAATACTTGTGGTTCACGAACGCTTGATCTATAGTTAGAAATAGGAGGTGCATTCATGTTACTAAACTACAAATATGAAATTTTTCCTTCACCCGAACAAATCGACATACTGGAATCC
>NZ_JBCLVH010000027.1:0-50884 GCF_039548255.1 Lentibacillus songyuanensis
CTCGACTTGCATGTATTAGGCACGCCGCCAGCGTTCGTCCTGAGCCAAGATCAAACTCTCCAAAAAAGTTTGTCATAAGATTGACACCAATCAATCCTATTAATAGTCTTAGCTTCAAAAATTGATTCCAGGGTCTAAATCATCCATCAAATCATACGATTCAATTTCCGACCTGGCCTCTGACATCTGTTATCATACTGGTTGTTTTGTTCAGTTTTCAAAGAGCGAAATGCTTACCGTTGCTTTTTAACAGCAACTTTCTTATCATATCAGATAAACTGTCCGATGTCAACTTTTATTTTCAAATTCTTTAAAAGCGACTTTTATATATTACCATGACTTGTAATATCATGTCAACAAAAGATTTTATTGTTTCATCTATTTACTGAGGTGATTCACACTACGTCTTGGCAACGAAATTAACTTTACCATGGCCCGAAATCAAAGTCAATGGGTTTTTTATTAAATTACTTTTCCCATTTGTCAAAATCTTACTTAAGCCCTCTGTAAAGGAGCTTTCTTTCCTAACCAGGAGTATAAATCAACCCGCCAATACCGCTTGCTATACAGCTATTCAATCTCCAAAAAGTTGTTAATAGAACTACATTCAACGCTACTGAATGTAGTTCATCAGAATCAAGCGTAGTTAATTATTATGCAGTTGTACAGTGATCACGTTGTCTAATCGAGTTCCGCTCGATACTTCCGGTGATAGACTCCTACACCTTTTGTTTTTATCAATTCCGTTTGAATGATGTCTTTCTCAGTTAAATAAGCTATCATTGACGTCAGATCCAGAGAATAGGAGGAAACACGCGGATCTGATCTAATTTCACTGTATGTCCAAGCTTCTTTTTCCGAGCTAATGACATCTAATAAATGCTTCGCTGAAACTTGTGCACGAGTACTGATAACAAAATCAGCCGCAAGAATCATCAATTGTACCCGCTTGTTTAATTCCTCGTGACTTTCAATTAATTCATCATATAATTTGTATACTTCCGGGTCGATCTGTTTCACCTGACTCCAAGCAGTCACTTCTGGGTGGTAGCCTTTTTCAATGACAGCCAGCCGGGCTAAATAATGAAGCGAATGGACAATTCGACTATAGGCGTCTTTGTATTGTCCCGATTCATAAAGGTCTTTGGCATCTGTATAACTCCGGATTAGTTTGCCAAATTCGATGGCCTTACGTAAATCTCGCTTATCCTGAGGAAATTCACGTAATTGATCCTTTAGATTGGTGATAAATTCATTTCGGTCAAAAATTACCTTTCCATAAATTAACCAGGCAATCGCTTTTCGATACCCACTTGTATCAATCCATTTCATTAAAAGATCATTTGTTACCACATGCATAGCCGCCGTTTTATCATCAAACTCATAATGCTTTACGTACCAAGATGGATCGGCTTCACGAACAATAATTAATAATATCACATCAAAATTATCGGTAATTGGGCTATTAGGTTTCATTTTTTCAATCACTAGCACGCCAAGTGTATTGGCATCACTCGCGCGTTCCTGATAAATCGGTCGCAGCAAATCTTCCATTTCCATTCCTCCAATACCATGTATTACTATATAATTCGTTAAAAATCTGCAATATCCTTTTTCGAATGTAAAAAGTCAGGACGTGGAATAAAGTGTCTGTTTAACGACACACCACCTGTTCCCTGCTAAGCAGGTGGATCGGTGTTGGCACATTTAGGCGATCTTATACTTATTTTGCAATAAGATAATGTTGCATGTACTAAAAAAAGACGTGGCATCTAAGCAACAAGCCCGTACTAATCGGCTTTCTAGGATCCCTTAATCCTGTATTGCCATTCATCATGGCGTTGGAGTGAAATTTGCTTTGCCTTAGCGCTGAATCTGGTCGAGGGCAACTTTAATACAAACCGAAGAGAACCTTAATTTTTATGCTTACTGGCAAGGGTTATAGCTTAAGGTTTTCTATATTTCATTATGCTTTAAATATGCTATACTTGCTTATGTACTCATGAAGGAGGAAATACCATGGCTGATCAATTAGTCTATTCTAGTAAAATTAATAAGATCCGTTCCTTTGCCCTGTTCTTGGTTTTTGCTGGTATTGCTTTAATGTATGTGGGGATATTAACCAAAAAGATACCATGGTTAATGGCAATCTTTTTCATTTTAGGAATGCTTGCAGTTATCTTTAGCTGTGTCGTTTACTTTTGGATTGGTATGCTGTCCACTAGAGCTGTGCCGATTATTTGTCCAAGCTGTGAAAAGCCGACGAAAATGCTGGGCCGCGTGGATGCATGCATGCACTGTAAACAACCATTGACACTTGATAAAGATTTGGAAGGCAAGGAATTTGATGAACGATATAACACAAGGCGTTACCGACGTGAACTAAAGGCGAAAGAAAAGAATAATCAATAACACCCGTCCATTGTGGCGGGTTTTTATTAAAAAATTTTTCATAGACATTATCATGCCGTATAGCAGGAAACTTCACAATAAGTGAATTATCTTTTTTTGTTTCGCCTTGAAGTCCGATACTTACTGCCAATTAAGAGTAGGATTAAAAACAACAACAACAAACACCAGCTTACCAATGGGTAACTGGTGTTTGTTGTTAAAATAAACGCTTTTTTTGAAAAAGATTATTAGTGCTTTTGCGCCTCCACATTTTGGCAATCTTCACATTTTCCATAAACTTCTAAACGGTGATGACTAACTTCAAATCCTGTCACCTGCTCAGCAAGTGATTCCACTTCATCCAAGCTCGGGTAGTGGAAATCAACAATCTTGCCACATTCTTCACAAATAATATGATAATGTTCCGTTGTGTTACAATCAAACCGGCTTGATGAATCGCCATAGGTTAATTCACGTACCAAGCCAATTTCACGCAAGACACGTAAATTGTTATAGACAGTGGCCACACTCATATTCGGGAATTTCCCCTCAAGTGCTTTATAAATTTCATCTGCCGTTGGGTGAATCAAGGAATTAAGAAGATATTCAAGAACCGCATGACGCTGTGGTGTAATCCGGACACCAGATTCTTTTAGTGTATTAATCGCTTCCTTTAACTTATGTTCAGACACCGCCATGCACCCCACTTTCATCTTATAATATTAAAAGGTAGAAATGACTAGTTACATTCTTAAATTATAATTCTTATAATTAGTGTACCTGTTCTTAGTAGGTTCTGTCAATATAAGTATATTATCTAATAAGAATTATTATCACAATCAAAAAGCAAGCATTTCCAAAAAAAGAAGTCATGCTTGCTTTTGTCAGTTAGATATCCGCCTGTAGTGGTGTTTCCTTACCACCCAGGTTTTGATTAACATATCGTGCGGCAACAAATAGGAAATCGGATAAGCGATTCAGATATGATACCACGAGTGGATTTGCTAATTCCTTCGCTAATCCAACGGCAGTTCGTTCGGCGCGTCTTGCGATAGTACGAGCAGTATGTAATGCACTGGAGGCACTGTGACCAGATGGCAGAATAAAGTTGTGCAACTGCTCCAAATGCTTATCCCAAGCATCAATTTGCTGTTCTAATTCGTCGATATATTCCTGTTTCAATTTCCATTTCACTTCTTTATTACGTGGAGTCGCAAGCTCTGCGCCGGCATGGAATAATATGGTCTGCACCCGATGCATGATGTGCATAAATGCGTCTTTTCCTTCCCATGTTTCCTTTTCCAAAAAGCTAAGCGCCAACCCGATCATCGAATTTGCTTCATCACATGTACCATATGCCTCGACACGCAAATCATTTTTCGGGACTCTTTTCCCATATATTAATGATGTTGTTCCTTTATCACCTGATCGTGTATAAATTCGTACCATGTTAATACCCCCTTGATAGATCAACTTGATTGACGTAGCTTGATTCATTGTGCAAGTATTTCATAAGGTTTTGTGAAAATATCGCCATTGCTCTGGTGACGTATTTTGGTGAAACACCAGAAATATGTGGAGTAACCGTGATATTCTCTTCGTGCCAAAACGGGCTATCTGCAGGAAGTGGTTCCTGATCAAATACATCTAAAATAGCATGGGCAATGGCTCCTTCACGAATAGCTTGCAACAGCACATCATCGGCAACCACGTCTCCTCGGCCCATATTTAAGAACACCGCATGCACTGGCATCCGCTTAAAATGCTCCGCTGTATAAAAATTCCGCGTTTCTGGCGTACTCGGGAGCACCGACACTACGATATCTGCTTGTGGCAATAACTTCCCAAAATCGCTACTCGGATGATTTTCATCAAAATGCTCCACTATTGTCCCACTTCTCGATACACCGATTGTCTTCATCCGAAAGGCCTTCGCTAGACGGGCAACTTCCTGCCCAATTGCACCCGCACCAACAATAAGCATTGTTTTTTCAGCGAGTTCCTCCATACGTACCTGTTTATCCCACACATGGTTTGTCTCATTTTTGATAATCGTTTTAGATTGGCGGTATACCTGCAGCAGCATGGCGATCGCGTACTCGGCCATTGGTGTACGATGAATTCCACGTGCGTTGGTAACAAGAATATTCCGCTTTGCAATCGCAGTTAGCGGCATTTTATCCATCCCTGCAGATAACACCATGATCCATTTCAACTGTTGCGCCTGCCCGATTATTTCAGCTGACAAATCACTTCCATACGTCACCAAAACCTCGGTTTCCGATAAATAAGGAAGCGCCTCGTCCATCGTGCTGCAAAATGTAAACGATTGATCGGGAAATTGCTGGATTAGTTTTTCCTGATGTTTAGCTGATAGCTTTGCCGAGAATAATAGTTTCAACCTTCTTCCTCCCTAGCTTGGTATGAATCATCTAACACTATGGTAAACGTTTTCTGCTCATTTGAACAGAAAGAAGCAATAATGTTAGTGGGGCTTTCGATTTACTAGAGCATACATAAGAATTTTCATATCAAACTGGAATGAATAGTTGCGCAAATAATAGAGATCATCGGTAATTTTTTGACCATGCCTTTCTTCTTGAACGAGTCCGTGAACTTGTGCGTATCCTGTCATTCCAGGCCGTATTAACAACCGCTTTTGCTGAACGGTATTATAGTAATCCGCGATCTCTGGTAATTCCGGCTGCGGCCCAACCAAACTCATATCCCCTTTTAATACATTGATGAATTGCGGAAGTTTATCCAACTTATGTTTATGTAAAAATGCCCCAATCTTTGTTGTCCTTGTCCTGTTGTTTACAAGATAGGTAAACGAGTCGGGAACACCATTTTTCCATGATTTTGGGAACGGGTGTGGCGGCAATGCACGAATGACGCGCGATGGGAGCGTGGTTGTCCGGAATGTCCACATTGTAAAAACGCGATTAGCCCTTCCGATTCGTGCCTCTCGTATTAAACATGGCGTCCCCGATGTTTTATAAAGAAGAAGATAAACAATCAAGGCCACAGGCGCAAGCAGAATTAATGCAAATAAACTGACGATCATATCCATTATTCGCTTTACGATTGCATATTTCGTTATCCGGCTTGCAGTATACGTTCTTGCATTTTGCCTAAGTTCCATCTGCTGATCACCTCAAATAATCAGAATAGACTTGTCAATTTTAGCTTATTCTGAAAATCCATATGATAGAACCAGCAATGCAAAAGACAGCCCCCAATAGCAGGACTGTCTTTCTTTGTTATTGATTGTCTCTGATAAAGTGAAACTTCATTAAATGAAGGATTCCCTTCCTCCCCCACTTAATGTTAGTTGAACAGAATCGGACCTTTACGGGCAGTTGACTCCCACCTATCTTTTATAACTTACCTCAAGATCTCGAAGTGAGAGTCTTACTGCCCCGTTAAGCGTGAAATATATTCCAATGCTTCATCCACATGACCCTTTACCTGAACTTTACGGAATTCCTTCTGCAGTTTCCCTTCCTTATCAATAATAAAGGTTGAGCGTTCGATGCCATAACTCTCCTTGCCAAAATTCTTCTTCAGCTTCCAGACGCCATATTCGTCAGCGACTTTATGACCTTCATCAGCGAGTAGCTGGAATGGCAGATCATGTTTGTCAATAAATTTTTGGTGTCGCTCCGTTGGATCTGGACTCACGCCAATGATGACGGCATCCAATTCGCCAAAGCTTTCATGCTGATCACGGAAATCGCATGCTTCTGTTGTACATCCGGGTGTCATATCTTTGGGATAAAAATAGAGGACAACATACTTGCCGCGAAAATCCTTCAAACTGACCTGCCCGCCGTTTTGATTTGGCAGGGTAAAATCTGGCGCAGAACTTCCTATTTCAACTGTCATGCTAATCCCTCCATCTACAATATTCTATTAGTACTATAACATGTCCAATCGTCATTTCGCTAACGATCCCGGCTATGACGTGAATGTTGCACCAATTTCAGTACAAATGCTGTTGGCAGTACGTACCCGATAAGTGCTTCGATGAGTGCAATAATTCGGCCGATTCCAACCGGTATAATATCCCCATATCCAATCGTTAACATAGTCACACCACTAAAATAAATGGAATGAATGATTGTTCCACCTACACCTACTTCTCTTAATTCCCCATCTTCCGCTAATGCAATATGTTCAAAGGAAAGAATAAAATAGATAAGTGCAAAGCCAATGATTACAATCGCATATATCACCAGCAATGTGTAAAAAATTTCCGTGGAAAAACGCACATCCTTCATTTCCATTCGCTCGCGCAACGTCTTATCACGGATAAATCCAATTAAACTTGCACCAATAACTGTACCAATTATAACAATCAGCAGCACCCACAAAAAAACATGCATACACATCCTCCGCTCTTTTCACACTTGTACTAATTATATGCACACCACTGGTAAAGAATGAGACACGGAGGCTGAGACTGCCAAAAAACTAACAGCTAAACCGGCTTGTACAATTTATCAACGATTTTGCTCAATTTATCAGCGATTCACCTTTAGTATCCAGCTTTTCTCGTAGCCACGGACTGCAAAACGAAGGCAAGTTGTGTAAAATAAGATTGGAAAGCACTTTTCGGGAACTGCCCATTAGCACGCTAAAGCATCCGGGGCTCCCATCTATTAAGGAGGATTTATTCATTATGGATTTTACCAAATCAACGCAGCTGCATGAAGAAGCACTTACCCATATCGTAGGTGGGGTGAATTCACCATCCCGTTCCTATAAGGCGGTCGGTGGTGGTGCTCCAGTTTATATGGAACATGGAAAAGGCGCCTATTTCTGGGACGTGGATGGTAATAAATATATTGATTATTTAGGGGCATATGGTCCAATCATTACCGGTCATGGGCATCCGCATATCGCTGAAGCAATCACCCACGCCGCTTCGAATGGGACATTATTTGGTACTCCAACTCGATTGGAAAACATGTTTGCCCAAATGTTGAAGGAAGCGATCCCTTCTCTAGATAAAGTTCGCTTTACCAACTCTGGAACCGAAGCAGTGATGACAACCGTCCGAGTGGCTCGTGCATATACAGACCGTACCAAAGTGATTAAGTTTGCCGGTTGTTATCACGGGCATTTCGACTCGGTATTAGTCCAAGCAGGATCTGGCCCGGCAACACTTGGAACACCCGATTCAGCTGGTATTCCAAAAGCAGTAGCGGCAGATGTCATTACCGTTCCTTTCAACGACATTAGAGCATTTCGTGATGCAATGGATAAGTGGGGAAATGAAATCGCTGCTGTATTAGTCGAACCGCTTGTCGGCAATTTCGGCATTGTTGAGCCACACGAAGGCTTCCTGCAATCGGTAAACGACATCACACATGAAGCTGGCGCATTAGTCATTTATGATGAGGTCATCACCGCATTTCGGTTTACATATGGCAGTGCCCAGAAGCTATACGGTGTCGAACCTGACATGACCGCCATGGGTAAAATCATTGGTGGCGGATTGCCGATCGGAGCATATGGTGGACGTCAAGAAATTATGGAACAAGTTGCACCACTTGGACCTGCCTACCAAGCTGGAACGATGGCTGGCAACCCCGCATCGATGGCAGCAGGAATTGCCTGTTTGGAAGTATTACAGGAAGACGGTGTCTATGAAAAACTTGACCGCTTAGGTGCTCGTTTAGAAGCTGGAATTGCAGAAATGGCCTCCAAACACGGGATTTCCATTTCCATCAACCGTAAATGTGGTGCATTAACCGTTTATTTTGGCAAAGGGCAAATTAGTAACTATGCTGAGGCAGAAGCTAGCGATGGGGAAGCATTTGCAACCTTCTTCAAATTAATGCTAAATCAAGGCATTAACCTAGCACCGTCTAAATATGAAGCATGGTTTTTAACGACTGCGCATACCGAAGTAGATATCGATGCAACCATTGACGCTTGTGATCAAGCTTTCCAGGAAATGGCGAAATAATTAATAACGCACCCTTTCAACAAAGGGTGCGTTACAAAAAACTTTAATAAACAGCTGCCTTAATTTGCTTCACGTAGAAATACCGGACAATGACGAAATAGACAATTTGAATAAAGGCAAACCCTCCAAGCACGAAAGAAGCTTCTCTCACCAAGTTGAAATCGAAAAAGTGTGCCAAAGCAGTGAGAGCAACTGCCCCATGCAATAAAGCAACGATAATTGGCGCAAAAAACATCATCGCTGTTTGTCGATTAACAACCTTTTTCAATTCACCCTCGGTCAGCCCTATTTTGGCAATAGAACGGAATTTCTGTTTATCTTCATCCAAATCTGTAAATAATCGGAAATATAGAAAACTTCCCGCCGAAACAAAGAATACAATCCCGATAAACAAGCCAATGAATAAAATCGGTCCGTATGATTTATTCACTTGATAAACCGTATAATCGATTGTCAGTGCTTTATAGCCGAGTTGTTTATCAATTTTTCTTCCGACTTCAATGATTGAATCACCAGTGCCCTTCTCCGCCTGCCATGCAAAATGATCTTCGGTTCTTAGCGGTTTTCCCAATTGATCATATACATGATCATTGACTACATAGTAGGCCCTCCATTCATCTAATACCTCCGAAGATATTTTTTGATACGGTTGAATCGTTTGTCCATCATCAAGTTTAATCGGAGTTTTCATCAGGGTTTCACTGTCATTTGTATTCGTTACAACCGAACTACTCTGATCCACGACAAACGCTTCATTTTCTTGGGGATCGAGTTCTTTTTCACCAATTAGTTTGGCAAATCGATTATAATCCGATGCCTTTGCGATCAAAACATCTTCTGCAGGCTCGACATTAAAGTAATTTAACGTTACATTTTCCATTGACGCTTGTACATTTTCCTCTTTTAAAATTGTGTTGATCTGTTGAACGTCCTGCTTCATTTCAGCTTGACTTTCATCTTCAAGCGGATTATACATAATGGAATACGGGTTGGCCTTTTTCATTCCTTTTGTAAGATACGATTGAAAACCAAATAAGGTTCCAATCGCGCTGAAAGCCACCGTAGAAATAATCGCCACCATAAAAAATGTTCTAGCGTTGTCCTTCAATCTAAATGACAGATCAGAGAATAATAACATGTTCGTCCTATGCCAAAAAATCGGCTTATTCTTTTTCAACCGGCGAATAATAAATACGCTTAACTGAGTGAATAATAGATAGGTTCCGATAATAACAACAATAATAACCGGGATCATAGCAAAGATAACAAATTCACCCTTGACATACAAAGCTGTTCCATACCCTGCTACAAGCAACAACGCTGCTATGATTGCCAACAACACGGAGGCTTTTGGTTCCCCTTTCGATTGTTTATCGCCTTTAATCAAATCAATCAGTTTTTTAGTCCGAAGAATAAATGAGACAAAAAATGATATAATCAAAAACAAAATGATAAAGCTAATAAACGTTACCACAATGGCCAATGTTGGAAAGTAGAAATCTAGCGACTCACTGATAATCAGGACGTTTTCAGCGAGCAACAGGATCGCTTTGGCAAACACTAATCCCAACAGAATCCCGCCAATTGTCGCAAAAAATCCAATCAGCATATTTTCCAAAAACACCATCCAACGAATTTGTCCGCTGGATGCTCCCTGCGTCATCAACAAGCCAAACTCTTTCTTTCTTGACTGCAAGAATGAACTCATTGAATACAATACAAAAAAGAACGAAAAGACATAAATAATTCCCCCAGCGACCCCCATACCAAACATCGCCTTAGAATTAATCGAGCCCCCTGTAAAAGCAGGATGAAAGGCAAAAATCGCAAATGTAAAAAATACCATCACCGTAAACAGACTGCTTAAGAAATAGGCAATGTATAATCGTTTATTGCGTAAAACATTCTTAAACGCGAACTGACGAAAAGTCACTGCCATCGCCTCCCATCAAGGAAAGCATATCAATAATTTTTTGGAAGAATGCCTGCCTGCTGTCACCACGGTGGATTTCGGAATGAAGTTTGCCATCCTGGATGAAGACGACGCGGTCCGAATAGCTGGCAGCTTGTGGATCGTGCGTCACCATCAATAAACTAGCTTCTTCCTCCTTATTTATAGACACAAGCATTTCCATGACATCTTTGGATGCTTTTGAATCAAGATTTCCTGTTGGTTCATCGGCGAGCAGTAATTTTGGGTCATGGATCATAGCTCGTGCAATTGCAACCCGTTGTGCCTGACCACCAGAAATTTCATATGTCCGTTTATTCATGATAGCTGAAATCCCCAGTTTATCGGCAATACGCTGAGCCTTCTCCTTCATCTCCTTTACCCGCGTTCCATCCAATGTTAATGGTAAAACAATATTCTCTTCCACGGTTAATGTATGAAGTAAATTAAAATCCTGAAAAACAAACCCCAGTTCCTGCCTGCGAAATTTTGCAAGGCCATTTTTCTTGAGTGTGTGAGGGGTTTTACCTTCGATTTCAACATTACCGGTTGTCGGTGCGTCTATTGTGGAAATAATATTGAGCAACGTCGTTTTACCACTGCCAGACGGTCCCATAATGGCGACGAACTCTCCCTTTTCGATGTCTAAATTAATATCTGTCAAAGCCCTGTAAGTCACTTTTCCTTCATATACTTTACCTACATTGGTTAGTTTTAGCATCATCGTTCTCCTTTCAGCATCAATTTCTAAACTTAGTATAGAGCGAATAAAAGGAATCAACCATCGATTATGCTTTCATGTTTCTTACATCGGTGTAAGGTTCTGCGATCGGGAAAAGACGATTCGGATCGTTGTACCTTTATCTATCTCTGATTCGAATTCGAGATGATGCTCCAACTTATTGCTTACTTCTTTGACAAGATAGAGGCCCATTCCAGTAGATTCGCGATACTTACGCCCATTCTCACCCGTATAAAACTTGTTAAAAACCCGCTTTTGATCTACATCGGCGATTCCAACGCCAAAATCCTTCACTTCAAGTATCGCTTCCCCATCTCGTTCATACAATGACAGGATGATATGCTGGCTTTTACCGGCAGAATATTTGACCGCATTTTGAATGAGCTGTGAAACAATAAAAAACAGCCATTTTTCATCCGTTTCAACGGTAATTCCAAATATTTCTTCGTGAAGCTGCGGATACACGTGATTACGGATATAAAAGCGTTTATTCTCCCCGTTAACCTCATTCACTAGCTTCGACAGAGCAACCGGACGGATCTGAAAATCTTCTTCGATCGTTCGCAATCGCGCCATGTATAATACCGTATTTAGACCATTACGCATGCGATCAGTTTCCTCTCGAATGCTTGAGGATTCCGGTTCATCAAGGTTCTGTGCAGTCAACTGGATAACCGAAAGCGGCGTTTTCATTTGGTGTACCCAGCGATCCATGAACATTAAATGCTCGTCCTGGCGATCCATTGCTTTGCGGATCTCTCCTTGGTATAAACGATACTGTGAACGTAATAATTGATCCAGCGCATTTGATATTGGTGCCTCATCCGTTTGTTCTAGCGAGACATCCAGTGTATCCATCGGTTTGGATAATTTTTGGTAATAATATCGTCTGCTAACATACCGATAGATCAAATAACATAGTAAAAAGAAAAGGGACAAAAAAATAGCATACAGGATAACTTTACTATTTCGGTAGCCGTCCATCCAAAACATGACAGGAATAATTGTACATTGCAGACATTGAACAAGAGCCAACAGCATATGCTCCCGAATAAACAGCTTCATTGCTAATCCTCCTTCCATGTAATACGAAGCCGATACCCCGCCCCCCTTACTGTTTCCACGGCATCATTAATCCCTAGTTCCTGAAACTTTTTCCGTACACGTGCAATGTTAACATTTAACGTATTTTCATCCACATACGTTTGATCATCCCACAATTTCTCTAACAGATCTTCTCTTCCTGCCACACGCGGATAACGATCCATCAGACTTTCGGTGATATTGGTTTCATTTTTCGTTAAGGAGGCAACATCATTGTTAAATCGAAGCTCTAATCGCTCAGGGAACAATTCCAACCCTTCTTTAACAAGTACTCTTTCCTCATACTTTCGTGCATATTCCCCATATGCCCGGCGCAGCTGGCTACGAATTTTGGCCATGACAATATCTGGATGAAATGGTTTGGTAATAAAATCATCGCCTCCATTTTCCAATGCCATCACCTGATCCATTTCACCAGTTCTTGCGGATATAAAAATTACCGGGCAAATCGATTCTTTTCGAATTTGCCTGCACCAATAATAGCCATCAAAGCTCGGCAAATTGATATCGAGCAAAACTAAATCCGGTTTTTCTTTCTCAAAAGTATCCATCAGATGTTCAAATTTCTCCGCTTTGGCAACCTCATATCCATATTTGGAGATATAGGAACAAAGATAGTCGGCAATCTTCAGGTCATCTTCTATGATCATAATTTTTTCCATATTAATCCATCCTCCCTTTTTGCAATATGTATCCAATACCCATTTTTCCCTTGATTATATCATGTGTATGAAAAATTGCTTAACATGTGGGGGGAGTTCGATAAATGCGAGAGTGCTATAGCTGGCGCACATTTTGACGGGGTTCCCGCACGTTTCAGCCGGGTTCCCGCACGTTTCAGCCGGGTTCCCGCACGTTTCAGCCGGGTTCCCGCACGTTTCAGCCGGGTTCCCGCACGTTTCAGCCGGGTTCCCGCACGTTTCAGCCGGGTTCCCGCACGTTTCAGCCGGGTTCCCGCACGTTTGGGATGAAGAAACAGTCAAGTCCTTAATATTGTGTAAAAGCTAGATACAAGTTTTCAACCTCTTTTATGGTTTTAGATTGAATTTGATTTGGTAGGAAGGGGGTACCCCCTTCCTACCAAATCAAATTTTCGCACGCTGCGCAGGCCCTGCTAGTCTTTTTTGATGATTATCCTTTTCTTTTTTTGCTCTTCTGCCTGATCCATTAGTACTGCCCCAATTAGGCGGAAAGCGGATTGAGTATTTGGGAATATACGTATTACTTTTTCTCTTCTCCGTACCTCCTCATTCAAACGTTCCAATGAGTTTGTACTGCGAATAAATTGGTGATACTTCACCGGTTCGTTTAGGTATTGCACGGCATCATCAAAGCCCTCTTCCAAGCTCTTAATGACTTTTTCCAGCTTTGCATTCCCCTCATAGCGCATCACAAATTCTTCTTTAAACCTTCTTGCATCCCCTACTGTCACAGTGTCAAAAATTCGCTTTAAATCAACCTTGACCTCTGTCATGTCCTTCTTAGGCATCTTATCAATAAGATTTCTCTTAAAATGAACTGTACAACGTTGCCAAGAAGTTCCGATAAATTCCTTTTGAATCGCCTTTTTTAAACCGGAATGGGCATCCGAAATGACTAGTTTAGGGGATTGTAAGCCACGCCCTATTAAATTTTGAAAGAACCCTTGCCAACTTTCTTCACTCTCTGCATGATCAATGTTAAGGCCAAGAATTTCCCGTTGGTTTTCCTCATTAATCGCTGTCGCAATATAAACTCCTTTTGAAACGACCTTATGATGTTCGCGTACTTTGATATACATTGCGTCAACGAAAACGTAAGGATAGTACTGGGTGTTTAAAGGGCGATTGGCCCACTCCTTGACGACCGGATCCAGTTTTGCTGTCAGGGACGACACAAAGGATTTGGAAACACCCTCCCCGCACAGTTCCTCCACCACGTTTTTTACCTTACGAGTGGATATACCGTTTACGACCATTTCTAACATGGACAGGGCAAATGCCTTGTCGCAACGTTTATATTTTTCAAACACAGTTGAGGCAAATTCGCCACTGCGCGTTCGGGGTACGCGTAATTTAATTTTTCCTATACTCATCATAAATTCACGTTCATAGTATCCATTCCGATAGTCTTGACGATCTCCTGAACGGTTATAGGCTGGCACTTTTAAAAAGTCATCCCGTTCCTTTTCCATGTACTCATTTAATACTAGTACGACAGAGGATTTAACAACAGCGTCAATGTTAGAATTCATCACCGAGTCTTTTAAAAGGTCCATATCTAGGTTAAACTGTAATTGGGTCATCTTTAATTCCTCCTAATGGTTTTTCTAGTCGAAAACATTGTAGCCAAAAGGAATTAAATTGACCCCTTTTTCTTTTTACACAATTATACGGACTTAATCGAAGAAACCTCCCACCTGGTCGGGGGAGGTTTCTTCATAACTCTTATTTCGCATCGACGGCATCATCTAGATCCAAACCCTGCACTTGATACAAATCATAATAGCTGCCTTGTCTTTGCATTAATTCATCATGCGAGCCAACTTCAACAATTTCGCCATTTTCAATCACAACGATCCGATCCGCATGGGTAATCGTAGCTAAACGGTGCGCAACAATGAATGTGGTCCGATCAGATGCTAATTTTTCCATTGCTTCTTGAATCGTGTGCTCACTTTCCAGGTCTAGTGCCGATGTTGCTTCATCAAAAATCAGGATCGGCGGATTTTTTAAGAAAACACGGGCAATGGCGATTCGCTGCTTTTGCCCGCCGGATAATTTTACACCGCGTTCGCCAACTAATGTGTCATAGCCCTGTGGCAGATCCTTGATAAAAACATCAGCATTGGCCGCTTTTGCTGCAGCGACAACTTCTTCGTCTGAGGCTTTAGGATTTCCCATCCGAATGTTCATCGCAATTGATTCGGAGAATAGTGTGTTATCCTGAAGCACCATGCCAATGTTATCACGCAAGGAACGAGCCTTCAGGTCACGAATATCCACACCATCCACCTTAATCGATCCATCGGTTACATCGTAAAATCGAGGGATTAGGCTGACTAGGGTCGATTTTCCTCCCCCGCTCATGCCTACAAAAGCAATCGTTTCCCCCTTTTTCACATGTAAGGATACATCCTTCAACACCGGTGCTTCCTCCTCATCGTACTGAAAAGAAACATTTTCCACATCGATCGTTCCTTCCACATTCGTGAGTTCGCTTGCATCCGGTTTGTCAGTAATATCATATTTCTCATGTAAAAACTCAAACACCCTATCAATAGAGGCAATCGATTGAGTCAATTGCGTCGATGAATTAATCAAGCGGCGTAACGGGCTGTATACACGTTCCATGTAGCCATAGAAAGCAGCCATTGTCCCTAGCGTCAATTGCCCGTTAATAACCTGGTACCCTGAAAAGGCAATCACCAGTAATGGGGCAAGATCCGTAATCGTATTGGTCACGGCAAATGTTTTGGCATTCCAATCGGTGTGCTTTAATGCTCGGTCCAAAAAGTTCTTATTTCGTTTATCAAACTGATCTTGTTCATAGTCCTCCAAAGCAAAGCTTCTCGTTACCGGTATCCCTTGAACCCGCTCGTGTAAATGCCCTTGCACTTCCGCTAGTGCTTGCGACCGATTTCTAGTTAATTGGCGTAACCTTCCATAAAAGAATTTAATCGAAAAACCGAATAACGGAAACAGAATAATGGCGACAATTGTCAACGGAATATTCATCGTTAGCATGATGACAATCGCAATAATAATCGTAATCATATCCAGCCAAACGTTCATTAGGCCTGTTATGACAAAGACCTTCGATTGTTCGACATCATGTATTACCCGGGAAATAATTTCGCCGGTTTTTGTCTGTGCATAGAATCTTAAGCTCAATTTTTGTATATGGTCAAATAAACGGTCGCGTATGTCATACAACACTTTGTTTCCAACCCACTGGGCTAAATATTGTCGTATATATTCCACCGGCGGACGCAATACCAGAAAAACAACAAACGAGCCACCCATTACCCAGAATAGCTTGTGCAATTTTTCCGCATGACTCATATCATCCACGCTGATAATGTTGTCAATCACATATTTTAAAATTAATGGCATGAGTAATGGAATAGCAAATTTAATAATCCCGATCAGTACCGTCCAGATGATTTTCCACTTATATGGTTTGACGAATTGCAAATACTGTCTAATACTCCCCATAGTTAATACCTGCCTTGTTTTTTCAATAGAAAAGCCTTGCTACCGTGTAACAAGGAGTTCATTCCAGTTTTTTATTTTCATTGGTTACGCCCTGCATTATAATGTTTATTCCAGCAGCGGGCAACCAAATAGCTCACCCAGATTTTCCCTTGAAACGGTCTCCTTCTAGAGCCAGTCAAACTCACCGTTAACCTTTATCGATACAACAGATACCGTTCATACCACTCATCGATAAAATCGGCAGCAAACGGGCCCTTGCGCTGACGAATCCAACGCAGTAAAACATCCAAATTTTTATATAATATACGGTCGATGACTAACGGATAACCCATTTGTGCTTTATGTTCTTCATATTCATCCTCGTCCAGAATATCAAATGTCATATCCGGGTACACCTTCACATCCAAATCATAATCAATATATTTTAATGCTTCACGATCGTACACAAACGGGGAGCCGATATTGCAATAGTAATAAATCCCGTCGTTTCGCAGCATTCCAATAATATTAAACCAAACCTTCGCATGAAAATAACAAATGGCTGGCTCTCTGGTCACCCATGTCCGGCCATCACTTTCAATTACCTCTGTTTTATCATTGGCTACAATCACGATAGACTCCGTCCCTTTTAAGACAAGACTATTCTCCCATATTCGATGCAGCTGACCGTTATGCTTGTAGCTATGTATTTGAATTTTTGAACCTGCTTTCGGACCAGCCATGCTATCTTCCCTTCTATCTTTAACCTTTTCTTTTTATTCCATTATAACGCAACAAGCATCATACGACAAAAAGAGCTTCCTGGGCAGGAAACTCTTTTTGCAAAAATCGGGGTAGGTAATTACTTCTTATTTTGTTGAGATTTCTGGTTTTGTTTTCTAACCTCTTGTGCGTTTGTTTCAGATGCAAATTCAGTACCAAATTGACCTTGGCTCTGGCCTTGAGCAGCTTGTTGGTTTTGTTGCTTTACTTTTTGAACGTTTGTACCAGAAGCCTGTTGGTTAGCTTTTTTAGCCATCTATATCACCTCCGCACTACTTAACATGCTCATATAGGTGAAAGTTATCCAAAAAAAGTGATAGGTAAAATTACCTTTCGATGTAAAATAATGGTTCCAGATTTAACCGACATCTTTTCCTATATATTGCAGCATTTTTTGGTGCGAAACAGGAAAAGGATATGATTCCAATTCGTTCTGATTTACAAACCGAATCCGGTCATCTGCCGTTTCTGTTTGCTTTGTCGTCGCATAACTTATGTTTACTTGCCAAATCAAATGGGAAAATACATGTTTTAGGGTCCCTGCTTCATCACCCAAATGGATACGAACGCCATATTCAGCAAACATCCAGTTTTCAATATGCTCCAGACCGATTTCATCGATTGGAACCATCGGAAACTGCCAGAGATTTGCTAATAACCCACTTTCTGCACGTTTTTCAATCACGTATTGGTTTTGCTCGTTTTTGATCAATAAGGCAACATACGGAACGATTTTTTGTTTTTTTCCTTTCGATTTAATCGGAAGTTCTTGCTCGCGCCCTTTAGCAAATGCCCGACAATGCTGCTGTACGGGACATAGTAAACAGGCAGGTGCTTTCGGGGTACAAATAAGAGCCCCCAATTCCATTATTCCCTGATTAAATGACGAAGGATCCTCTTTCGAAATTAGTTGTGCTACATATGCTTCAAACTGTTTTTTCGTACTGGACTTGGCAATGTCATCATCGATGTATAATACACGGGCCAACACGCGCATCACATTCCCATCGACTGCGGGGGCAGGCTGGCCAAAAGCAATTGACAGAATCGCCCCTTTTGTATAAGGACCAACTCCCTTTAAGGAACCCAATTCGTCCGGAGCATCAGGAACGTTGCCATCGTAACTTGCAACGACTTCTCTTACAGCACTTTGCAGGTTTCTTGCGCGCGAATAATACCCTAATCCTTCCCATGTCTTAAGCACGTCTTGTTCATCAGCTTCTGCTAATGCACGGGGTGTTGGATATTTTTCAATAAATTGGTGAAAATACGGGATAACCGTATCAACCTTTGTCTGTTGGAGCATAATCTCAGATACCCATATTTTATAAGGATCCTGCGTTTTTCGCCATGGAAGATCGCGTTTATTCTGCTGATACCAATGAATCAAATCTTGTTGAAATGCCAGATTGTCAAAATTTCGTAACCGTTTATCTATCAAAATATTTCATCCTTTATGGTACAATAATAACGTAAAAACTATATGAATCAACTTACACAAACACTTTTTTCGACATCATTCGAGAGGGTCCCGACTAACAAGATATCCAAAGCGGATCTAGACATAGCCTACACCCCCTCACGAAAATAAAGAAACAAAGGCTAAGTTCCAACGCCTTTGGGACCTGCATCATACAGGCACGAACAGAATCAGTAATATTGCTGTTTACCGTCACATTTTCATTTTGATTTATGCACGCATAGTTGCGGGGACTACAGCCCGTAACACATGATAAAAGCTGATCATTCCTTAAGGAGGAACTTGCTTTATGGATACTGGTACCCATATCGTCATGGGAATTGCACTCGGTGGATTAGCAACTCTTGATCCGACCGTACACAATGATCCTACATTATTCCATGCCGTTTTAGTCGGCACAATTGTCGGTTCCCATGCACCAGATTTCGACACCATCTTAAAAATGAAAAGTAATGCTGTTTATATACGTAATCACCGGGGAGCAACACATTCGGTCCCAGCCATTTTAATGTGGGGCATCCTGATCGCAGGCATCATCCATGCGTTTGTTCCACAAGTGAATTTATTCCACTTATGGCTCTGGACGTTCCTGGCGGTTATTACCCATGTGCTCGTGGATATTTTCAATGCGTACGGAACGCAGGCATACCGGCCGTTTACCCACCGCTGGGTCGCCCATGGATTTATCAATACATTCGATCCGTATATTTTCCTCTTGCATATAGCAGGTATCATTGCTTGGATACTCGGAGCAAACCCCGGCTATACATGGATCATCGTCTATACCGTTATTTTATTATATTACATTAAACGGTATCTTGATAAGCGGGAAATTGTAAAGAAAATATATGATTATTTTCCCGATACCCAGAAAATTGCAACGTCACCAACAATCAAGCACAATATCTGGCGTGTTGCTATCACAACAGATGACCATTTTTACGTTGGCAGTGTAGAAAATGGGCATATCCAAATTGTTGATGAATTTAAAAAAATACCATTACCTAATACAAAACAAATGCAAATTGCCCAAAAAGATGTAAATGTCGATGCTTTTTTATCCTTTTCACCTGTGTATCGTTGGGAAATCAATGACTTTGATGATTTCACCGAGATACGATTTATTGACCTCCGTTATCGGTCAAAAGGACATTATCCATTTGTAGCTGTTGTGCACATGGATAATGATCAGCACATCTTGAGTTCGTATACCGGATGGATTTATTCCGAAAAAAAATTGCAAAATAAGCTGTTGTTTAGTGACAATCCGGTTTAAAAACTAAGGATCGCCTCCCCGCTATGTGGAAGCGACCCTTAGTTATTTTACTTTATCCCCCAATAATGAGATAGGAACGGCTTCTTCTTGCTCGTATTCTTCATCCAATAAGTTCACACGATGGCCCCACGCAAACACACCGTTAATATAATTTATTTTAAATGAATGACCTGGATCCCCATTAATTTGATGAATATCCTCCGCATGAAAGTCTTCCGGGTTTAGCATATAAGCCATGGCCACCTGCATTTTCCGTTCATTGACGGCAACTTCACTAATATTGCCAAGCTGTTCTGCTTTTTGTGCCTTCTCCTTCAGCCGGCCAACCTCGTGCCGTAACTGTTCAATCGAATAATCACTATAGCGATAATCCATTGTATTCCTTCCCCTTTCAAATAAGCATGCTCAATTATAACATGTAACCAAACGATAAGAAGCACTATTGTTGTAAGTAGTATAAAGCGATCTACAATACCATTTTACCAGACTTTCAGGTTTCATCACTACCTTTTAAGTTTACTTTTCTCCGATAGTTTAAGACAATGGTAAGGGAAGCTAATGTCGTACTTACCTTAAATTTGGGAGTGATCATCATGCAAACTGTTGCAATAACCGGAGCTGGAAGTGGCTTAGGGAAAGCACTGGCTTTGAAATACGCGAGAAACGGCTATCATGTCTTTTTGCTAGGAAGAGATGATACAAAGTTACATATGGCCCGACACGAAATCGCCGAGACAAACGGCAGTAGTGAGATTGTTCTATGTGATGTCCAGCAAGAGGCATCGGTAAGTATCGCCTTTCAGCAAATTGGTGAACTCAATGTATTTATCAACAATGCCGGAATTGGAATATTTGGACCATTGGAGGACTACTCCATTCAAGACGTGAATGAAACATTGAATACCAATATTAAAGGCACCATCCTGACCGTTCAAGCTGCTCTTCCACTAATTAAAGCGAGCAAAGGTCGAATTCTAACGATTATTTCCACTGCCGGGCTAAGGGGAAAAGTCCACGAGTCGATCTATTGTGCAAGTAAATTTGCCGTTCGCGGGTTCACCGAAAGCCTGCAAAAGGAATGGGAAAACACAGACATAGCGATCACGGCTGTCTATATGGGTGGCATGAACACCCCATTTTGGAACAACTCCACCCATGTCAAAGACGCCTCCGGGCTAATGGGACCGGAACCTGTTGCCCAACAAATTTTTAACGAAGATGACGGTCGCAACGAAATCATAATCGATTCCTAACCGAAAACAGCCGGAAAGGGATTGTCCTCTCCGGCAATCTGCTTTCAGCCAAAACTTCGCACAAAAGACCTAAAACGTAATCGTATTGCCATTCATAACCTAGATGATGAAGTCACGAAGGAAAGATTAAAAGCTTCGTTCAATGCCTCATCGCTTTGATGAAGTCATTCAATTTATCAAAGCGAAGAAAGTATTGAACCAAACGTATGGCAATAATAAAAACCCCCCCGCTTCAACTGTACAAGGTTGTGAAGCGGCGGTTGATCATTCAACTATCAAGATATTGGTTAATCGCATCCATCGTAAACCCTTTGCGATATAATGCTTCTTTTACTTTTTGTTCAAGTGCTGACCCTGTTACTTTGTTTTGATACTTGCGCATTACTTTTTTACCGTGAGAAACGAGGGCTTCCCATTCCGCCGTATCATCCTTTAGCTCCGCAGTTTCGGCAAGAACATCCTTGATAACAGCTTGAGAGAATCCTTTTTGCATTAATTGGCCCTGCAACTGCTGTTGGCGTTGTCGAAACGCGTGTTTACTTTGCTGGTTCAACTTCTTTTCTACTAGTTTACGTGCTTTCTCGTATTGTATCTCATAGCTATAAGTGGTAACTGCCTGCTGAGCAATAACTGCTTGCACGCCTTTGTCCTGTAATTCCTTTTGTACCAGTCGTGGTCCTTTGCTGGTTGTGTTTATTCGTGTCCGCACAAATGTATCAGCAAATTGCTGATCATCGATTAGTTTTTCCTGTTCCAAACGATCCATAATCGTCGGAATATGAGCTTCATCGACTTCTTTTCTAACCAAATAATCGTGAATCTCTTTTTTCGTTCGCATACGGTAGCTTAAATAATTTATCGCCAGGGTATAGGATCTATGCAGTGTATCTTGATTCATCAGCGTTGTGATCATCACATCATCCAATTCTAGACCTTTTTTTAATCGGTATTCAACCAGGATCGATTCATCGACACTGAATCCATATTGTTCCCCATTCCCATCATCAATATAAATATTATAGCGGCTCTTGTGCTTTTTTTGCGTCGTAATGCGTGTGATTTTTGTCAATCGATCACCCCCAACATTATCATAACAAAAAGTAGACAAGAGTTCTGCTATAAGAATGGCAAATCCGATTTCGGAATATACTTAAACTATACGGTAAGAGGAGTGAGCAACGTGAATATATTAATCACCGGCGGAACAGGGTTCGTCGGTCAGCATTTAACAAATATACTAGTGAAGGAAAAACACCACGTTTATATCCTTACACGCTCACCAGAAGCACATACCAGTACTGATTCCGTTACGTATCTGGGCTATCAGGAAGATGTGACTGCCTTTTCTGTTATTCATGCAGTCGTTAACTTGGCAGGGGATTCTCTGTTTGGTTATTGGACAAAGGAGAAGAAAAGGGCCATTCAAACCAGTAGAATTGAAACAACCAAGCGGCTAATTGCGTTACTGGAGCAAATGGAAAAGAAACCAGCCGTATTGATTAATGGTTCGGCGATTGGCTATTATGGCATGTCTGAAGATCTCATTTTCACGGAAGAAACAACAACGCCCGGTAACGATTTTTTAGCCAATGTGGTTAGGGAGTGGGAACAAACGGCCAGCCAGGCAAAAGAACTCGGAATCCGCACTGTCTTTACCCGCTTTGGCGTGATCTTAGGCAAGCAAGGCGCCCTTCCTTATATGAGCTTACCGGTAAAAATGTTCGTTGGAGGAAGGATTGGCAACGGTGAGCAATGGGTTTCCTGGATCCATATTGAGGACGCGGTTCATCTCATCCAATTTTGTATCATGAATGACCATATCGAGGGAGCAATAAATGTCACCGCTCCAAACCCAAAACGCAACAAAGAATTCACTAGGATATTAGCTGAGATACTTCACCGTCCCTACTGGCTGCCAACTCCCGCTTCATTTATTCAAGCCGGATTAGGACAAATGAGCCAGCTGATAGCCAATGGACAATATGTGCTGCCCAATAAAGCTGAAACCAATCAATATCCGTTTCGCTATCCTTGGCTGGAAGAAGCGCTGAAACAAATTTTAGACACAAAGCATAAGTGAAAAAAGTGTCCTTTGAATGGTGTGTATACCAAGGAACACATTATTGCTCGTATCTGCAATGTGCTGATGAAACAGAAATCATAACGGTTGAGGAAGTTTCCTAAATGTGTATAATTTTTCTTTTGCAGGTAACCCTAATCAAAAAAAGTGAGGGATGTCTATGAAGAAGAATCCAAAACACAGTCACCAAGGCGAGAAGTTTTTGAACAAGACACAGGAAGTATTGTATCAGCGCGAATTTAAAGGTGCCGATAAGGTGTATAACCAGTTCACGCAAAGAGGAAGCCGGTAATTATTGGCTTCCTTCTTTATGTTGCCACACCAATTGTATATACAGCAGGCGTTTCCTCAACCTGTAATGAATCAGGAGCTTCTTCCATGGCCATTCGTTTGAATAATATATTCTGCGCTTCTTTCTCAGCATCCTTTTTTCGTTCTCCGTAACCATAGCCAGTCATCATATTCGTCATTTCAAATGTTAAAGCCGCTTGCCAGACCGCTGCTTTTTTAACGTTCCACAAATAAATGACCACCGTATTATTCCCCTGAACATGAATTTCAAGTTCTTCTTCTTTGAAGATAGCACGTAACATGAAACATTTTGTTAAACTCGTGATGGTATGATGGTACAAGATCAAACAACTAACCATTTACTCATCCCTCTCGCGTTCCCTTTAAGAACATTTTACTATATGTTCGTTATAAGAACAACAAAAAGCAATTATTTTCTCTTCAGTCTGATAGGATTAAATATGTCTCATTGAAATTTCGATGGACACTTTTTATCCTATGTAGCAGAGTGTGATAAACATGAATTTAGAGCAAATTTCCTATAATATAAAATTTCTACGTGAACAACATGAATGGACACAACGGGATCTTGCTGAAAAACTATCAACTTCCCGCTCCGTCATCGCCAAATGGGAAAACAACGTCGTCATCCCGGATGTATCCTCTCTCATCGAGTTAAGCACCGTATTCGATATTACCATTGATCATCTTGTTGGTAACCAATCCTTACGAGAGGACCTATTGAAGGAGTTCAAACGAATCTACAGTTCGGATACCAAACCCTTTGATGTGGAAGCAATGGAGATTGTGGAATATGTCATGCAGCATCCTGAATTAAAAAATCATCTCTATCAATTAAAAAAGCTTCCATTAAAAAAGCAAAAATCTATTCAGCTTTTAATGGGCAATTTAATTCAGGAATATGAACGATTATAAGCAGCCAACCAACATTTCCATTGGAAAGTGATTGGCTGCTTTTTACGTGGGAAAATATAAAGTGAAACTGCATCGTGCAGCCCGAAAAAAATTGGACCTTTGTCATGCAATTGACTTCCACTTATCTTTTTTTGGTTTATGAAGTGGGAGTCTTACTGCCCAATAAGAGTGAGATCAAATAACCATTGACATGTCATATAACGAAATGACGGTTAACGTGCTATAGTCGTCGTGATTTTTCGGATCAACAACCAGCTAACACCGTAAATCACAATACCAATCAATAATATCTCATAGAAAAACGTAATCGAGAATGACGTTGCTATGTCAATAAAAAAGTTGATAACCCAACCCTTTGCTACTCCAAACAACAGAATAACAGCCAGTATGCCTAAAACAATACCGCTACCAAGCAAGCCATATTTATAGAACAGCAGCCCAATTAAATACAATAAGGATAACAAGAAGAACATCATCGCTGTATCGATCACAAACCGGGTTACCCAATTATCTGTCAAGAGTTGTGCCGGATGGATAAACTGGAAGGTATCAATACCAACTATTTTCGCACCAGCTACAACAACTGTCTGTACGGTGCTAACCAGGACTGCTTGCACAATGGCCAATCCCATTAGGAATATACCTGTACTGACAAACATATTTTTTCTCGTGGCCCCCAATTTAATCGAAAACGGCGTCCCATGTTTTGCGGAAATAAATCCGTATATACCACAATAAATATAGGCAGCAATCGACAATCCAAAGTTCATTTGTCCTTCTGCAACATTTAAAAGCAAATATGCACCAACAATACTAATTACCAGTGTTCCAAATAAAATCGACCAAAAAACCATTAATGAATGTTTGGCATCCGTGATATAAAAGTAAAGTAACCCTTTAATTTGTCTGCTCATATTTAAGCCCCCTGCTTTCCTTCTGTTAGGTAAATCATTAATTCCTGAATCGGAACTCCTTCTGTTGAAAGACCCGAGGATTTTGCCTCATCTTGACTTCCATAAACATATGCTGTCATCATTCCGGCAAGCTCCTTCTTATTAATCACGGTTTTATCCTGAATAAATGCTTCCACCTGTTCGACACTTCCCGTTACAGCACATGTGTGATTTCGCAATGTCTCCGCTTCTTCTTGGAGGATCAGCTTACCGTCCTGTATAATCAGCACTTCTTCAAATAACAGGCTTACTTCATCAATCAGATGGGTTGATAAGATAATCGTCCGTTTTTCTGACTGATATTCTTCCAATAATATCTCGTAAAACTTACTGCGTGCTGCCGCATCCAATCCAATATACGGCTCGTCAAATACCGTAATCGGTGCTTTACTTGCCAGACCAACAATAATTCCCAGTGCGGATGTCATCCCTTTAGACAATGCCTTAACTCGGGCATTTCGTTTTAAGTTGTATACCCCCATCAACTCATCAGCAAGTTCCTGATCCCAGGTTGGATAAAATATGGAATAAAGCCGTAAAACTTGTTTCACCTTTAAATCACGTTTAAAATTGTTCCCCTCCTTAATCAAACAAATCGATTCAGTTAATCGCTGATTATCAAATGGATTCTCCCCATCAATCGTTAACTCACCACTAGTCGCCAAAATATGTCCCGCCAAAATTTCCATAAACGTCGTTTTACCAGCACCATTTCGGCCAAGCAGTCCGTAAATCTTTGGCTCCTCCAATGTAAAAGAAATTCCATTAAGCGCTGTCGTATCCTTGTATTGTTTCGTTAACTGGTTCACATCAATGCGCATCTCTTGTCGCCCCCTTCTTAATCATTTCCAATACTTCTTCATGACTTAATTGCAATTTCTCTGCTTCATCTTGTAATGGAACAATATAGTTTTCAAAAAAATGCTGCTTTCGTTTTTCCACTAACAATACTCTGGCATCACCCGTTACAAACATGCCCACACCCCGTTTTTTGAATAAAATGTTCTCATTCACCAACTCGTTTATTCCTTTGGCTGCTGTTGCCGGATTAATTTGATAATACTGCGCGAATTCATTTGTAGATGGCACACGTTCATCCGGCTTGATCGCACCATTGATAATTGAGTCTTCAATTTGATCTTTAATTTGCTGAAAAATAGGCTTGTCGTCATCCAATTTACGTTTCATGGCAACCCCCTTGGCCAGTTGGTTAATTACTTATGTAACTAACCATATAACAAATGTAGTGTACTGTCAAGATTATTTTTAGAAAGAATTAAAAAAGGCTTTACACCAGTGTGTGGTGCAAAGCCTTTTTTAAGGGAAATAAATTTCTGAAATTCAAATCAAAGAGATCTGTTAATAGTTTGCTTGTGCTATAGTGGTAGTATCAATAGATCAGCTACCACATGATGTTGGTTTTAGACGACACTTTCACCCGTCGTTAGTAAAACCAGTAAGCTTTTTCAATATATTTTCTCTTTATAGATAACCATCGCACTATAAGAAAATATGCTAATTGAAAACTTCACATCGACAATTTCAAAAGGGGTATCACTCAAAAAGTCGTTTATTTTCTTATCCAATCCTTTTTCCGACATGCTAGAAAATGTTTTCACATTCAATCTGTCATCCTCCCAGCTAATCTTCACCTATCTTCTTATCATCCTTTTTCGGCAATCTGCCAGCACGTTTGGCCGCTTCCCTTAGCAGAAATTCCACATGACTGTTGACACTGCGAAACTCATCCTTGGCCCAGTACTGCAAAATATCATATAATGCCGGATCTATTCGTAACGGGAAATTCTTTTTCTTTGCCATCGAATCCCTCTTTTTAAAACCTTATTGGTACAGTGACCCTGTGTTGATGACCGGTTGTGCACCATTATCTGAAACAATAGAAACAAGTAAATTATTGATCATAGCTACGCGACGCTCTTCATCCAAATCGACAATACCTTGTTTTTCAAGCTGCTGGATTGCATCCTGTACCATGCCAACCGCACCTTCAACGATCTTCCAGCGGGCAGCAATAATGGCATCTGCTTGTTGCCGCTGCAGCATGGCCTGGGCAATCTCGGTGGAATAAGCCAAATGCGTTAATCGCGCCTCGATCACCTGCACACCAGCCACCTTTAACCGATCCTGTAACTCTTCCGTCAATTCGTTCGATACTTCTTCTGCATTTCCTCGCAATGATAATTTCGTGTTCTCAAACGTATCATATGGGTATTTGGTTGCCACTGCCCGAATCGCCGTCTCACTTTGAATCTCCACAAACTGATTGTATTTATCGACATCAAATACAGCCTTAGCCGAATCGATCACTTTAAACACGATAACCGCAGCGATTTCAATCGGATTTCCATTGACATCATTAACTTTTAAAAGCTTACTATTGAAATTTCGTACCCGCAACGAAATTGTCCTTCTCACAGAAAACGGTACAGTGACAACAATTCCTTCGCGCCGGATGGTTCCCATGTATTTTCCAAGAAAAATAACAACTACCGATTGGTTTGGTTGTACTAGTGTGATACCACTTCCCAGTACAATCGCAATCACCAGACAAATTGCCCCGATAATAAATTGTGTTTGAAAAAAGCTGATCACTGTTCCCGCAATTAATGCTGCGATCAAGAGAATTCCCAGAAATCCATTCATCGACCATGCATCTCGTTCCCTCATGGCGCCTCCTCCTTAAAATTATATAGTTATTATATTAATATGATATCACTATTGTTTAAATTTGTAAATTAATTTGACTGAAAATTAATACATAAGGGTCCGTTAAAAAACTATAAAGTGAAACTTCATTAAGTGGGGGGTTCCGATGAATGCAGACATGCTAGTGCAGGTGTCGCCACAGGACGTGGCGTTCATTGCCTGCCCTTCCCCCACTTATCTTTTTTAGTTGCCCCTCAATATCTTGATGTGGGGGGCTTACTGCCCGTTAAGGCGGAATAAAAAATAATCCCTAAGCCAAGCGCTAAGGGATTATTTTTTCATCTTTATAAGATATTAAACAAATGATTTACCCATTTGCCTTTTTCGCTAGTTGAATGCTTTCCTCTTTTTCTTCCTTAACTTTTTGTTGAAAACGTTTTGTTTCATAAATAATTATTCCTGATAAACCAAGTAACCCAATCAAGTTTGGAATAGCCATCAAACCGTTTAATACGTCCGCTAATGCCCAAACTGCATCAATGGACGCTGTTGCTCCGACAAAAATAAATAATACAAAAATGGTACGATATGCTTTAACAGCAACAGGATTTTTGAATAGGTATTGGAAACATTTCTCCCCGTAGTAACTCCACCCTAAAATTGTTGAGGCTGCAAAGAACAATAAACCAAATGTAATTAGGTAAGGTCCAACACCACCTAACAATTTTCCAAAAGCTGCAGAAGTAAGTACCCCCGCTTCAATCGATTTATCTTCCCACAGGCCAGACATAACAATCGTAATCCCGGTAATCGCACAAATAATCAATGTATCAATTAAAACTTGGACCATGGATACCAAAGCTTGTCTACCCGGTAAGTCCGTTTTAGCCGCAGCAGCTGCGATCGGAGCAGATCCCAGTCCAGATTCATTGGAAAATAATCCGCGTGCCACTCCATAACGGATAACCGCACCAACAGTTCCACCGGCAACGGCTTGACCTGAAAATGCATAAGTAAAAATAGTTCCAATTGCTTCAGGTACAAGGTTTATATTCACCACAATTACAATTAAACCGGCAAGAATATAAAATACGGCCATAAATGGAACAAAAAAAGCGGTAACACGACCAATCCACTTAATTCCCCCAAGAATAACCAATCCCGCAAAAATAACAAGCGCTAACCCTGTAACCCAAAAAGGAACGGAAAATGTATCATTCATTAAATCGGCAACAGCTTTTGCCTGCGTTCCGTTACCAATACCAAATGCAGCGAAGGCGCCAAAAATTGCAAACAACACACCTAACCATTTTTGTTTTAGCCCTTTCTCTAAATAGTACATTGGCCCCCCTGCCATATTACCTTCCGAATCCTTCACGCGAAATTTTACAGCTAGAATAGCTTCTCCGTATTTTGTCGCCATTCCGAATAATCCCGCTAACCACATCCATAAAATCGCCCCAGGGCCACCAAGTACCACAGCCGTTGCCACACCAACAATGTTTCCCGTTCCGATTGTTGCAGCTGAAGCAGTCATAAGCGCTTGAAAGTGAGATATATCTCCCTCTGATGATTTATCATGATTTTTGGAAAAGGCAAGTTTTAATGCATAAGGTAATGATCGAATTTGCAGGAACCCAAGCCGAATTGTTAAATAAATGCCTGTACCAACTAAAAGAATAAGCAGCGGTATTCCCCAAACAATATCACTTACATCTCCTAAGAAATCTTCAATTTTCTTCATGATTTCCCCCTTATTATTTAAGAATCACAAACGCAAACTAAATGCCCCCCTATCATAGAATAGTTTTTGATTTTCCCTCTTGTTTGCTGTAGCACTAAAAAACCGTCGATTATTATAATAAAAACGAAAACCAAAAGAGAAAATTCAATTTTTTAAATTTTAGTAAGACTAAACTAAATGGTATATTATCATTATTATCTAAATTTGTAAATATATTTTATTGAAAATTAGCAGTCTTATCCTGTCTTCTCCGTCAATCCATCAAGTGGTGTTCTTTCTGTAAAGATAAAATAACCTTTTCCATTCGTTAAAATGGAAATATCCCCATAGACAGCAGTCGAATAAATCATGGCATGAATCCGCTGCAAATTGCGAACAACCCGGTCTACCGGATGGCCGTAATGATTCGTTTTGCTATAGGTCAAAATCGCTACTTTCGGTTTGACCAGATTAAGAAAAGGATACCCTGTACTTGTATTTGATCCATGGTGGCCGACCTTGTAAATGTCTGCCTGTATATCCTTCTCCTGCTCCACTAATCGTTCTTCCTGACCCCGCTCTGCATCCGCCATAAGTAAAAAATCAACCTCATTAAAACTAACCTTTAGGACAATAGAGGATTGATTGTTATTTTTATGCTCTTCATATGAATTTAACACGTCGATATCCATTAATGGGTCAACATCAACCACATCACCTTGCTTGACGATTTCAACGGGAATTTTATGTTTATGAATTTGATTAATATACCGGATATACGTTTTCGTGGAATGCAGTTTGCCTGAGTCCAGCGCTTTATCAATCTTAATGGATTTCATGACTGTTGGCAGTCCGCCAATATGGTCAATATCCGGATGGGTAGCAATTAATAGGTCAATTTTTTTAATGTGATGCTCCTTGAGAAACGCCACAACATCCTTACCCGCCTTGGGTGGGCCGGCATCGATTAAAATGTTTTTTTTGCCAGGTGTTTCAATGAGCGTACTGTCTCCCTGTCCAACATCAATGAAATGGATCTTCATCTGCTGTGGCTGTGTGCTTTGGGCAGATGTCGGAACTGGTATGATAAATAATTGTAATAACAAAACGATATAAAAAACTTTAAGAATCCGCATGGTGTGACATCCTTTTTATAAATATGATATACGATAGTTTTTTCATATCCTTGACGTATTATGAATGTCAGTGCCTGTAATTTTATTTACAATTACGTAACAGTTTATCCCGCCTTAACGGGCCGGCAGTATGTAGTTTAACGTTATAGTGGGACAGCGAAAATATCGCCTTGTAAAATTTATCAGAGGTTTTGATACTTTTATCGGCGGTTTCCGACAATTTATCGGCAGTTTTGCAACAATTATCAGCAATTTACGTTTTAATAGTCCCGGCGGTTCTTTTACTCAAAAAAAATCCTGCCCCGGGATGGTGGGACAGGATTTTTTCTCATCTTATTTATGCTTGAACAGTGATAGCATCATCTACTACATCAACATTTACTGCATGGACATCTTGGTTTTCTAATAACAGATCTGTTAATTGGTCTTCAATTTTATCCTGGATGACTCGGCGCAGTGGTCGTGCACCGAAACGACGGTCATAGCCAAGGTTAACTAATTCCTGTTTTGCAGCATCTGTTATCTTGATGTCTATTTTATTTTCTTCCATATTTTGTGTTAAATCGTTCAGCATTAAATCAACAATTTCAAGCAAATTGTTTTCTGTTAACTCGTTAAACGTAATGATCGAGTCAAAACGGTTTAAAAATTCCGGTTTAAAGTAGGCACTTAAATTTTCCAACATGGTTACTGACTCGTGTTCAGATCGATTAAAGCCGACATTGATTTGTTTTTCGCCTGTTCCGGCATTACTTGTCATGATAATCACGGTATCTTTGAAGCTCACCGTACGACCATGGGAGTCAGTTAAATGGCCATCCTCCATGATTTGCAGGAACATGTTTTGTACATCTGGGTGTGCTTTTTCGATTTCATCAAGCAAGAGAATCGAATATGGATTACGACGTACACGCTCCGTTAATTGACCCGCTTCTTCATGGCCGACATAACCTGGAGGTGAACCGATAATTTTTGACACGGCATGTTTCTCCATGTACTCACTCATATCAAGTCGAACAAGCGATTCACGTGAGCCAAATAATTCTTCTGCCAATGCTTTGGTTAATTCCGTTTTACCGACACCGGTTGGACCAACAAATAGGAATGATCCGATTGGACGATATTTCGATTTTAATCCGGCACGGCTCCTGCGAATCGCCTTGGCAACTTTATCCACTGCATATTCTTGTCCAATTACTTTTTTACCAAGATTTTCAGCAAGATGTTTCATTTGTTCTTGCTCATCTTTTTGTAATTTTGTAACCGGAATACCTGTTTTTTCTTCAATGATTAATTGAACATCTTCCAGACCGACATCAATCACTTGTGCTTCGTCTTTTGCTTTTTCCAGTTGCTTTTGCAATTGTATTTCTTGGTATCTTAGGTGTGCCGCACGCTCATAGTCTTCTTTCTCTGCGGCTTGCTCTTTTTCCTGGACTACTTCTTTTAGTTTTTGATCAATGGACACGGAATCATTTTCCGCATTGGCAAGATTCAAGCGTGAACCAACCTCATCCATTAAATCAATTGCTTTGTCTGGCAAGAAACGATCTTGGATATACCGCTGTGATAACGTAACAAATGAACGGATAATATCATCAGAATAACGCACTTCATGGAATTTTTCGTAGCGGTCTTTGATCCCGCTCAAAATTTGTACCGCTTCTTCCACACTTGGCTCTTTAACGATAATTGGTTGGAAACGACGTTCAAGTGCTGCGTCTTTTTCAATTTTACGATATTCCTTCAATGTTGTTGCACCGATTAATTGCAGTTCACCACGGGCAAGTGCTGGTTTTAATATGTTACCGGCATCCATCTGTGAACCTTCTGCAGTTCCAGCACCAACTAACAAGTGAATTTCATCGACGAACAGAATAACTTCCTCACGTTCTTGCAATTCTTGAACCAATTGTTTCATTCGTTCTTCAAATTGACCGCGAATACCTGTGTTAGCAACTAATGAGGCCACATCAAGTAAATAGATCTCTTTATTCATTAGTTTGGTTGGTACATTACCTTCTGCAATTCTTACAGCTAAGCCTTCTGCAATGGCTGTTTTACCAACACCAGGTTCACCAATTAAGACTGGGTTGTTCTTATTGCGACGGTTTAACGTTTCAATCACGCGTTTTACTTCATTATCACGGCCGATGACGTTATCAATCAAACCAGCACGTGCAGATTGAGACACGTTTTTCCCCATTTGGTCAAGGAGACCGTTGCCGCCATTACCCTGAGCGGTCTGTGTTCTAGTTCCGGCTTGGCTTTGACCATTACTTTGGAAACCAAAAGCTTCTTGGCCACCAAATCCGGAGAAGAAACCGGATGGATTCATCATTTTCCCTTGTATTTCTTCAAAACATTGTTGACATACGTGCATTTGCACCTTTTCATTATTTATTTGCATCGAGACATTAATATTTGCTGGACGAATACCACAGTTTTGACATTTCATTAGTTATTCCTCCTTGTGATTTATCGTATCGACTAGACTTTATTGCGCTAGCCAAGATCAAGTTTGACTTTGACTATCTTTGACCTTGTAATTTCATTATACTCTGACCTTCTTTGACTTTCAAGGGATTTTTGAAATTTTTTTGGGCTTTTTTATGAAGACAGCAAAACCCGCGTTGTAAAGCTTTTCTATTCATACACTATTCCCGTTTTGACCATTTAACACACATCACAGCTAGGTCAAAAAGGTCAAACCACACATTGTTAAGTTTCAACTTTTTACATATAATAAGCACAAAGATATACTACTTATTATTGACGAATGCCAAAGATTGGGGGAAGCACGCGTGAGTGAGCTACGTTCGGATCGGCATCAACAGAAAAAGAAAGGAAAATGGAAAAAACGTATCCTGCTGATGCTTCTTTTCTTATTTATTATTATTGTTGGTATCGGCAGTTATTTGTTTTATCAGGCATATCAAGCTGCAAAGGGTTCATACAAGGATTTGGACCGTCCCGGCGAGCGATCGGCCCTTCGTGAAAAAGATGTTGCAATTGGCAAGGACCCCATTTCGATTCTGTTGATTGGTGTTGAAGCGTATGCGACCAGTGATAAAAATGGACGAGCCGACACACAAATGATTGTGACGCTTAACCCGCACACGAATAAAATGACGCTGACCTCAATTCCACGTGACACCAGGGTGGAACTTCCCGCTGAAGGTGCTGGGCAGTATGCAGGGGTTCATAAAATTAACGCCGCCTATACTTATGCTTCCATCACTGGTTATGGTCCAAATAAATTTACCGTGGAAACAGCAGAGCGGTTGCTGGATATCCCCATCGATGAATATGCCACGGTTAATTTTGATGGATTTCGTGATATTGTTGATGCTCTTGGGGGAGTAACCGTGGATATCAAAAATGGCTTTTGGGAAAAAAATATTTATAATCATGATGAGCGGATCTATTTCAAGGAAGGCCAAGCCAAATTAAACGGGGAAGAAGCACTGGCTTTTGTCCGAATGCGCAAACGGGCAGTCAACAGTGAATATCCGCGAGAAGAACGGCAGCGTCAATTTATTCAATCCGCCGTTAAAGAAGCGATTTCAGTGGGGACTATCTTCAAAATCGGGGAAATTTCCGATATTCTTGGTAAAGACGTCGAAACAAGCCTCTCTCCAGGGGAAATCTATGCATTGGAAAAAGCATATTCATCTCTTGACGCATCAGGAATTGACACGCTCACCATTGATGGATCTGATCAAATGATCGGCGGAGCTTCTTACTTTACCCCAACCGATCAGGGGCTGTCGGAAGTGAGCAGAAGATTAAAACAGGAATTAGAGTTATCAGATGATGAATAAACAACAAAGAAGAGCCCCGATCACGACGTCAAACGTTGTGTCAGTGGCTCTTCTTATTCTACACGTTTGCTTTTTCTTTGTTTCTTAATTCCACCCGTCTAATTTTTCCTGACGTTGTTTTTGGCAGTTCAGGGATAAATTCAATCGATCGTGGATATTTATATGGTGCCGTCTGTTCTTTGACAAAGTCCTGCAATTCTTTAATAAGATCAGGATTTGTACCGTCGATCCTATCTTTCAGAACGACAAATGCTTTTACAATATTCCCCCGTACTTTATCAGGACTAGCTACGACCGCACACTCCTGCACATAGCTATGTTTGACCAACGCATCCTCCACTTCAAATGGCCCGATTGTGTAGCCGGAACTAATAATGATGTCATCACTTCGACCTTCAAACCAAAAGTAGCCATCCTCATCTTTCTTTGCCTGATCACCGGTTACATAATATTCGCCCCGCCGTGACATCTTGGTCCGCTCTTCATCTTTATAATATTCGCGGAATAATGCCGGACAATCTTGTTTCACAGCAATATCACCGACCTCTCCCGGTTTTAGCGGCTGGCCATCCTCGTCAATAATTTCCACCTCATTGCCCGGAGTTGGTTTTCCCATAGATCCAGGTCTGACTTCCATCCCTTCCATAACTCCAAGTAATAGGGTATTTTCGGTCTGTCCATAACCATCGCGAACCGTTATGTTAAAATATTTGCGGAAGGTATCAATAACCTCCCGATTAAGCGGTTCGCCAGCAGATACGGCACTATGGAGAGCTGGCAGCTGATAGTCGTCCAAGTTGTCCACTTTTGCCATAATCCGGTATTCGGTCGGCGTACAGCATAAAACATTAATTTCCTGATCCTGAAGTAAATTTAAATATGTTTTAGCATCGAATTTTCCATGATAGACAAAACCTGTTGCTCCGGACCCCAACACAGATAAGAAAGGGCTCCAAATCCATTTTTGCCAGCCTGGCCCCGCTGTTGCCCAGACCTTATCCCCATCCTTAATACAGAGCCAATTTTCCGAGGCGGTTTTTAAATGCGCGTATCCCCAGCCATGTGTATGTACGACACCCTTTGGATTACCGGTCGTCCCTGAAGTATAGGGTAAAAAGGCAATATCATCCCTTGTCGTATTTGCCATTGCCAGTTCGTCTGACGCTTCAGCCTTTAGGCGATCCAGGAACTTCCAGTCATCAACCGGTTCACCAACAACAAACCGTGTTAACTGATCATATTCCCGTATCTCGGTGTACTGCTCAACATATGGGAAATAACTTACAACGGCACTTACTTCCCCATGCGTAATGCGGTATTGTAAATCCTGTGTCCTCAGCATTTCCGAACTCGGTATAATGATAATTCCCGTTTTCAACGCAGCCAGGTAAACCTCATAAGCCGCAATCAATCGTGGAATCATAACTAATACCTTGTCCCCTTTTTTCAATCCATTATCCAAAAAAACATTCCCAATACGATTGACATTATTCATTAGCTGTGTATATGTTACCCGCTCGTGATGTCCCTGATCATCTTGCCAAATCAATGCTTCCAGATCAGGTTTTGCCGCATAGCGTTCCATTTCCATAACGATATTATAATCCTTTGGAGCAATCAAATCTTCTTTCTTCATTTTAGTACCAACTCCTAACAAAAGGTATAAACTCATTATAACAAACCTTATGAAAATTTTAAACATAAATCACGCATATATCAAATAAATTTAGAAAGCCTAAGATTGATTAACCGGCTATAAAAGATTATTATGAGCACCTAGTAAATATCAAGTAATTACTTACCATATTATTTGGTTAGATCTTCTTTATATTTCGATTGGTTCATCATTACCTCGATGAAGATCATTTCCTTCGTATTCCGACTTCTTATTGAGCTTCATACCCTCTTAGTATCGCTGAAAAAAGAAAAAATAACAGGGAATTCATTTTACGAATTTCCCTGTTATTGATTCTGAATCTTACCCTATGAAGTGTCCTTTATAAACCGAAAATCGCATTTGGCAGTGTATCCTTTAACACCAAATCATCCAGGCTTCTAAATTGATAGCCTTGTTTTCTTAATTCCTTAATTAGTTTGGAAAGTGCTGCCGCATTATCGGAGGAAACCGTATGCAGTAACACGATTGCCCCAGGATGCATCTGTTGCATGATTTGGTTAAAAGCATAATCGCCGCCTTTTTGGGCTTTTGTATTCCAATCCGCAAAGGCCAACGACCAAAAGATATGAATATATCCCAAATCATTTGCCCATTTTAACGTTTGTTCATTAAAAACACCTTTTGGTGGCCGCATGAATTTCAACTGTTTCTGATCCGTAATTTCGGCGACTTTCGCCTCCAAGTCTTCCAGTTCCATTTTCATTGAATCCTTGGTCAGCGTCGTTAAATCTGGGTGATGATAGGAGTGATTCCCAATAATATGGCCTTCATCTGCCATCCTTTTCACAAGCGCAGGCTCACTATCAACATAATGGCCCGTTACAAAAAACGTCGCCGGCACCTTTTCTTCCTTTAATACATCAAGAATGTCGTCCGTATAGCCTTGCTCATAGCCATTATCAAAGGTTAAATAAACAACCTTTTCTCCGGAATCATCCGCATAATATGCACCATATTTCTTTAGCATTTCCTTGTACTTGCCAATTTCCGGTATTTTATGTTCGGTATTTTTTTTATATCCCCAGCCGAATCCTCCAGCATTAACCGTTGTCGTAACTTGCAACATGGTAGCCGCAAATAAGACTAAGGAAACCATCATCAAGCATAATTTTCGCATAACAACCCACCTGTTTTTTCTTACCTTTTCCAAAGAATTTACAAATTATTCATCAGCTGATATATACAAAGAAAAACCTCTTTGGATCCCTTCCATGTATGTCAAAAGAGTTTCAAAGAGGCTGGAGTTGTTTATTGCAAATTAAACGAAAAAGAAACATAATCCTGAATTGGTACCCAGGCGCCAATACCTTGTTTCGTCACATTTTTAATTTCAATCGATTTTTTATTTCCTTTTAATTTTAAATAGACTTCACCAAATGTCACTTGACCTTTTTCACTAACAGCAGGTGCATAGGCTTTCAAGTTGCCCACTTTTTCCGTTGGTACGGCATAGGAATTGTCCTTTTTCGTATTACTTCCAATGACTGTTTTATACGCAAGCGGCAGTTTCGTTTTGTCCTTTGCCTCAAGCAGCATCATTTTCTTAATATCATCTGGTTTTGCTATCTTGTTGGTAAGCGCACCTTTGACTTCTTTCTGTTCCTTTTGAATATAATTCATCTTTTGGTTGGTGTCCCCACCCATATTATTCAGTTCGTTTTCATTAATTTGCTGATATTGCCAGTTGATTGTTGTTTCAAGTGACTTATAATTCACCGGCCAGCGTCCCAAATAAACCATGCCGCGGTAGCCAACAGCAAAAAATGACGGTTTCACTGATGTTTCATTTAACATCTTTATTAAATCTGGATTCTTAATCGGCACATTCACACCATCGATTAATTCCTTTGTCGCTTTACTTGGCTCCACAATCTCTTGATCCTCGGTAGAATTAGGGAATGTGTTCTCCTTGGAAATATTCAGTGCGTGACTCGGTACCTTAAAATCATCCTTGGATTTTTTCTTTTCTGCAGCAAAGCTATTTAGTGGAAATAGTAATGAACATACCATTACAAGTAAGACAAATTGACAGACTTTTTTTCGTTTCATGTGTCCCATTCCTTTCCGTTTTGCTTTAGTTTTTTCGGACACATGGATATTATACCTGCATTATTAGAAGTATCTTGTAAAATAAAAACGGTCCAGGTGAATTGTTCACGATGGACCGATCATTCTGCTATTTACTTAACTCAATAATTTCCAGGTTTTCTTCAACCGTTATACTGTTTTCAACCGAGCGGACCATTGAGCAATTTTTTCGTGAAAGCTCCAGGTTTCGCTGTAACTTTGCCGGATCTAAATGCTTCCCCTTTACGGTAAAGGTCAATACAATCTTTTCAATGCGATTGGCCACTTCCGGATTACGTTCTACATCTGCATGAATCTGTAAATCTTCATATTGTGTACGTTGTTTATCGAGGATCTTACGGAAAACAGAACCACTACAGCCGACAATGGAAGCAACCATTAATTGAAATGGACGGTATCCATACTGCTCATCACCTGACACCGATAATGTCCCATATTCAAATTCTGTTCGCATCCCATTATCCTTTAAATAAAAATCCATTTATCTCCCTCCATTCAAGATACTTAGCCTACTTCCCATCATAACGTAAAATTCCGGTTTATTCACGCATCATGATTGACCTGCTGAAAAGGTTCCTATATGTACAGTGAACACCTCTGGCATCCGAATGAGAACGAAATCCGTAGAGTCATTCTTAAATGGCTTGCAGTTATTAAAATAGCAGTCACCCATATGACTGATGACTGCTATCCCTTCTGTTTTTTATTCATCATAATCGCGTTAATCACGCCGCCAATAATGATAATGATCCCGGATATATAAAACCAAATCATCAACACGATAACCGCACCAAGACTTCCATATGTTGCCGAATAGTTACCAAGCGTATTAACATAATAGGAAAATGCCAGTGAAACTAGTTGCCAGCCAATTGTAGCAAAAATCGCACCCCAAATGGCATGTTTAAAATAAATTCGCGTGTTTGGTGCTAGTTTATATAGAATAACTAACACAATAAATATAATAACCGATGAAAGTATCCAGCGCATCAAGGACCAAAATTGGATAAAACCGTCAGAATATCCAAATAAGGTAAAAGCATATTTACCAATCATTTCCCCAAAAACTGGTAGCAAAAAGGCAACAGCGATTACCAACACCATTGCAATTGTCAACACAATCGCAATTAGCCGTCCAAAAATAAACGATCTATCTTCCTCAACCTCATGTGCCCGGTTGAAGGCCTTCATAATTGCTTTAATTCCATTTGATGCGGACCATAAAGTACCAATAATTCCAATTGATAACAGCCCGCCGTTTTGATTATTTACCAATTGACTCATATTACTCGTGATCATCTCGGTAATATCGGCCGGCGCATAAGTCTGAATAAATTCCGTTATCATATCCTCATCTAATGGCAAATAACCGATCAACGTCACCAAAAACAATAGAAACGGGAAGAGTGATAAAAGTAAAAAGTAGGCAAGCTGTGCCGAAAGACCGAACACATCATCATCCGTTATTCGTCTAAACAGCTGCTTAAAAAATTGCTTCGTTTTCACCATACCATCTTCCCCTTTCATTACCTTACATGGTCGATTCCAGCTTTTTGGGCTCGTCTTTCTTACTTATCTTGTTTAACGTCTCTTCCACCTGCTCCAATGCATTAATCGCATTGTCTGCATTTGCATTGACCTTTTGATTCAAACCATTAAGTGTATCCTGCACGTTTCGAATGGCGTCAGTTGGATGCTTTACATAATAACCTGTCGTGTTCTTGACTAGTTTCAGCTGTTGTTTAGTAAAGGATCTTGTCTCCTTATCGCATAAAGCAGTTAACCCTCCAGCCACTGCACCCAAGAAAACACCTAGACATAATTTTTGTTTACCCATTGCTATCTCTCCTTGTCTCATCAGTACTACTTGCGCTACATTGATTGTACCAAGCTAATACGACTTTTTAAACGGATACGTCTGACCGGCGTTCGAAAAATATGTCCTCTATCTACTAATAAGTTGATCATCCGCCATTATCCTATCAAGAGCCAGCATCTTTTTCTGCTACTAGTGGCTCTTATACCCCATCCTTGTATTGAAAATAGAGATTCAATTTCCTTCAGCCTGTCGTATCACGTTCTCCATTTTATTATAACGGATTTTTTGCTGAGTTGGAAAAATAGCATATAGTTACATATTCTATTACCCAGTGACAGGAAATTAAAACATGAGGTAGGTGTTAGCTGAAGACCGGATGAGGTATGAACGATCATGAATACTGGAGAACCGATCGAGGATGGGCATTAAGCGATCGAGAAAGCGAATTAACCGAGCGGGAATATGACTCGAACGATCGGGGATTGTAGGAGAACCGATCGACAATATGACTCGAGCGCTCGAGATTGTAGGATAACCGATCGAGAATACAATCAACTTTCTCTCGTGCTCGATTAACTTTTGGCGGCGCTCGATTAACTTTCCCTCATACTCAATCCTATGTTTGCGTCCCGTGACATGAAAGATAAAGCACCATGCTATTTCCATTACCAGTCCCCATGCCTCATTCCAACAAGTAGCCGGCAGTTCGTAATGCTGCTTTTGCCTCCCTTAATTGCTGCTCTGTTTCTGCTTCAATCGTGTGTAAATGCACACCACCGGTAAGCTCGGACAGCAGAGATGCCTCCTTTGTTTTTAACTCGCGAATAAAAACATCCACGTCCCGTCTGTTCTTCAACATCAATGAGCCTGTGAGATCACCATAAATCGGATGCTCCACCATAACATTTTTAACCGTCACCCCATAATCGACTAAGGTGTACAATTCGTTTGCCGTATCTACCTCTTGATGACATACTGCTATAACGGTTGCACATGATTTCGTATTGGCCGATTCCTGAAAATAAACATATCCTCTTGATGTAGCAACAATCGGTTCACCAGCTGCTTTCAAGAGAGATACATCCTGAACAATTACCTGCCTGCTAACGTTTGTTTTGGTAGCCAACAGTTTTCCTGACAATGGCTGGTCACTCTCCTTCAGCCACGATAAAATTAACTGCCTTCTCTCTTCACCGAAAACTTTATTCACATGCATCACCTCCACTTTTTGATCACTATTTTGATTGCTTTTATTATACCAAAGATCACCGCCTGAAGGTCATACCTTGCTATTTGAAAAATAAGTATTGCGTTTTCACTCATATTATGTAAATATATGTGTAAAGACACATGTAAAATCATTTATGAATACAGCAATAGTTTTCCGTTTGTTCAATTATTCACATAAAGGAGAATCACGATGCATACAAAAAAAATCTGGGGAACATTTATCGTCGTACTTATTTTATTAGCGTATATTTTACCGTATACGATTATGACCTCCATTCATGCCTGGTATGGAAGCTTTCTATTATGGGGAATTATCGGCAGTCTCATCATCATTGCCAACATTATGGTCACCAGGGACTGGAGGGAATAACATGTCAACAAATCTTGTATTCAGCGGAATTACTATCTACATCATCATCGCACTGGCTGTTGCAATGTTGGCACGCCGCGGCGATCGTACGAATATGTCCGGATACTTTATTGGCGGACGTCGTATGAATGGTATTCTATCTGCATTGAGTTATAGCGCCACTACTTATAGTGCCTTTATGTTGGTTGGACTAGCTGGGCTTACGTATCAAGGCGGCGTTGGTGCACTTGGATTTGAAATTGTCTATTTTACCGGAGTTTCACTTGTTGCGCTATTTGGGCCGCGTTTTTGGCTTGCCAGTAAAAAATTCGGCTATGTCTCTCCTGCTGAAATGGTAGGAGACCGCTACGACAGCAAACTAGCCGCCGCAGTGATTTCGCTTGTCAGTTGTTTATTTCTCATTCCATATTGTGCGGTCCAGCTTGCAGGGGTGGGGTATCTATTGCAGGGAATGACAAATGATGCCATACCATTTACCACAGGGGTTATTATCGCTACGATTTTAGCAATTGTATTTTCCTATATTGCCGGTATTCGCTCAGTTGTCTGGACTGATTCGCTGCAGGCTGTCATTATGATTATCACCGCAACAGTTGTTGTATTGCTGGTCGTTCATCATTTGGGCGGGTTTGGAATGTTTTTTCACACGTTACAAACAGACCACCCAGCCTCCCTGTCCGTTCCAGGTAATGGCTATTTCAGTTTTACTACATTTCTAGGGCTGACATTGCCATGGTTTTTCTTTAGCTTGTCCAATCCGCAAGTAAGCCAGCGCCTATTCATGCCTGCTTCACTCAAGGGTTTGCGACAAATGTTAATTGGTTTTCTTGTGTTTGGTTTTATTTATACGTTTGTTTCGGTATTATGGGGTTTTTCAGCGTTACAAATGTTTCCTAATCTAACTACAGCCGATCTGGCCACACCAAAATTACTATCATCTGATTTGGTTCCGCCTATTCTCGGCGTGATTGTCATGATTGGCATCCTGGCAGCTGCTGTTTCGACCATTGATTCGATCATGTTGACATTGTCATCCATGTTTGCTCGGGATGTTTACGGAAATAGCAGCAAGCGGGCTTCCGATGCGAAACAGTTACAAGTAGGGAAAATTGTCATCCCCATTATTGCCATATTAGCATTTGCTTTTGCTGAATTAGAATTTAATCTTATTGCCGTCTTATCGGTAGCAGCATCGTCCGGACTCATTGTTTCGGTACCTGCTTTCGTTGGGACATTTTTTTGGAAACGAGGAACGGCAAGCGGCGTTATAACCAGCGTCTCACTAGGCGCAATTCTTGTTATGGTGCTAGAGTTCACTGGAATTACACCATTGGGACTCGGAGCAGGGGTGTGGGGAATGATTATTTCATCCGTATTGTTCATCGTAGTCAGCCTGGTCACCAAAGCACCTGCAGCAAAAGCAGAGACGTTCATCAACATAACAAAAACGGAGCTATCAAATGAAAAACGCAAACACGCATCGTGAGACATTGACCCAATGGGTTAGAATGCTTGCTTGATCACTTGGCGGCGCTTCTCAATCGATTAGACTACTTTCCCGATCGTTTGGCGCCTTCTCTCGATCGGTTAACTTGCTTTTTCGATCGTTTGGCGTCTTGTCTCGGTCGGTGCTCATCATTCTCGCGGCTATCCCACGCTCCCTAAAACACGCTAAGATCCCACTGCTTAGCGATATGGCGTAACAGACGAATACCGGCAACACTATTGCCTTTGTCGTCTAAAGCTGGACCAAACACGCCAATACCACAGCCTTCCATAAATGGCAATTCTTCCTCCCGAACCCTTGGAGGTGCTACAGCCATAATTCCTCCTGACACACCACTTTTAGCAGGTATTCCTACATAGGTGGCAAATTTCCCCGAATCATCGTACATCCCGCACGTCAGCATTAATGCTTTTGTTATCCGGGCAACCTGGCGAGGAATAATTTCTTCTTCTGTTTTGGGATCCTCCCCATCACACGCCAGGATCAAGCCAATTCTAGCCAAATCGTCGACCGTGACTTCAATAGAACATTGTTTGAAGTACGTTTCTAACGTAATATTTAAATCCGACTCTAAAAACCCGGTCTCTAACAAATAATAGCCAATAGCTCGATTGCGCATCGATGAATCCCGCTCCGATTCATACACATCCACATCGATGGCCGGTCGATAACCAAGCATTCGTTCCATTAAAGCAATAACTGGCTCCAGTTTCTCATCAGATGTCCTTCCCTCCAGCATGGATGTAACAGTGATCGCACCAGCATTAATAAATGGGTTAAATGGCTTCTGAACCTGACGCATTTCCAAATGCATAATAGAATTAAATGCCTCGCCAGTCGGCTCCACATCCACGCGATCAAGCATGTAACCCACACCACGCTCCATACAAGCTACAATAAAACTTAATACCTTGGATATACTTTGAAATGTAAAGGGAACATCTACGTCACCAGACCGAATTTGCATATCATTTTTGCCAATAATAGATATTCCCAGATGTTCTCGATTTGCTTGTGCTAAAATCGGGATGTAGGAGGCAACTTCCCCATCTTCTGTATTCTTACGGTAAAAAGAAACCCAATCATTGACATAATTAGTTAACCATTCCTGAGTTTGTTCCGTATTCCAATTTGCTGCGCCTTGCACCATTATGCTCACCTCACAACGAATTCATCTATTTTAAACGGTCGCCTCTTTTCAAAACTTTCCCTGTTATTACTAATCCTATGCTTTACCAAATACAGTGTCATTAATCGTTTGCCCATTCATTCTAGAACCAATACCACTCTCGGTAAATACTAAACGTCAAGATCGGTAACCTATTATCACTAGTCACCACTCGAAATATTCATTACTGACGTATCTAGTATGCATCAAGGCAGCACGATCTAATTAAACCGCAAAAGGAAACCCTGAAAGCTCATTAAAAGCAGCCTTCAGGGTTTCCCCAATCTTTCGCCAAAATATTATTCGATTGAATTATGCACTTTCTGCGTTGTCAACAATTAATAAGATCTCTCCGTGGTCCAGTTTCGCCTCCAGTTCATTAGCCTTCTCCTGGGTAAAGCCGAGTTCTTTAAACTTCTCACGCAACTCGTCACCTTTTTTTCGAAATATATTTCCAACCGCTGTGCCGAGTCCTTCTTCATTGATACCAACTGTATTAGCATCAACCTTTCCAGCTACCCTTTCTGTACGATCGACATCATGTGATATCACGTACAGATCATCTTTACTAATTCCTTTTGCAGATAGTTCTTTTACTTCATTTTTTAATGCAACGTCATCTTGAAATTCTTTTACAATTGGATTCATGGAAATCTCCTCCTAAAAATTTGTTTTCCATTAGAAATAGAAGCGCTTTTGCTCTACTATTTACAAATTGCTGTTCAAAATGATTTCATTGCTTTGAACAACCTTTATAAAAGGTATTCCCGATCGAAAAATGATTAAACATAATGGATAGGAAGTGAAATAAGATAAAAAAAGAGACTAACCGTAGCTAGTCCCTATCAATCCTATTTCATTTTATTTACCAATAAATTCTTGTGTCCAGTAGTTTCCATTTTCTACAAAGCCAACACCAATGTGAGTGAATTTCGCATTTAGTATGTTTGCACGGTGACCTTCACTGTTCATCCAGGCATTCACTACTTCTTCAGGTGTTTGTTGTCCTCTAGCGATATTCTCACCAGCAGATTGATAGCTAATACCATAAGACTTCATCATGTCAAATGGAGAACCATATGTTGGGCTGTTGTGTGAGAAATAATTATTCGCACTCATGTCACGAGATTTTTCATGCGCTACTTTGCTTAATTCTGTATCTGCTTTTAGTGGAGATAAGCCTTGCTTTTCTCTTTCTTGGTTTGTTAAATCAACAACCTGTTGCTCATATTGACTTAACCCTTGTGCTTTTTCTTGGCTTTGCTGTTCTTGTTTATCAGCAGCTGGTTGTTTTTCAGCAGATGCTTGATTGTTTTCTGTCTGTTTAGGTTGCTCTTGCTTTGGCTGTTCCGTTGTCTTGTCCTGTTGTGTTCCATTCTTTGTTGGAGCAGCTTGCTGCTGATGATTTCCTTGCTGGCTCCAATTACAATGGAAATGATGGAAGTAATTGTTTACTAGATTGGAAGAATTGTTCCAGTCTCCACCATTCATTGTGTAATGAACATTATATGATTGATTTGTTGAATTATCGGTACTAGCTGAGGCATCTACAGAAGTTAATGCACCGCCAAATACCAATGCTGTTGTGATTGCAGTAACAACACCAAATTTTTTCAACATATTTTTCACTCTCCCTTTTCGTTTTGTTTTGCACAATTATCATAGCATGGGATTTTTGTAATAAAATTGGCAAGGGCTGCCATTCAATAAAAAGATAGAAATAGTTATCTGTTTCACGATAGATAATCCCGAGTTTACTAGAAAAATAGTGTCAGCTGCTTTCAGGAAAATTGGAAAATGTTCAATCAGGTGGAAAATCTTGCATCAAATTGCCTATTGACAGTATCAGAATTTCATGTGTTTTGTTACAAAAGGTCTGATTTTGTAACGATATTGTTACTTGCGTTTTTACCTATGATGATAATCTATTACAGCTTAAAAGAAACCGTCCACTCGCTTTCCTAACAATATTTGTAAAGTAATGATCTACCCCCAGAAAATATGATATGGTATAGAAGTTATGTAAATAGAAAACTGTATTAATGGAGGAAGTTTATCATGTTATCTAATGCAGAAATTGGAATAGATTTAGGTACAGCAAATATATTGATTTATTCAAAGTCCAAGGGAGTCGTTTTAAACGAGCCTTCCGTTGTTGCTATCGATATTAATACAAAAAATGTGGTTGCCGTTGGGTCTGAAGCCAAAGAAATGGTTGGAAAAACACCACAAAACATTGTTCCGATCCGTCCATTAAAAGACGGTGTCATCGCGGATTATGATGTGACCGCTCAAATGTTAAAGGAATTCCTAAAAAAGGTTAGCAAAAAAATGGGGATGTCCATGCGAAAACCAACGATCGTCGTATGCACTCCATCCGGCAGTACCACAGTAGAGCGGCGGGCTATTCACAATGCGGTCACAAGCTATGGGGCTAAAAACGTCCATTTAATTGAAGAACCAGTAGCTGCTGCCATTGGTGCTGATTTGCCAGTTGATGAGCCAATTGCCAATGTCGTTGTAGATATCGGTGGTGGTACTTCTGAGGTCGGCATTATTTCATTTGGCGGAGTCGTATCCTGCAATTCGATCCGTATTGGCGGCGATAAGATGGACGAAGAGATCATCCAGTTCATCCGCAAAAAATACAACATTCTTATTGGTGAACGTACAGCTGAAAACATCAAAATGGAAATCGGTTACGCCCTGCCTGATCATAAGGAGGAAACCATGGAAGTTCGCGGCCGAGACATGGTTGCAGGTTTACCAAAAACAGTAACCGTCTCCTCATATGAGGTGCACAATGCCTTAAAAGAATCGCTTCAGCAAATATTAGAAGCGATACGGGCAACATTAGAAAATTGTCCACCGGAATTAAGTGGCGATATTGTCGATCACGGAATTGTACTAACTGGTGGTGGCTCGTTATTAAACGGGATGAAAGATTGGCTAACAAATGTAATCAGCGTTCCCGTTCATATTGCTCCAAACCCACTTGAATCCGTGGCAATCGGCACAGGTCGATCCCTAAAAATGATTACCAAACTGCAAAAAGCAGCAAAATAATTAACTAAACAGGCCATGTAACAGTCTTACATACATGGCCTGTTTATCAAGTTAACAGTATGGAAGTTTGGTTGATGTTTTGGCTTAGCCGGTTGATGTTTATCTTTTTAGATTGATATTCTGGCTTGATCAGTTGAAACCGAAGCTGACGTTAATAGCTTCAGCTTCTCACAAGCGCATCACTTCCAAAGGCTTTCTTCCTACGTGTACCCTTCCACACCCAGAAAAAATTCTCAAATTGACACAAAGTCATTTACATATTTTTCAGAATAGATTATAATAAATAACAGTTGAATCATGCGAAAGCGTTGCCACGTTTTTTTAGCATGATCACTATCCTGAAGAAATTAAACTTCACAAAACAAATACTGCCTAATCTGTTTACAGTTCTACTCCAGTACTGTTCCAACAGATATACAGCCAGTTCGAATTGACTCACAGCACGACTGTAGTCAATTTGAATTGGCTTTTTAATTATTAAAAAAGGAGTGATGTCATGCTTGGGGCGCTTGAAAATGTAACAGTACTTGATTTGTCCCGTGTGTTAGCTGGCCCTTATTGTACAATGATTCTTGGTGATATGGGCGCGGAAGTCATTAAAGTAGAAGCACCCGGCGGAAGTGATGAAACACGTAAATGGGGTCCACCGTTTCAGGACGGGGTAAGTGCTTATTATTTGTGTGCCAACCGCAATAAAAAAAGCCTCACCGTCGATTTAAAATCCGCCGATGGTATCGAGGTAATTAAAAAGCTTGTTTCTGAAAGTGATGTCATCATTAACAATTTTAAATCCGGTACGATGGAGCGGTTCGGGCTGGGCTATGAGACGCTCGCTGAAATAAATCCAGGAATTGTCTACTGCTCCATTACCGGGTTTGGCGAAACAGGTCCCAACAAAGATATGCCAGGCTATGATTTTATTATTCAAGCAATGAGCGGACTGATGAGCATTACTGGGGACGCAGATTCCGGTCCGCAAAAAGTTGGTGTAGCGATTACCGATATTTTAACCGGACTATATTCCTGTATTGGCATCCAGGGCGCATTGCTTGAACGCACCCAATCAGGCAAGGGACAGAAACTTGATATCTCGCTATATGATTCAGCAGCCAGCGCCCTTGTTAACGTTGGCAGTAATTATTTAATGTCCGGGAAGATCCCGCAAGCACTTGGCAACAATCATGCCAATATTGTTCCTTACCAGACATTTAAAACAGCAGATGGGGAGATGGTAATCGCCGTTGGAAATGATACTCAGTTTAAAAAATTATGCCTCCTAATGGAAAAAACGGAATTCATCGAGGATGAACGATTCCAAACGAATCCAAGCCGGGTTGAACATCGTGATGAACTGGTTCCATTACTGCAGGAAGTATTTTTAACCAAATCGACAGCATATTGGCAGGAACAATGTAAGCAAAACAAGATTCCATGCGGGCCGATTCAAAATCTTGAAGAAGTAACGAATGATCCGCAATTACAGGCACGCAATATGTTTATTGACTGTGAACACCCAACTGCCGGCCATGTAAAAATGATTGGCAGTCCATTAAAATTTTCCCGGACACCGGTTGGCTTAAAGCATCATCCGCCAGACGCCGGTGAACATACCGAGGAAATACTCGCAAAATTAGGCGTAATCAAAACCAATTAAATTTAGGAGTTGATTCGAATGAACTTTGAATTCTCAGAAGAACAGGAAATGCTACGAACAACGGTACGTAACTTTGTTGATAAAGAAATTATGCCATACATTGGTGACTGGGAACGGGAAGGAGCTTTTGATCCGGCAATTATGAATCGATTAGCCGAACTTGGTCTCATGGGCGTTTGTATCCCTGAAGCATATGGTGGCAGTGGCATGGATTATAACGCACTAGCTATCGTTTGCGAAGAGCTGGAACGCGGAGATACCGCTTTTCGTACCGCCGTTTCCGTGCATACTGGCTTAAACAGTATGTCTCTGTTGCAATGGGGAAATGAGGAACAAAAACAAAAATATTTAGTACCCCAGGCAAAAGGCGAAAAAGTTGGGGCTTTCGGCTTAACCGAACCCGGTGCCGGATCAGATGTTGCCTCCCTTTCAACAACGGCGGTTAAAGATGGCGACTTTTATGTCTTGAACGGTCAAAAAACATGGATTTCTCTTTGCGATTCAGCTGACCACTTTTTAGTGTTCGCCTATACGGACAAATCCAAAAAACACCACGGGATTTCTGCATTTATTGTTGAACGAACAATGGAAGGCTTTTCGTCAAAAGCAATCAAAGGAAAACATGGCATCCGCTCTGGCAACACCGGTGAGCTTTTCTTTGATAATGTCCGGGTGCCAAAAGAAAACTTGCTCGGCAAAGAGGGCGAAGGATTTAAAATTGCCATGGCATCATTAGATAATGGCCGTTTCACCGTTGCTGCTGGTGCATGCGGACAAATAATGGCTTGTCTGGAAGCGAGCGTCGACTATTGCCACGAACGCGAAACATTTGGCAAGGAAATCGGCCGTCATCAACTTGTACAGCAAATGATTGCCAAGATGGAAGCCGGCCTGCAAATGAGTCGTCTACTCGTCTATCGTGCAGGAGAACTAAAAAATCAAGGAAAACGAAATACACGGGAAACGTCACTTGCTAAGTGGCAGGCATGTGATTTTGCCAACAAAGCTGCTGATGACGCTGTACAAATTCATGGAGCTTATGGTTACTCCGATGAATATCCGGTCGAACGCTATCTGCGTAACTCGAAAGCACCGGTTATTTATGAAGGAACACGAGAAATCCATACGATCATGCAGGCGGAATATGTATTAGGTTACCGACAAGACAAAGCCCTGTCTAACATGCTTCCGGCTTGGGAAAATAGGGACACGACGAAGGTGGTTCATTAAGATAACGTTAGTGCGAAAAAAAGGCACAATAAGCGGTTTAAATTCTGCTTATTGTACCTTTTTCTTACTCTGTTGAATTTCTGATACACGAAGTTTTTGATTGTCTCAAAAAGACGAAAACACACCTTTCAGTAGCGATTATATTTTTATTTAATTTATCACAAAAAATGTTAATAATTTTGGAGAGGATTTATGATATTCGCAAAATAATGGGATTTTAATCTTTTTGTTTTCTCTTATAATTTAACTGATTTATAAAGTGGACCCCATTGTCAAGACACAAATTTTTATAAGTTAAGGTGGGCTTTATATATTATTTGCCCGTGGGAGTA
>NZ_JBCLVH010000028.1:0-48611 GCF_039548255.1 Lentibacillus songyuanensis
GTCATGACTGCGAGAAAACTAGTGCGTTTGGTGGATGTGCTACTACGCAATCACCAACTCTACACGCCAGAAAGGAGCGTATAGCTCAAAGGCAAATGAATGCTTTTGAATCCTTTTAGCAAACCCGAACGATTGTTCCTAATCTTGTGCGGGTTTAGTTCAGTGTGCCTTTTTTTCCTTTGAAGGTCCGTTATTAGTTAAATTTTTTATTGGTTTTCTCTTGACTTATCACCACAAGTCTTAGCAATACATCATGCTTACACTTACATCATAATTAGGAAAAGGCATGTAAGAAGTGAACTGAATCACATGTAGGTGTGATATGTATTACATGTACAAGCAAAAGGAAGGAATGCGAACAAAGAAATGTATAAAAAAACGCAAGAACCCTTGTAATATCAAGGGTTCTTGCGTTCCTGAATTTCTTTTTTAACTGCAACAAATCCGTCACAATTTCATCTGGATTAGCGGTGGCTTCACGAAAAGGTACCTTAATTACGATACTTAAGGAAAAACCTTATGAATCCCCACACACTCTGATTCGAATTTTCATATGTTACTGTAATTCCACCCACCGCTACTACTAATGACCGGACACGAATTAGAAAACAACAGCCATAAGAGACTCATTCATACTTCCTAACGTTAAACAGACCTGTTCCATTATAGGAATAGGTCTGTTTTTACATATAATCGGTTATTCAGCCGGCACCCTCACCAATAGCTGCTTGGCAAAGAAGTAAAGATAGGCTTCGGTTATCGGCTGATGCCAAATAGTTTCCAAGGCCTCGCGGTAAAGACTAAGCTGTGTCTTATACCGCGCCCCAAGCTGTGTCTTCATTAATTCCGTTACTTCCCCGTCGATAGCATCGGTTTTATAATCAACAATGATCCAGCCATCCGCGTTTTTGATAATACAATCAATCACCCCTTGTACCAATACCTGTTCATCTGTCTGGCTATCCCAACTGGCATACACTTGACTTGCCGGCAGGGAAAGGCTAAACGGTACCTCCCGATAAACAGTTGGCGCTGAGATCATCAACAACCCAATATCCGTCATGAAAAATTGCTCGATTGCGGTTGTGTCAATGATGGCTGCTTCATCAGCTGATATAATTTCTTTTTCAACCAATGCTTCCACAAATTCCTCGATTTCTGCTTTTGTATACGCATGTGTAGGTGGGATATGCTGCATGACGGTATGCATAGCTGTTCCACGCTCAGCTGCTGAAATCGTCGCCTCTTTTTGCATAAATTTTGGCCGTTTGACAATCGGGGCGTGAAAGGTTTGCACAAGCTGAACATCACTATATTCATCCTTCACCTCCCGCTGCCGTTTAATTTCGGTCACTGTCTGTTTTGCACGTGCTGTCATGGCCTGTTGAAACGGATAGCGAAAGGATAGTCGCTGGTCAACTGTTTCTATTAACTGCTCGTCTGTAACCTTTAGCGGCTGCCATTGGGTAATACTCTCCTGAAGCTGGCTATCCACCTCCACCTCAACCTCTGCCAAATTCGCATAGTCACTGCCGTGGATAACTGAAACGTGCCATGTCGATGGATCTATTTTAATCTCATCGAACACAGCGTCACTGACTGCTTCTGTTCGCAATGCCTCATTTGCTTGATGCCGAATTAAAGCAGGACCAACCCAATCCAAATAGCTTTTCGATTCCAGCCGGTAATGTGCTGGCAGAATCCATTCGCTATGATCGAGCATTTTCTGCCAGGATGCTTGTTTCTTTTCAAACGAGGCCACATTAGCGACCATGACCAATTTTTCCTTGGCTCGGGTGAGAGCGACATATAATACGCGCATTTCCTCGGCCAACTGTTCGCGTAATTTTTCACTGCGAAATGCATGATACAAAAGCGTCGGATACGTAATTCGTTTCACCGGATCAATATACTTGCTGGCAAAACCAAGATCTTTATGCAATAAATAACGCTGGTTGAGATCCATTAGATTAAATTGCTTATCCATTGCCCCTACGATAACCACTGGAAACTCAAGTCCCTTACTGCTATGAATCGTCATTATCCGAACAACATCTTCCTGTTCACTAAGGGCTCTTGCTGCACCAAGATCATCCCCCCGTTCTTCCATTCGTTCGATAAACCGAAGAAACCGGAATAATCCACGAAATGAGGTCGTTTCATAGCCGCGAGCACGATCATATAATGCCCGTAAGTTCGCCTGACGCTGACGGCCGCCTGGCATTCCTCCGACAAAATCATAGTAACCTGTTTCCCGGTAAATTTGCCAAATTAATTCAGACAATGCGCCTTGTCTTGCCGCCACACGGAAACGTTCAAGGTGCTTTAGAAAGGCTTCAACCTTTTCCGCTAATTCACCCGTTTCCCGCCGGTTAAATTGCTGCAGCGCGTCGTAATACATATGTCGTTGATCGGCTAATCGAATCATGGCCAATTCTTCTTCATTCAGTCCAACAATTGGTGACCTTAGTACCGAAGCAAGCGGGATATCCTGTCTCGGGTTATCAATTGCCTTCAACAAACTGACCATGATTTTTACTTCAATCGCTTCAAAATAGCCCGTCGACAGCTCCGCATAAACAGGAATTCCCTGCTTTTTCAATTCATCCGCAATCGTCGGTGCCCACGTCATCGATCGCAATAAAATAACCACATCACGATACTGCATGTCCCGCTGTGTTTGGGTACGCCTGTCAACCACCTGAAGTGACCCCTGCTCCTTTTGTCCAATCCAGGTCTTTATTTTATCAGCATAAGCCCGTGCTTCCAGTTGAGCCTTCTCCAAGTCTTGATAATTTTCAGCATCGTCTTCGGATGGCTGCTCGTCCTCTAGTGCTTTTCGGTCGATGATCAGCAGCTCCGGATCTGCTTGGGGAAGCTTTAATGTATCATACAGCCGATTCGCATAAATTAATTCAGCATCCTGATCGTAATTAATCTCGCCCAAATCTTCATCAAGAATTTGCCGAAAAATATAATTCGCCCCGATTAACACCTGTTCCCGACTGCGGAAATTACTCGCCAGATCAATCCGTTTACCCGGTGATTGTGCAGCTGCAAATCGTTTATATTTATCAATGAATAAAGATGGTTCAGCATGACGAAAACGATAAATACTTTGTTTGACATCACCAACCATAAACATGTTGCCGGAACCTTCCTGGTCACTGATCAATCGCAAAATCGTTTCTTGTACCAAGTTGGTATCCTGATATTCATCAACCAGGACTTCGGTAAATTTATCTTTAAAATGATAGGAAACGCTAGATGGAACTAAATGATCCACATCTGAGGTTTCATCGAGCAACAACTGCAAACAATAGTGCTCCAGATCAGAAAAATCCACCAGTGCTTTTTCCCGTTTGTATTCGGTAAAACGCTGTTTAAATTGTTTCACAAGCTCGGCCAACTGCCAAATGATAGGTGCAAGTTCCTGCATGTCAGCTACATGTGCTGCGAGATCACGTGTGAACCAGCTTTGTTTCATCTCATTCCAGCGCTTTTTGTAGCTGTCCCGTAACGCTTTGACTTTGGCCTTCTTATCATCATTACAATCCACCCGTTTTCCGGATAGTTTGATAAATGCACTTTCCTGCATCACAGTTTGTAATTGCTCCCATGAATCAAGATTGGCCAGCGCTGCATGCAAATTGGCAAAATCGCTATCGATCGCATCAGCATAATGGTATGGTCCATCACTTTCCCTTGTTATATCCAGCGCAAGTTTCATTTCCGCTTCGATGGCAGTTAATTGACTGGCGACCTCCCGTTTTATCAGTGAAAGCCAGGGCAAATCGCTTTCCGTCCAACTTTCCGGTACGTCGTACGTTTTGGACAGCTGATCAAGCCACCCCTCTGGCCACGGATTTTGCATGGCAAACGTATACAGCTTCAATACAAGATCCTCGACATCATGATCACTGCGATCACTGGAAAAACGATCGACAACCGCGAAAAACTGTTGTTGTTCTTCTCCATCCTTTCCATACCATTCCTCAAATAAATCAGCAATTACCTCTTGCTGGATGACATCCGTCTCTATGTTAGTGGCAATGCGAAATCCGGGATCAATATCTAACAAATAAGCATATTGCCGAATTACATCTAAGCAAAATGAGTGCAAGGTTGATATCGAAGCACGCTGCAAAAGGGATAGTTGTTTTTTTAAATGATTGGATGATGGGTTTTCTGCCAATGCTTGTTCCAATGCTAGACCAACACGGTTGCGCATCTCCTGTGCTGCTGCATTGGTAAAGGTAACAACAAGCAGGGTATCAATATCAGCCGGCTGGTCTTGTTTGGTTAATTTTTGAATAATCCGTTCCACCAGGACCGCCGTCTTTCCCGACCCAGCAGCAGCGGCTACTAGCACATCCCTGCCATCGGTATGAATCGCATCCTGTTGTTCATTGGTCCAGTTTACCATCCGTATCCCTCCCTTTTTCTCTGAGCTCGTTTAAAATGTCATCATCTTTTCGATCGGTCAGTTTGTGATAATTGTTTTCCACAAGGCTCGGGTCAAATTGACAAACCGAGCGAAACTCACAGAAAGAGCATGCAACCATTTGTTTATGCTGGTACGGATTCAAATGGACGCCGCCTTTTGTAATATCAAAGCCTGCATGTATCATTAACTGATGGATATGCTGCTGTAAAACATGGAACGTCTCTTCATCAGCAATCCGTGAACTGCTATAAAAACCGCCATTTTTCTTCACACCCGCCGGTACAATCTGACTTGTTCCCGATTCAATCGAGGTATCCATCATCTTAACCGTCGTTTCGTCTGCCAGAAGCAGACCTTGCATTTTATACTTTTTAAAAATCTCCTGATCAATGGCTTGATCGTCCATTTTCCCCTTAGCTGAAATCATCGGATTGTGCACATGAAAATAAAGTACCCCGGCTGGTGTTGCCTTGACCCCAAGCCATTTTTCGGATTGAGACAGGACAACATCTAAATAAGCAAGCATTTGCAGAGCCAGACCATAATACACCTCAACCAGATTAAGTCCTTTAGCACTTGATTTATAATCGATAATGCGCAGGAACAAGTTGTCCTGATTCACCGCTTTATCGACCCTGTCAATTCGCCCTCTTAGCAACAGTTCATAGCCATTAGCAAGTGGCAATCTTACAGGTTCTAATGTTTGGTTGTCTCCGATACCGAAACCGAGTTCCAGCCCGACCGTGGAAAAATTGCTTTGCCTAGCTTGCTCACTTAATACATAGGCAGCACGGGCAATTACTTCCTGCAGCTTTTGCTGAATATATTGATAGCGATTGGAACTGTGCAAAATCTGGTGCTGTAAAATGGGTGCCAAATTCGTAACAGCTTTTTGTACATAGGTATTCGTATCCTGTTTCGACAATTGGGCATAATCCTTTCCCTCTTCCTGAATCCATTCGGTAATCTTCTTCAATGCCTCATGGAACAGCTGCCCAATGTCCGGTGCGTCCAATTGGTAGGTTTGCCGCTCATTAAGCCCCAGACTATACTTGGCAAAATGCTGATAGGAACAGCGGTAATACATCTCCAATCGGGAAACACTTGCTTTCATTTCTTTTGGATAAAGCTTTTCTATCGTTTCGTGTGACAGATCAACTGGCTGATTTTTGTAATACAGACTTTGCAGGATCGTATAGGTCGTGTCGTATTTTCTTGTGTTGGTAATATACCAGTTTAGGACATGCCACCATATTGGCTGGACCGGATAGCCCTTTTGGTGTCGGCTTAGCTGAGCGGTTAATGCTCCTCTTGTTTTGACTGGTGTTGTAATAAAACGATCTGCTTGGACCAATTCATCAGGATCCTGGAGCAATCGATGATCACAGCACGCCGGAAATAAGTCCTCTATCCGTTTAATCAGTTGGGATGGCATCCTTGCTTTCCCCTCTTCATCACTCAACGGATAACTAATCCATAATTGGTCACTTACTGCTGTGAATGCTAAATACATGTAAAACCAATCATCCAATAGCTGTCGCTTGCTGCTTTCCGCCAAACGCAGTCCATGCAGTGCCAGCAATTCACGTTCACTTTCATTAATCATCCCGTCTATTTCCGGTTTCATTGGCCAAGCCCCATCATTAACCCCAATTAAAAAGGCAATTTTCCTTCCGCTAATTCTGGAGCGGTCAATGGTACCAACAATCACATGATCGATACTTGGTGGCACATGGGCGAATTTAAGTGATTCCAATCCAGCATCAAGTGTCGATCGAAATGTTGCAACATCCATCGGTTCGTCACCAGCAATCTCCACCATTTCGTCAATCAGCTGAACGATTGCATTCCAAACCTGTTCCTGCTCGCGGCCTTTTTCAATTTGTCCTGTGTCATCAAACGAATCCCGCAGTCTTTCCAGCCGCTGCGGTGCACGAAGCCTCTCCAGCCATTCAAACAGCACCTGACACATTCCAGCGACCGTTTGTGTCTGGCGGATTTGCTCATCAAATGATTGTAAGGCGTGGACAACCTGCCGGCGATAGGCATTGATTCGCTTCTGCATTTTCTTTTCTGCATCAGTCTGGGCTCCCTGATCAAATCCGCGAAACCGGCGAAATATCCAATCTTCCTTACTCATCCAGCTCGTACGTGAGCGAATCCCATATTCTAACACATAATTTTCCAGTTCATCGATCGCATCATTCGTTAATGGATTATGTTTATCTGTGATTGGGATAAAACCTGTCTTTAACACCCGAAAAACAGCGTCATAACGCCAATTACCCTGCACCATATCCAGCGCCGAACGAATCAGTTCCACCAGCGAGTGATTTAACATCGTTCGCTTCTCATCGATAAAAACCGGGATGTCATAATCCTGGAAAATTGTATCAACTAAATCATGGTAATCCGCTGTTTGTCTGATAAAGACAGCAATATCCTGATACCGATAATGTTCCTCCCTGATTAATCGAACAATTTCCTGGGCACAACCTTCCACCTCTGCACGCGGATGAACCGCCTCGGCAATTTGAAGAGGAACCGCTCCCGTAAATTCTGGCGCTGGCCGCACATCAAAATTTGTCTCCAAATGGTAAAAAGCAGCGTTATCACGAAGTCTCCCATCTGATGAACTCAGTTCCTGTGTCTTCTCTATCAGAATCCCGTTTTCTTCTGCAACCATTTTTAACGTATGATAGGTTTCCTTCGTCTGATAAAATAAATCCAATTCGGATGGGTCAGCATCTTGTGGACCATCAATAGTTAAGCTGACAGTGACATGTGCAGCTTTGTTCATCAATGCTTCTACCACCAATAACTCCTGTGGTGTAAACCGATGAAATCCGTCAAAATAAATAATTGCATCATTTAGCGATGATGCGTGTGCCACTTTTTTCGCCAGCAGCTGCAACTGGTCTTCACTATCAATATATTTATCTTGCAAGCGTACAGATAATTTCTCATATAAATAAGTTAAATCCTGTAATTTATTCGTCAACGATACTTCTTCTTGCTCTTTATGGGTAAACCTATTGATTTGCTCCATTTCTGTTTTCAGCATGTCAGGGGAAATGTTGTATCGCTTGAACTCGGTAATCATGTTTTCCAGCTGCTCAAGAAATCCTTGCTTCTCCATCGCCTTTTGAAACGTTCGCCACCCTGTCTGTTTCCCCTCAATGATCTTTCGCAGCATCATTTGAATCCCAGTAGAACTGATAAACTGCTTCGTTCCCCCGCCAGTTTCCTGTAAAATACGCCAGGCAAGCCTGGAAAAACTGACAACATTACAACGGGTACTTCCCTGAACACGTTGATCGTCAAACAGGGCATATTCCTGCTGAAACGTCATTTGCTCTGGAACAATATAATAGATCGGGGCGCCCCGTGGATTCCCCATCAATTGTTGTTTAATTTCATCCAGTATCTTGCCACTTTTATCTGTACCAGCTTTTCCTAACAAAAATCGTATCCCCATGTTATCCCCCCTCTTTAGACAAAGACACTTTTCATATGATGCAGCTCGTACGCCTTCTCAATCCAGGTCCGTTTAAACTTTTGATTTTAAACTGGAGACGACAATATATACAAGCTGCTTCGAATATATTTATATCGTTTTTTGCTATATTTAAAAATCATCTATAAACACATAAACAAAAATAAACTTTCTTCTTATTTTAACAAAGAAGAAAGCTTATTTATACTTATTTCCCCAAACTAAAACTGTTCTGTGACAGTGGCCAATATTTTACATCTACTTTACCGACGATCTGATCTAGGGAGATATATCCGAAGGCCCGGCTATCCAGGCTATTATCCCGGTTATCTCCCATAACAAATAATTTTCCATCCGGCACCTGTTTTGATCCAGTTATTTCCTTCAAAGTAAAATCTTTTGTATATGGCGTTGTGCTGTGTGTTTCTTTAAAGGTATCAAGAAAGCTCTCAGGCACATATTGCCCGTTAACATACAGTTTATCATGTTTATACGTAATCGCATCTCCGGGTACGCCAATAACCCGTTTCACATAATCGTCCTGTTTATTGGCGTGAAACACAATCACGTCAAACCGATCCACATCCTTGATATCATAGACGACTTTGTTCACCATTAGCAGGTTTCCATCATTTAAAGTTGGTTCCATCGACTCACCATCAACGACATAGCTGGCGAATAATACCGTCCGAATGATGATTGCCAGAATGACGGCAAACACGACGACAGAAATAATTCTACGGTAATTCCATTTTTTCATGCGCGTTTCCTCCAGGGTTATTCTTAAGCGAGGTCTAGCTCCAGTGCCTAGCTGCGTATGGCCTTCCGCTTTTCTTACCTACATCATACCCTGATTTCACGCTGTTTAATCATCATTTCGAGGGGACGTGCCTTGTGCTGATGCACTTTTTCTTTGCAAGCGTTTTTCAATATACTTCCCAAGTACCCAGAATAAAACAATACAGATACCAATCATAATCGTGCGCACAGGGTTTTTCGCGAACGATATAATACTTGCACCCACGTATGCCATCGTGAAGATCATGACCGATTTTCCCAACAGTACAGCCAGTGCAAATTGCTGCAAGCTGATTTTCGATAACCCGGCGACAACATTGATCACCGCTGATGGAGAAAACGGAAAACACATCAGCAAAAATAACGGTCCAAATCCATGGCGCTCCAGCCAGGCTGTTACCTTATGTACCTGTTTATTTTTCCGAATGACCGTAAATATGCGCTTTCTTCCCAGTTTACGGATAATAATAAAAATACTGATCGCACCCAGACTTGAGCCTAACCAGGATAGTAAAAAGCCTTCAAATAAACCATATGCAGCAGCGTTCGCAAATACAAACACAACTAATGGCAAAAACGGCAAAAAAGCTTCCAGAAACGGTAATAATATCCCCGGCAGCGGACCTAATGCCTCGTACTTACTCAAAAGCTGTTCGAGATATTCATCCAGTAGATCATTTTCAATTATCATGCGCCAATCTTTCATGCTTATGTCCAGTATCAACATGTACCTAAATCCCCTCACACATATCCAACGTCATAGAAATGCTTTTGGCTCTTATCGTGTTCAAAAGAAAGATAAAACGACCGAAACCAGCTCGTTTTGTCATTTTGCCAGACGTTTTGAACATCTCCTAAGATTTATTTTAATAGAACCAATCGAATCTGCATAGCTTGATAGACACTTTTTTTGCCTCTTTCTTTCCATTATGAACAAATTTAATTTTTTTAGTGTATTTTTTACGAGATTCATCATACAATGGAATAGAACAAACGTTCCTTTGAGGGGGATTTACTGATGCGCTATCTTAATGATGAGGAATTAGCAGTGGCTTCGCGCTTTTTGTTTTTATCCATGGCGTTACTTGTTATGCAGCAAGATATCCGTACCATTGAGTCAGGGGCCTTTAAAATCAAGGAGCCTTATCTTAAACTACTGGAAAAAATGATTGCAGAAGCAACGAATGAGCGACATATGTTACGAGATACAATGCGAAAAAAAGCCATTAAAGTTGTCATCTTAAATAAGAATGACTCCTTTTCTTCTTACCTTTTTCTCTGCCAAGGCCGTGAAGAAACACGTAATTATTTCAATCCGGCTATCCGTAAAAAAGTAGAGGCAATCGTCCAGGAGTTTATGCTTAAGGCTCTGCCACTGTTTCAACCGCATGCTTCTGCAAATATCTGATTCGGTTGTCAAGCAAATACCGGAATTGTGCAGTACGCTGAATTTGGTTTAACACAGAACCGAATGAAACGGGGATTGTCACCTTTTTTCCTGTTTTAAACACGATTTCTGTTCTTTGCTTGGTTGCTTTATACACTTGGTCGATATGGGAATGGGCAATCCACGAGCAATTTGAACTAGAAGGTGAAGCTGTTGGAAAGAAATACATGCCGCTAGCAGGATCGATCGAAATCGGCGCCTTATGCGTAATGCCGCAAATATCCCTGGTTCCTTCCTGTCTGCCTTTGAGGCTGGCACCAAAAAACTTGCAAGCATAATCAACAACTTTAGTCGGGGATTGTTCGACAACCATTTCTTCTTGTTCTTCTATAATAAGTGTTGACGTCTTTCCCGCTTTATGTTGACGTAATATGGCCATTGTCAGAGGAGTTATTTCATATACTGAATGAAAAAGATAATGCTTATTTTCCATTTTATCATACTTCCTTCCCATGCTCTGGAAAAGAAAGAGGCTTAAGATACATTCTACCAAATTTATAAGCAAAAGGATACTAAAAAAGACAATTTTCTTATAAGCTTTTGAGCGGTAAACTTTTCTGTTATCTAATTACCCGCGTTGCGTATTTATTTATTATCCCAAACACAAAAATCCGAACGATATAAAGGCCATCTTGGAATTATCGTTCGAATTTTGCTATGGCTACAACTCGTTGTCCCAGCCTTCTATTGTTAGTTGTTAACCTTTTCGTGCAAATTTTTTCGCAAAATTTTGCCAGTGGTATTTTTCGGTAATTCATCTAAGAATAGGATCTCGACGGGCACTTTGTATTTGGCTAAATGCGCAGCACAGAATTCCAGCAGGCTTTCTTCTGTTAACGAAGGATCATTTTTTACTACAAAGCTGACACCGGCTTCACCTGAATCCGGATGCGGTTTGCCAACAACGGCTACCTCTGCTATCCCCGGATGCTCGTATAATACCTCTTCTACTTCGCGCGGATACACATTATACCCGCCAACCAAAATCAAATCCTTCTTGCGGTCAACAATATAAAAATAGCCCTCATCATCCATCCTTGCCATATCACCAGTGTACAGCCAGCCATCCTTTAAGACAGCTGCTGTTTCTTCCGGCATTTTATAATAGCCCTGCATAACATTTGGACCACGTACAACGAGTTCCCCAACTTCACCGTTCTCCACCTCTTCACCAAATTCATCCACAACCTTGTTCTCAACGTTTACAATACTTCGCCCGATTGAGCCCGGCTTTCGTGGCCGATCCAATGGATTAAAGCAGGTGACCGGTGAAGCCTCCGATAGTCCATAACCTTCTGATACGACAACGTCAAAAGTATTTTCAAATCCTTTGAGCAACGCAACGGGCATTGCCGCTCCGCCGGAAATACAAAGACGGATGCCGTTCATGTTTACATCCTTTCCTTTTGCACTTTGTAACAGATAATTGTACATGGTTGGTACGCCAGCAAAAATAGTTGGATGTAATTGTTGGACGATACGGAAAACTTCCTGAGGTGAAAACTTTGGCATGATAATCACCGTACCACCATTCATGAGTGGTGCATTTAAAGCAACGGTTAAACAAAACACATGGAACATCGGCAATGCGGCAATAATTCGATCGTTCCCATTAATAGTCAAATAATCTGCAACATCTTTTGCATTCGAGTATAAATTTTTATGTGACAACATCGCACCTTTAGGTTTTCCAGTGGTCCCCGATGTATATAAGATAAGCGCAATATTTTCATCTTCAAGGGCAGGGGGAATAAATTCCTGATCGCCTTCTCGAACAAGTGTTGCAAACGATTTCAATTTTGCTGATAACACGGACGCTTCCTTGGTAATATCAGCACCCGTTTCACATGATATGTAGTGGGTAACATTTGGAAGCTTGTCGGCAAACGCTGTGAACCTCCTCAACAGCACATCCATCGTAATAATAGCCCTTACGTCACCATTTTTTAAAATATATTCCAATTCATCCGGCATATATAACGGATTAACTGGTATGACAACCGCGCCGATCCGAAGCGCCCCATATAATCCAATCACAAAATGGGGACTGTTTCCTGCAACTAATGCAATATGATCTCCTTTGCGATAGCCCAGCTCGTATAAACTAGCTGCGAATTTTGTTACTGCCCCTTCAAACTCTAAATAACTTGTCTCCTGATCCTGAAATACAAACGCTGCTTTGTTTGGCTGATTTTTCGCTGTCACTGATAGTTGACTGCTTAAATTCATGTCCATTCCTCCCTGTTTGATCAGTGATGAAGTGAATGAATAATCATTCATTAAATTCTTATTAATTATAAAATACAAACACTGAAATTTCAAGTGAAAGCGCACACAATTAACTAAATGATCACATACAAATTTAGTACGTGTATTAGTAAAATGCTGATAATGAATTACTGCATTTGGATGGATGTTTATAAATAATACTTTACAATCCCCGTAAAAAAAGGCTGCCGGAAATATCGACAGCCTTTCAAATCAATACAATAAATCAATAAACCCTTCTTTGGGGATTTTCCCTAAGTACAGGGGAACGTCCACATCGGCAAGTGCGTTTTCGATTGCTTTACGTTCATGCCGTACACCGATTAATTGTTGCTCCAATTCGGCTACATCACCGACACCGAAAAAATCACCGTAAATTTTACAGTTATCAATGGTTCCTTTTTTAACATCCAAACGAACATCTACAAGGCCAGCATCAAATTTATGTGATGCTTGAACGTTAAAGGATGGGGATTTTCCATAATTCCATTCCCATTGCTGGTAACGTTCCTTAGAGATTTGATGAACATTGTCCCAATCTTCGTCCGTTAACTCGTAACGAGGAACTTCGTTTACATCTTCCACATCAAAAATGTATCGTAAAATAAGTTGCTTAAATTCCTTCATGGTAATTTCTTTATCAAGAAATTCTGATATATTGGCTACACGGCTGCGTATCGATTTAATCCCCTTCGATTCAATTTTTTCCTGTTTCACATTTAATGCGCTAACCACGTTCTCAATCTCAGAATCCAGCATTAGTGTGCCATGACTAAACATCCGCCCTTTTGTCGAGAACATGGCATTTCCAGAGATTTTACGTCCATCCGCTGTTAAATCATTTCTGCCTTTTAACTCAGCAGGGACCCCTATTTTATTTAACGCCTCTACAACTGGCTGGGTAAACTTAGCAAAGTTTTGAAAGCTGTCCCCATCGTCCTTGGTAATAAAACTAAAGTTTAGATTTCCTTCATCATGGTATACTGCTCCCCCGCCGGAAAGACGCCGTACTACTTTGATATCGTTGTCATCCACATACTTTGTATTAATTTCTTCAATTGTATTTTGATTGCGACCAATGATGATTGATGGGCGGTTAATATAAAATAACAAATATGTATCTTTTTCACCAAAATTTTGCAGCACATATTCCTCAAGCGCCAGATTGATGCTTGGATCCGTAATTCCTTTATTATCAATAAATTTCATTCGAAAAGACCCCTCTCTAATTTCCTTGACGATCGTCCTAGATCTATTGTAATCCAAACAGGACAAGCAATCAAAGGAAATAACCGCTATTCGCCCCAGGTGAGACCCTCTTTGGCAAGCAGAATTTCACCAGTAAAAACGGATGCAGCTTCGTCCACCAACTGACTGAGATCACCATATTGCGGCAAATGACTCAATATTAACGTAGCGACGTTTGCCTGTTGAGCAATTGCTGCTCCTTCTTTACTGGTCATATGCCCCGCATCTTTCCCATTCTGATCGGCATAAAAGTTGCAATCAGTAATTAGCAAGTCAGCACCTTTCGCAAAGTCACTCCATTTCTCACTAAAGGCCGTATCAGCCGTATAAACAAGAACTTTTTCTTCATCTGTTATCCGCATTCCATAACATACCACTGGATGTTTGGTCTTTAAAAAAGTGAAGTGAAACGGCCCTATCGTTAATCCGTTTTCCGGATCATAGGCTATCCCCTCCGTACATGTATGGGTAAGCGACTGAAATCCTTCCTTATCCTCTGCATGTCCATAGATCGGCAAAATTTCCTGCTCTTCACGCAAATACGATTGAACCAGCCAGGCAAACTGTAACACACCAATATCTGCTACGTGGTCATGATGGTAATGAGATAGAACCACCGCATCCAGCTCCATGACATGTTTATAATTTTGCACCTTTGACAAGGATCCGCTACCCACATCAATTAATAAAGCAAAATCATCTTTTTCCAGCAAATAAGCAGAAGTGGCCTCATTTGCGGCAGGATAGCCACCCCAATAACCAATCACTGTTAATTTCATGAAAAACACTCCTCGTTTTGTTGTAACACAATATATAACCTGTCACGCTACAATATATTCTACCCATCAAGAATACATCCAATGGAATAATCTTTGTCTTTAAAATTAAAATTAAATTTTTTCTAAAAAACCTTCAAACCGTTTCATCCCCATTCTAACAGGAGTTTCGCAACCCTATTTTCGAAAAAACACACTATTTCATTAAATTTTGTTGTAACACACTGTTGACAACCATCATACTGTTATATTACAATACAGATACTATAACAAAGGAGGATGAACATGGATAACATCGTTGAGTTTTTTAAAAAATTACCGAAGAAGAAGTGCCAGCGTTGTGGTCAGGACATGAATGAAAAAGCGGATTGCTATGGTAATGTTTGTGACGAATGTGATCATCCAGCACGGTAAAACTGATCGTATAACAACTGTATTATAACATTGTGAACTTGATTTATTATTTGGGGGTTTTTCTTTGTGTCTCTGTTACAACTTACATTCTTTCAGATACTCGTAACGGATTATATGTCCCATCGGGTGGGATAACAATTGTTAAGCAGCTAATCTTTAGCTGTTTATTTTTTTGCTCACAAAAAGAACAACTCCATAACATTTAGAATCGAAGGTTTGCTAAATAGAAATTTTTTGAAGCACCCTTTCTAGCAAATGAATCAGCCTAATGATATAAACCCATTACAAAACACGTCTATTTCAAGCAAATCTAGCATAATCTCATAACGTGAGGTCTATATCACTAAAATAATAGCATGAGATGCAGAAAGGGTTTTTATATGAAGCTGAGGCAGGGTATTCTAGTTATTTTCGTTAGCATGATTGTTTTATTAACCATTATTTTTGTCATTACCCTTCCAAATCAAAATAACTATTTAAAATCCGATTTAGTTAGTCAGCTTACCGAATCCAATACCGTCACCAACACGTTACTGTTGATGATGAGTACTGAGATTCCAGCTTTGAAATCAAACTTGGAAGGAAATGATATTGCGCCATCGAGTTTGTCAACATTACTATTTAAGGTTACCTCAGGGATAACACCCAGGAATTTTAGCAGTTTAATGGAGGGCGAATTACCTGGGTTAAAATCATATGCTCGTGGTGTAAATGTCTCCAAAACTGGAGATGTTGCAGCAGATATGCCAATTGAGTCACCCCCGCCAGACTTTGAGAATTTACTAAAAGAAGACGCAGACAAGTCAAAAAATGACCCTCCTAAATCAGATGATGATACCAACGGCCAGGGGCCAGAGCAAGTATTTATTTATCATAGTCATGCGTGGGAAGCATTTTTACCTTTAATGGATAATAAGAAAAAGCCAAGTGAGGCTTCAAGTACCGATAATAAGAAAAACGTCTTTTATGTGGGATCTATGCTAGCCGATGCATTGAAAAAAGACGGTGTGAATGCTGCTCATGATAAAACAAACGTTACGGAAGGATTGCATGCTAAGGGATGGAATTACTATGATTCCTATAATTTCTCACGGGAAACGGTCGAAAAAGTCATGGCCGACAATAAATCACTCAACTATTTTATTGATATCCATCGAGATTCTCAACGTAAAGATGTGACAACAGCTACCATCAACGAGAAGCCCTATGCCAAAGTATTCTTTACAGTCGGCGTTGTCCATAAAGATTATAAAAAGAATTTACAGTTCGCCGAGGAATTGAATAAAAAAATCGAAGAAAAATACCCAGGAATTAGCCGCGGTATCTTCAAAAAGGATAAGTCTGAGGGAAACGGTGTCTACAATCAAGATCTGTCCGGAAATTCCATCCTAATCGAAGTAGGCGGGGTAGATAACGATGATGAAGAATTACAAAACACGGCTGATGCACTAGCCGATGTCCTCAGCCAATACATCAAAAATGCTGAAAAAGTGGATGGTTAAACAGATCCATTTCTGAGACTGGAGCAAATAGCCTTTTAAAAATAGCTTGGGAGCAGTGTTGAGCTGTTTCCATTTTATTTCTGCAAATAATTCAGTGAACCAATAATTTTAGATAATTGACATGTCAATTATCTAAAATACGCAGAGGCAAATAAAGCATCTCAGGATTAGTACTCTATCCGGGATGCTTTCTACACGTATCTATGCTTTTTGACAATGTCTATTATATATTATGTTTGATCACGACTGGAACATTAGGCGTAATTTTCATCCACCGAGATGGAACGTTCGCTCAATTCTTTTTTAATCAAATGAATGAACTGACTGTCCAAATTCATTTTTGCTGCCTTATAGTAAGCCTCGATGAGTAATTCGTCTGAAATTAATTCCATAACTAGAGCTCCTTTTTCATTTTTACACGAACATTTATCATCTTACTATGTTTAAGGTTAATTAACAATAGAGAAGTCTCAAAAAGTTACAATTTGTCTAATCAGCGTGAATAATCTGTGTCTAATGCGCGTGATAGAAATAAAGTGAAATTTCATTCAGTAGAGGTTTTCGACGCACTGGACGTGCTAGTGCAGGCCCGAACAGAAACTGACCTTGGTCTTGCTGTTGGCCCTATTTATCTTTTTTAGTTTCACTTCAAAATCTTGAAGTAGGGGTCTTACTTCCCGTTAAGGCAGGATAAACGATGAAGAGCTGTTTATCCATCACTGTATCAGTTTCCTTAAGCAGAATCACAATACCTTTAGATGCCTATTTTTTAATATTTTCATTCATCATATCCATATAACATAACAAGACATCGGGAAAAGGCGAAAAAGAGGGTCTCTTTCCTCCAAGGACCCTCTTCAAAAATATTATTTCAAAAACCGCAGCACATCACTAACCGCCTGTTCGCCTTGTTCAATACAATCGGGCAGCCCAATTCCTTCATACGAGCTTCCGGTTAGAAAGACGCCAGGCAACTGTTTTGCTGCTTCACCACGGACTTGAGCCACACGCTCCTTATGTCCAACCGAATATTGCGGCATCGCATTTTTCCAGCGTGAAACGACACTGAATATCGGCTTTTGTGTAATGTTCATTGTCTTATTTAAATCTTTTAAGACAATCGCTACAATTTCTTCATCAGACATATCGACAACGGCCTGATCGCTCGGACGACCGACATAGCAGCGCAATAATACATTGCCGTTCGGTGTCGTGGTTGGCCATTTTTTGTGTGTCCAGGTACAAGCTGTAATCCGGAAATCACTGTTTCTTGAAACAACAAACCCTGTTCCATCAATATCTTTTTTAATCGCCGATTGATCAAACGCCAAAGCAACATTCGCCACCGATGTCGCGGGCATGTCGTTAAATGTTTTAAAGAAATCATATTGACTGAGCATTCTTGGTACGGTATAATGCGGAGTTGCCATTATAATAGCATCCGCCTTGTCCACATCACCATTATCTAACAGTACATGATAGCCATGGTCTTTTCTTTCAATATGATCAACCTTTGTGTTTAATTGAACAATATCACCCAGTTGCTTTTGTAATGCATCGATTAACGTCTGAAGCCCGTTCGCAAATGATAAAAACATCCCTTTTTTTGTTTTCTTTTTCTTGGGAGGTTTGGGCATGGTTTCCTCTAAGCCTTTCATTAGACTGCCATGCTCCTGTTCCAATTGATAAAAATGAGGGAATGTCGCCATCAAGCTCATCTCATCAATGTCGCCGGCATAAATTCCGGATAGCAGCGGTTCCATTAAATTTTCAACTAGCTCATTACCAAATCGATGGCGCAAAAATGCCCCCAATGACTGGTCGGTTTGGGCCTTTCCCCTAGGCAAAGCTAAATCAAGTCCTGCACGTGCCTTACCCTTCCAGGATGCAATCCCGGAAAATAAAAAAGGTCGCTTTCTTACAGGAATACCCATAAATGATCCTTTAGGCATTTTATGCAATGTATTATCAATTAAAATATAGGACTGTCCAGTGCCATTGCGGACTAGCTGATCCTGAATGCCAAGGTTTTCAACCAGCTTTACGGCAGGCGTCTTGCGCTCTAAAAAGGAGTCTGGTCCTTGTTCAATGATAAAACCATCCCGTTTATACGTCTTCACCTTTCCACCTAACCGATGACTTGCTTCGATAAGTTTCACTTCATATGGTAACTGATTTGCCTGAATTTCTTTTTGCAAATAGTAGGCAGCTGTCAAGCCGGTTATCCCACCGCCGATAATTACAATTCGTTTCCTCATTTTACGTCACTTCTTACCTTTTTCAGGACAACCGTTGCCAATGCATCGATAAACCCTTGATGTGCATTTGGCATCTCCGGACGATGGTAGTTAACGCCTAATTCCTCACAAACCACTTTACATTCGTAATCATTATCATAAAGAACTTCCAAGTGGTCCGCGATAAATCCAACAGGCGCATATACAAACGAACGATAACCTTTTTGTTCGTACAATTCGCGGGTTAAATCCTGTACATCGGGTCCGAGCCACGGATCAGGGGTATTCCCCTCACTTTGCCAGCCAATCGCGTAATTCGTTATACCTGTTTTCTCAGAAATCAATGCAGCTGTTTCTTTTAATTGATCCGGGTATGGGTCCCCGTTTTGCAAAATTTTCTCCGGTAGGCTGTGTGCCGAAATGACCAATACCGTATTTTCTTTTTCGTCGGCTGACATTTTTTCGTAAACATCATTAATTTGGTTTGCCCAAAATTCAATAAAGCCTGGCTCATTATACCAGCTTTGCACGGAAACAATGCTGGGCTTGCCATGTTTAGCTGCAGCTTCACTTGCCCGCTGGTTATAGGATTTCACACTAAAGGTGGAATAATGTGGTGCCAGCACAAGAGATACAGCCTCTTCTATCCCATCGGCTGCCATTTTCTCCACCGCATCTTCAATGAATGGCTCAATATGTTTCAAGCCAATGTAGACATGAAAATCATATTCTTCCTGACAATCATTAAGCGTTGTTTCCAGTGCTTTTGCTTGTTGCTCGGTAATTTTAGCAAGTGGTGAAATACCGCCGATTGCTTTGTACCTGCTTTGCAAATCTTCCAGCATTTCTTTGGTTGGTTTTCTGCCATGACGAATATCAGTGTAATAACGTTCAATATCTTCCTCTTTGTATGGTGTTCCATAAGCCATGACAAGTAAGCCCATTTGTTTTCTTTCCATTTTCTAACATCCTTTCTGCAATATTATTTCGTTTTTACTGCTTTGGAATACGTGTGCACAAGTTCCGTTAATTGCTTCAATGTTGCTGGTTTAATATCTGGGGTAACTCCATGTCCCAGATTAAAAACATGTCCACCTGTTTGCTGGCTGCTTTCAGTCAGTATGCCTTTTGTTCGCTCTTCAATGGTTTCCCAATCAGAAAGGAGAATAGCTGGATCCAGGTTTCCTTGCAACACCTTCGTCACACCCATATGTCTTGCTTCAGTGATCGACGTGCGCCAATCTAAGCCAATGACATCTACTGGCAAATCATTCCACTCAAGAAGTAAATGTCTTGCGCCTACACCAAACAAAATCAACGGAACATTTTCTTGTTTTAATTCCGTAAAAATCCGGTTCATGACTGGCTTGATAAATGTTCGATAATCTTCTTTATTGAGAGCACCGACCCATGAATCAAACACCTGAATGGCTTTAGCGCCAGCATGAATTTGTGCTTTGACATAGGTGACAATCATAGCCTGCAATTTATCCATCAACAAAAACCAGCTTTCTGGGTGCTGATACATAAATGCTTTTGTTTTACTATAATTTTTCGATGGACCGCCTTCAATCATGTAACTTGCCAGGGTAAAAGGCGCTCCCGTAAAACCAATCAGCGGAACATCCAGCTGTTCCTCGGTTAATAGCCGAATCGTATCTAGTACATAAGGCACATCTGCTTCTGGATCAATCGTTCCTAATCGTTCCACATCCTGAAAATTACGAATCGGGTTGTCAATAACAGGACCGATGTTTTTCTTAATCTCCACATCCACACCAATCGCTGGCAACGGAGACATTATGTCCTTATACAGTATCGCTGCATCAACACCATAATGTTCAACCGGCAAACGTGTCACATATGCACATAGTTCCGGCTGGTGCGTAATTTCAAACAAGGAATATTTCTCTTTTAATTTACGGTATTCTGCCTGTGATCGGCCTGCTTGGCGCATATACCAAACAGGAGTATAATCTGTTTGCTCGCCATTATACGCTTTAATAATCGTGTCATTAAGTTGTTTCGCCATTTCCTCACCCTTTTTCATACTAGTCCCTTATTAATATTAAATATAGTATTGCCAGATTGTGATTTAATGAACTTCCCTAATTCACTATACCTATTTCTATTATACCTGTATAGCCAATGCGGCTAATTGTCATTAATTTGTCTTATATGAATTGAAACTACATTCAGTGGAGGGTTTCAACGCACAGGACGTGACAGTTTTAGCCTGTTTTTACTCCCCCACTGATTTGAACAACAACGGCTAAGTTCTCAGGTATCTGAGCTGCAGCGCCTTTGTGACCCGCCTCGTGCAGACAGAGAACGGGATCGGATCTTTGTCATACTGTTGACCCCCAGTTATCTTTTTAGCTCACCTCGAAATTGTGAAACGGGGGTCTTACTGCCTGTTACGTGCAGGGCAAATTTCTTTATAGTGATAACTCCACCAAATTAGACTGTTTTCCTTCCGTTTTGGTAAGCGGGTCATATGGGACAACAAAATAATAACTGGATCCAAAAAGCGATAGATCGGTTACGGTAAATTCGTCACCTTTTGTTGTTCCAATCAGCTTTGGAAGTTTCCCTTCTTGCTTCTGGTAAATATGATATTCCACCCGATCATCTTGAGCAGCGGTCCAGGTAATTTTTCCTTTGACAATTCGCAATCCACCAAATGTGTAAGCTGCATTTATCTGGGTATTTTCTGGCAGTACAATCGGTTTTGGCAAAGCTTCCACCTGTTTCGGCTTTGCAAAGGAAGCAGTCAAGGATTTCTGCTTATCCAATTCGGTTAAGATTGCTTTCGTTAACATGGTTGGATATTCGCTCCCGCCAGTTAAATAATGATCCGCATCCGAATTATCGTACCCCATCCATAATGCACTAACATATTGCGGAGTATACCCGACAAACCACGCATCTTTTTCCGCCCCATCCACATACGGATGCTGGGTCGAACCGGTTTTACCAGCCAATGCTTTAGCATAATCTCCTGCTTGTGCCGTGCCATGCTCAACCGCAGATGCCAATATTTCGGTCATGTTCCAGGCCACCTGTGGATTAAATACCTTTGTTGACGAAGGTTTTGCCTGGTAAATCCGTTGCTGTTCCCGATCGTATAGCTGATTAATAGTATGGGCGGGAATCACTTCTCCATTATGAGCAAAAGTTCGATAACTTTGCATCATATCAATTGGGGTTAACCCTTCCTTCAGTCCTCCCAGGGCGATTGATAACCCTTTATCGGGCAGCGAAATCCCCATGTTTTTAAGATACCCTTTCGCTTCAGCTATTCCCAAATTATTTAACAGCCAGACAGCCGGTGCATTTTTTGACGCAACAAGTGCCTGGTAAATCGAAACAGCCCCATCGTATTGACCGTCGTAATTTGTCGCTGTATATCCCTTATAGTCGATTTTCTGATCTGGAATCAATGTATAGGCTTGAAACTTCTTCTGCATCAGCGCCGGACCGTAAACCGCAATGGGCTTCATTGTCGAACCAGGCTGTCGCTTTACCGCAACCCGATTCCAATCACCAAGCTGGTAGTCTCGTCCGCCTATAGCGGCAACGATTCCCCCTTCCTGTTGATCCATCATGACGAATGCAGCTTGTACCCCCTTAGTATTGCCCGGGAAATAGTCCTCGTTTTGAAATAGATCATAGGCAATTTGTTGGGTAGTTTCATCCAGATTCACGATGATTCGATATCCACCGCGTTTTAATTCATTAATCGACAATTCATGCTCATCTGCTGCCTCTTTCATTACTAGATCCACGTAGCTGTCATCAATATGATTCGTTTTTTCTTCTTTTACATGCAAACCTAACTTTTTTTCCTGTGCCTGTACTCGCTTTTTCGTTGAAATCATCCCGGTATCATCCATTGCCTTTAGTACAATATTCCTTCTTGTTAATGCTTTTTCGGGATGATCAATTGGAGAATAGCCATTTGGTCCCTTGGCCATACCAGCTAACAGTGCTGCTTCCGACAGATCTAATTCGCTTGCAGATTTGGAAAAGTAAAGCTGGGATGCTGTTTCAATGCCATAGGCACCCTTACCGAAATACATTTGGTTCAAGTACAATTCCAAAATCTCATCCTTAGAATAATGGCGTTCCAGATAAATGGCAGCCATCGCTTCCTTTGTTTTACGCATCCATGTTTTGTCATTTGTTAAGAAAAGATTTTTCGCTAGCTGCTGGGTAATTGTGCTTGCGCCTTCTACCTTTCCCATCGCAATTATATCTTTATAAACAGCACGAAAAGCGGACTTGATATCAATTCCGCGGTGGGTATAAAATCGTCTGTCCTCGATGGCAATAAAGGCGTTTTTAACGTGGTCCGGAATATCGCCGCGATCGATTAACGTACGATTTTCATGATAGATGGAGGAAATCACATTCCCGTCCTTCGTTTCAACCGTTGTCGCGGCATCCAAAACTAAATCATCTTTATCCACAATCAGATAGCCGCCGAAAATAATGATACTGTATCCAATTAATGTTAAAATGAGGAGTAAACCAATGGTACCAATTGACCATTTCAGTTTCCTCGGCAACAGCTTCCAGCCTCTTTTTTTATGCCGATCACTTCTAGTTTCTTTGTGCCTATCACTTCTTCTCATAGTCCACCTCTACTATCCTGCTATTATACGACAGAATGCGACATTCGAAAAGTATTTTAATTCAGTATCAGATAATAATTATTATAATATTGTATCAGGTTATAATTTTTGGATGCCGGGTATAAATATAAAGTGAAACTTCATTCAGTGGAATCTGGAAAGAACCGATGATTGATTTACGAGAGGAGAATAACATGTGCATGCATATATGACGAAAGGAACGTATGATTTTTTGCAAAAACTTGAAGACAAATATCCCGACATCTCGTTTTATTTTATGGCGGGAAGTTCAGGTACGTTGGCTTACTATGAAGGAAAAGGAAAAAATGTATTTGTGGCAGGCAGTGCATTTGACATAGCGGAATCCAGCGGCGCAATCGAAAAAGAGGGCTACACTGTAATGAATCATATCCCGGTAGTTGACGACAAAACAGAGATAGTCGAGGAGCGATTTAAGCAACGAAAAAGCGGGCTTGCCAACATGCCAGGGTTCCAAGCGTTCCGTCTGCTTCGTCCACGCAAAGGCAATACGTATGTCGTTGTCACTCAATGGGCATCTGAAGATGATTTCAAGAACTGGAAACAATCAAGCACCTTTAAAAAACAGCACCAGAATCAAGCCGCAAAACCACCTGCCTATGTAGCGGCGAAACCATTTATAACAACTTATCAGATGATCAAACCAGAATGAGCAGTAAAAAGGGGCAGCTTTTTTGCCCCAATTCATATTAGGTTAGACAAGGTGCAGGAAGTTGTTCGACTATGCACGCCACAAAAATTGCCAAGGATGAACTAAATCTATGCCCTGTAGTCGCTGTCTACCCTTTATGCTCTTTTAAAAAGTTTTGGTACATTTCTTTTGTTTGTTCCTCCGTTTTGCCTTCTCCACTTATTCGATCTGCTTCTTTTCCATTTTTATAGTATACAAGGGTAGGTGTTCCTTCAATCCCATACGTATCCCACTTATCATCAAACTCATAAAGATTAAACTTTTTCATATCTATTTCAAGATCTTCCGCTGCAGGCACTAATATCGGTGTCACTCGTTGGCAATGCGGACAGGTTGGGCTGTAAAAATAAACAAACGCATCTTCTTTATCAGCTAACGTATCATCTAATTTATCCGGAGTGATTTGATTTTGATATAATGGATCGTCCAATTGATCGACAGTCGCCTGACGCAAATCATCTTTTCCGTATGGGTTGTTATGCTCATCCACAGCTTGTTTATTTTTAAAGACGGTCGCAAAATACAATGCACCAAAAAGCACAACAATTACCACCGCAAAAATAATCATTTTCTTTTTCAATGTTACGATTCCCCCTTTTGTTGTTTCAGCAAAATCAAATGGCACACAAAAATAACGATAAACGCAATAAATGCTAAGAATGGAATAGTAATAAAGCCAAGGTAATTTATATATTCCGTATTACATGGAATAATACCGCACGAACCCCCGACTTCATGTAAAGCAGGCAGTTTCTGAATCAAATAATGATACATAGCAACAAGGATGCCGATTCCGCTCATAATGAGTCCCGGTATCGCAATCGACAGGTTTCTTTTGATTGCTGCTGCTCCATAGATAACTACCAAAGGATACATTAAAATACGCTCAAACCAGCATAATTCACAAGGGGTATATCCCATAACTTCAGAATAAAATAAACTGCCGGCGAGTGCAATAAACGCTTGTCCCCAAACAATAAGCAGGATTGTTTCATTATACTTGGCATTTTTCATATGTAATCCCCTTTAGTTAAGATAAGATACACACGTATTATACAGTTGAAATGAAAAAAAAACAAAAAAGAGGATTAACTCATGTGTTCACTTTATTTCTTAATCTCTGTTAAGCATGAGTTCGCTTTCGTGTACCTTTTTAACGAATAAGCTTATTGCGATGAACATAAACAGCTGCTTGCGTCCGGTCATGCACAGCCAATTTCCCCAATATGTTGCTGACATGCGTTTTCACCGTTTTTATTCCAATATACAGGTGTTCACTTATTTCTTGATTGGTCATTCCGTTGCCAACACAAAGAAGCACTTCCAGTTCCCTGTCCGTCAAGTCATGATGAGCTTTTTTCGGTTCTGTACGAATGTTTGTCATCATTTTCCCAGCAACCTTTGGCTCGATTACTGTTTCCCCCTCAGCCGCCTTTTTAATAGCCATAGTAATTTCCTCTGCTGAAGCGGTTTTTAATAAGTAACTGAATGCTCCTGCTTCAATGGCCGGAAACACCTGTTCATCATCATAATAGCTTGTAAGAATAATAACTTTACATTGTGGCAATTCATCCATAATTTGCTTGGTTGCTTCAATACCTGTACCATTTTTCATTATTAAATCCATTAAAACTACATCCGGTTTTTCCGCCAGCACCAAGCTCGCCCCTTCTTTCCCAGATGATGCTTGGCCAACCACGTCCAGTTCATCATCGGTTTGTAAATAGGCAATCAGCCCTTTGCGAACGATTTCATGATCATCTACCACCACAACACGTACCATTCATGTCCCCCCTCTAATCTTCTAACAAGCGATGCGAATATCAATATATGTTCCCTCACCCGGATTGGAACGAACGGCAAATGTACCGCCAAGTTCTTCGGCTCGCTCCTTCATTGTTTGCAATCCATAAGATGTTTTTCGTTCGTTGTTTAATTCTATTTCAAAGCCAATACCATTATCCGCTACATGCAAAAATAGTTCATCTCCTTGCTGTGTCAGTTTGATTGTTACTTTCGTTGCTTTGGCATGGCGTAATATATTAGAAAGCGCCTCCTGAATAATACGAAATACATGCTCTTCCGTCGTTGCGGTTAACTCTAGATCATCCGCAATTGCTAACTGAAAATCCAGGGTACTCTTCTGTCTTAATTCGACAACTAATTTCCTGACACCAGATGCAAGTGCCTCGCCTGATAGATATACTGGGCGCAAATGTAATAATAATGCCCGCATCTCCGTCTGAGCCTGTAATGCAGCAGCAGCGACTTGCTTCATTTGATCTTTGGCGACGGCTGGTTTTTTGTCCAGTTGTTTCACCGCCGCTTCCGACATCATCGTTAAAGCGAATAATTGCTGACTAACCGCATCGTGGAGATCTCGGGCCAACCGCTGCCGTTCCTCAATTACCGCGGCTTTATGAGCGGACTTTGCAAAATCTGCTTTTTCATCAGCCATGCGCTGCAATGACTTCACTTGATTTTGCAGCTTATCCCCAAAATCATTTAATTCATTTGCAATTCTGGTAAACTCGTCATTCTCCGTAAAATAGACCCGTGAATGATAGTTTCCATTAGCAAATTGCGTAATTAATACTGACAGATAGTCCAATCGCTCTTTGATATCGCCGCTGGATTTAAACCCAACATAAATCGAAATGATCAATCCTAAGATAACCATGAACAAGACAAAAATAAAAATACCTTTCGGGTCCAGCCATATCGGCTTAAATAAGACGTAAATGGACAATAACAATGATAGTAGCGTTACCGATATTAAAAATACCCCATATAAGTGGGAACGAATATAACTAAATCGTATACTGCTCAGGCGTTTCATCAAGGATTCTTCTCTCCCCTCCTATACCACATCAACCCGTATGTCTCCTGCTTTTAACTTTACATTTATATCCAATTTTCGAACAGCTGCATCATAATCACTAGATTCATAAAATATATGGCGGTTAATACCATCAACTTTCTGATCAAGTACATTAATATCGCCAACTTTTACAGATGCATCAATCCGAAAAGGCAAATGCTCTGGTAATAATAGCTGGACATCCCCTGCCCAGTTATTGATGGTAATGGGAATTTCTTTATCCGGAATAAAAGCTTTGGTGAAATCCATATAACAATTCCCCGCTGCATTCTTTAAATTCATTGGTTCTACTTTCCAATTTGATTGTTTATATTCATGATCGCCCACTGAAAAAATCCGTTTCCCATAAGACATGTTATCACGAACATACTTTTTTTTTATTTTACCATGCACATACTTTTTTTTAGTTGGTTTGATGATACTATAACCAATGTATATGATTAAAAGCGGCCAAAGCTTCGTAATATCAGAGAAAGAAAAATTGATGATAGCCAATTCTCCTAACAGCAACAGCCCGCCAAAAATTACCAGTAAGGACCCAAAAATCCAGCTGCCACCCTTGTATTTGAAATCATCGATAAACAACTTAACCCCTAACAGCATAAAAAGCACCGGGATAATCAAGCCCCAGTAATCATCCATCTGTACCTCCACCAGGCCAATATTATCCAAAACCAATATCATACCAACGATAATTAATCCAAGTGCGAACATATAACGAAACATATTTTCACCTTCCCTTTGAACACGCTAGTCAAGCCCGCGCCCTTAGTTTTTGAATCTTTAAAGCCTTCTATCACGGCTTCACAAATCACCCTAATCACATCATACCAAAATACATGCAGGACCTGTACATTCCTGCGATTGGTTCCACCTCAGCCTCAAGACGGAGTTTTTGCTTTGCGGCATTTTTGGATAAATTTGTATATAGAAATCCACAGCGTCAAAAAGAAGAATCCCATCCCTAAGCCTGCTAAAACATCGGTTAAATAATGGACATGGATGACATAACGGCTAATTCCGATTCCTAAAACCAACACGGTAATACCAATTTGCCACAAGATGCGTGTCATTACTGTTCGCAGTTTTCTAACCACAAAATAGAGAAACATGCCATAACATACGACAGAGAGCATGGAATGTCCAGAAGGAAAACTATATCCTTCTGCGTCGACAACAGGCAATATCTCTGGTCGATCTCTGGCAACAATTAATTTAATGGCACTATTAAGCAGGTAACAAAAGAATGCTCCGATAATAACCATCAAACCGGAAAACCAATCACGATGCATGCCCCAAACCAGTACACTTATTACAATCACAAAAGGAACCAAAAATGTACCAGACCCAAGCTCGGTCAACCAGCGAAAAAATGTATAGAATGTCGTACCACCTAAATTCTCCACATATCCATTTGTCCATTGATCTATATAAGGAATCATCCCATAATAAGCTTTTATCCCCCAAATAACTATCAGGAACAGCAGCAAAAACAACGGAAAAATATAGATAACATGTTTTGCATGTTTCATTCGCCATACCTCCTGAAATAATACTAACGCAAAATAGATGTTTAAACTATTGTTAACGGGGAACCTAATATATATAGATGATATTTACTTAATTACGGAAAAGGTTGGGATAAAAGATGAATGAGGATGTAAAGAAATTAATTGAGGGATTAAATGTTGACTTAGCACATGAATATGGTGCCGCCATCCAATATACGTATAGTGCTGCTGTTGTTTCCGGATTATATCGTTCTGCATTGAAGCCATTTTTTGAATCCGAAATTAACGATGAAATGGGTCATGCTGCATATTTATCAGAAAAAATTAGTGCTTTAGGTGGAACACCAACAACAGAATCGGCGGAAGTCGAACAACCTATCGAAGTAAAAGAACTTTTGAAAGCTACATTAAAAGCAGAATCTGATACCATTGACCGTTATGAAGAAAGAAAAAAATTAGCCGAATCGTTGGGCTATACGGAACTGGTTGTTAAGCTGGAAGATATTATTGCTGATGAGACCCATCATAAAGAGGAAGTAGAACGATTACTAGCTGATCCAAGACTATCTGAATAGATTACACCCCCCTTTTTTTAGGATGACTGAACTGGTCATCCTTTTTTTGTTCTGGAACGTGTTATAATGAAAGCATAATGACACGCAAGGAGGAATGTATTATGCGGGAAAACATACATGAAGCAATAGATGACCTTTATCCAGAAATGGTCAAAATACGGCGCTATTTACATCAGCATCCCGAACTATCATTTGCGGAAACAGAAACTGCTAAATTTATTGCTGGCTATTACAAGGAATTAGGGATACCGTATCAAACCAATATTGGCGCAAATGGTGTCATAGCCACATTAAAAGGCGGTAAATCTGGCAAAACAGTTTGCCTGCGTGCGGACTTTGATGCGTTGCCAATCCAAGAAGAAAATGACGTGCCATATAAATCAACCGTTGACGGTGTGATGCATGCATGTGGACATGATGGTCATACCGCCCAATTACTGGCACTGGCAAAAGCTGTCCAGGCGTTTCAAGAGGAACTTCCTGGTACAATCATTTTTTTACACCAGCATGCGGAAGAATATGCACCAGGTGGAGCAAAACCAATGATCGAATCTGGTGCACTTGATGGCATTGACGCCGTTTTTGGCACCCATCTATGGGCAACGACCCCATTTGGTGTTTTACAAACTGCAAAAACTGCTTTCATGGCGGGAGCGGATCGCTTTGAAATCACGATCCAGGGAAAAGGCGGGCATGGCGCGTATCCCCACGAAACCAAGGATTCGCTGGTCATTGGCTCCCAATTAATCACTCAACTCCAGCAAATCGTTGCGCGCCGGATTGACCCTCTGAAGACTGCGGTCATTACCGTGGGGAAATTTGAAGGTGGATCGGCATTCAATGTTATTGCTGATAAAGCAAAACTGCTGGGAACGGTTCGCTACTTTGACCCGGCTATACAAGACCAAATCATCACAGAAATGGAAAACAGTATTAAAGGTGCCTGCATCGCCAGTGGGGCGACTTACGAATTTAATTATCGTAAAGGCTACCCGCCATTAATCAATCACCCGGAAGAAGTGGAATTGGTATTGAAGGTTGGAAATGAATTGCCGGATGTTGTCTCCAGTGATGAAGTTCCCCCCGTAATGGCAGGTGAAGATTTCGCCTATTATATGCTGGAACGGCCAGGAGCATTTTTCTTTACTGGGGCTCAAAAAGGTGATGACCCATATCCACATCATCACCCTAAATTCGATATTAACGAAGGCGCCATGCCGATTGCCGCAAAGACACTCATTGACGTATACCTGAAGTACCAGGAGCAGCACCAGGCTTAAGGTGAAACTTCATTCAGCAATGCTTTTACTTCCCTCCCCGTTAAGAGCGGGTTAAAAGGTTGTCCCATATTTAGGGATAACCTTCATTCGGGATGTACCTCCAATTACTTCTCTGCTTCGGTAAAAGAACGATAATTAGTAGAAAAAAGATGTTCCACAGGGTCTTTCGGGTCCACTATCTTTTTAGCATGATTGATTGCAATTGGTCCCTCATTAAATGCGCCTGCAATAAGACCTAATTTATTTGAATAATGGGCAATATCGCCAATTGCAAACACGCCAGGAATTGAGGTTTGCATACTGGAATCCACAGCAATCATTCCCTCCACCATTTCCAGTCCCCATGATGTGATCGGCTCCAAATTAATTTGAAATCCATGATTCACGACAACCCGGTCGACGGGGATATCCTGATAGTCCTCCCCATCTACCTCTTGAAGGCGTATCGTATGTAATTGGCCATTCGAACCATGCAGATCAACAATTTCATATGGAGTCATCAAGCGTACACGGGAATTTTTTAATTTCGAAACATTACTTTCTAACCCTTTAAATTGATTTCTTCGGTGAGTTAAGGTCACACTAGCGGCAATGGGTTCCAGCTCAAGCGCCCAATCTACCGCACTATTTCCTCCACCGGAGATGAGTACATGCTTTCCTTGATAGTCCGCCAGCTTACGAACCGTATAAAAAAGGCTTTTTTCTTCATAATCAACCGCTTGTGGATGTGGTAATCGTACGGATTTTAATATTCCAAATCCCGTAGCTAGCATGACTGTTTTCGTGTAATGCACATTCCCATTGTTGCTAACGAGCTTAAATGTTTGATCATCTCTTTGCTCTAACCTTACCACTTGTTCCCCTAACACAATTGTTGGATCAAAGGTCATGGCTTGCTGAACTAACTGGTCGGTTACCTCGTCACCGGACGCCTGGGCGATTCCGCCAATATCCCGGATCATTTTATCTGGATAGAAATAAGGAATTTTTCCCCCAAGATATGGCAGATATTCAATTATTTTTGTTTTCATTTCTCGCATGCCGCTATAAAAGGCGGCAAACAGCCCTGCTGAACCACCACCAATTATGGATACATCGTAGACTTCTTCATTGGTTGGCATACTATCCCTCCATTACCGCTAATTCGTTTTCATCAATAAGTAAATAAAGTATGGTGTGCTTACGATAGCAACAATAATCCCTACTGGTATCGAGGTAGGCGCGAGCAAATTGCTGCCAATCATATCGGCAACCATTAAGACCAATGCCCCTAGTAATGCCGAAATTGGAATCACATATTGATGGAGTGGGCCTACCAGCTTCCTGACAATATGCGGGATAACAAGGCCTAAAAATGCGATTGCTCCACCTGCAGCGACAGCCGCTCCGGCCAGCGCAACGGCGATCAATAGTAATAACCCTCGTTCGCGTTCCACCCCTGTACCAAGTCCGGATGCCACATCATCTCCAAGGTGGAACACGTTTAAGGATTTTGCTTTTTTAATTGCGATAGGGATTAAGATCAGCATCCATGGTAACAGTGCGATAACAAACCCCCAGTTTGCATTCCAAATGTCTCCGGATAACCAAATGGTAACTTGGCGATAATTTTGCGGATCCATCTTCAACTGCATAATCGTCAGCAGCGCGCTGAATGCTGCATTGACACCAATGCCCACAAGTACAAGGCGAATGGGCGCAACACCTTTTTTCCAGGCAATAGCATAGATTAGCATTGCCGCACTAAATGCCCCGATCAGCGCGACAAATGGCAATGCAAAGGTGGAAATCGAACTTGTTTGGGGGATTATTCCCTGAAAGAAAAACAAGAACAAAACAATCGCACAACCAGCCCCAGCGTTTATTCCTAATATTCCTGGATCTGCCAACCCATTTTGTGTAATACCTTGCATGATTGTTCCTGAAACAGCCAAGCCAGCTCCAATTAATAACGCTAATATAATACCAGGCATCCGGAAATCAAATAAAACTAATTCCTGCTGTTTGGTACCATTTTGCAGTAAAGTCTGTATAACTTCTGCTGGGGAAATCGAAATCACACCAATGGAAAGGCTAATAAACGAGAATCCAATGATCGAAATAAATAATACGCTGATAATCAGCCAAAACCGTTTCCTTTTTTGTTGTTCCAACCTGTTCATTTTTTGTCACCCCCACTGCCCCTAGCTAAATAGAGGAAAAAAGGGACCCCGAGAATGGAGGTTATCGCGCCTACTGGTGTCTCAAAGGGCGCATTCACCATGCGTGCTATTAAATCAGCATTAACGAGCAATAGTGCTCCAAATACAGCTGATGTAGGAATAATCCAACGATAATCCGTGCCCACAATGAAGCGGGTAATATGCGGGATGATTAATCCGACAAATCCAACTGACCCTGCTACAGATACCGCTCCACCTGTTAATAGTAATACAGCAACAATGCCTAGCACCCGTATCCGTGCATTGTTTTGTCCTAACCCAATCGATAAATCATCACCAAGGCTGAGTACTGTAATTGATTTGGCTACAGATATGGCGATGATCATTCCAACTACCCCTACAATGAGAAGCACTTTTATGGAATTCCATCCCGTGCCATCCAAGCCGCCTGCCAGCCAAAATCCAATATCCTTTTCCAATTGGAAGTGCAGGGAAAGCAAAGATGACAGGGAACGTAAAAGCATCCCAATTGCCACACCTGCCAACGCTAACTTAACCGGTGTCAGCCCACCGCTGGAAAAAGAACCAACGGAAAATACAAGCGTGGCAGCTACACCTGCTCCGATAAACGCCGCGAAGGTTAACCCTAAATTTGAAACCCCAGGATAAAACGCAAGCATGATCACTAACATAAAAGCAGCGCCATCTGTTACACCCATAATCGAAGGCGAGGCCAGCGGATTACGAGTCATTCCTTGCATCAGCGCACCAGACACTGCCAAAAAAGCACCCACCAATGCGGCAGCTAGCGCCCGTGGAATGCGTAACTCACGAATGACCTGATGGGATTGATTATCAGAATGAAATTGAAAAACGGCTTGGCCTATTTTATGTAAATCAATATTCGTGGTACCATATGAAATAGAGATCCCGATAGACAATACAACCAGACAAATACCAATAAGGTTTAGACCCATTTTTGATAATGGGGAAGATCGCGTAAATACTTTCATCATTAAGCTCCTAAAATTCAAAAAGTGATAGCATCAATTATTGACTTTATAATTGCAAGTGATTATCATTATCATTATCATGCGTTTTAATTATACCATAAAGGAGAAACGAACATGAACAAATTTATGAAAAAGAAATACTTGTTCACCTTACTATTTATCCCGTTATTATTTTTAACTGCTTGTGGGAATGATAATGAGAGCGGCAACAATGACGCAACGGAAAATACTTCCGAAAAAACCAGTGAAATCACCGTGGATTCTCAAATGGGTGACGTTACCCTCCCTGCCAATCCAAAAAGCGTATTAGCCCCTTTTCATGAAGATACACTACTTGCGCTGGGAGTCACTCCCGCTGCAAAATGGGCAATTGATAAATCGGTACAAGATTACTTAGAAAAAGATTTACAAGATATTGATAGTATTGAATGGACAATGCCACTGGAACAAGTACTGCATCATGACCCTGATCTTATTATATTAGAAAATAGTTTAGATAGCTATGAAGGCTCATACGAAGAATATTCGACAATTGCACCAACCTATGTCATGAAGAAGGAAACAACGGAAGATTGGAAAAAACAATTACAAGTTTTTGGAGAAATTTTAGGAAAAGAAGCAGAAGCAAAGCAGGCCTTAGATGATTATGAAGCAAAGGTTAAGCAAGCGAATAAAAAACTTCAGGAGAAACTTGGCGATGACACCATTGCTATGATGTGGGTAACAGGGGGAAAATATTTTTTATTTGAAAAAAATCGTTACACCGCCAACATGATCTATTCGGAGCTTGGAGTTGACGTTCCATCGCTTGTGAAAGACTTAGGTAAAGCAAAAGATGCCTGGGATCCGATATCCTTAGAAAAGCTGTCTGAATTAGATGCAGATCATGTTATTATTCTCGGTAATAAAGACGATAAAGGTATAGAAACACTAAATAATAGTAGTGTATGGAAAAATACACCAGCAGTGCAAAACGATCAGGTCTATTATTTGGAAGACGAAAGTAATTGGACAAACAATGGCTTGATTGCCTCAGAACAAACCATTGATCAACTTATGGAATTATTCAAATGATTTATCACCAGACTGCTGGGAGTCACTCCTGGCAGTTTTCTTATGTAAAAAAAAATAAGATTTCATGCTGATTGCGCCTTCTCCGGATGTAACGTTTCACCCCTTTTTTCAATGCGGTTTTCCTAATTGAAAATAATTATCATTGACTAATGAACTCAGAACCAATAAAATATAGGTAAGGACACATTATGTACGTGTTTTCGGCTCAGGGGGGCGTTAATTTTGGAATCTTTAGCTGCGAATAATTTAACACTTGGGTTCGGTGACCGCATTATTATAGATGAAATGGATATTACCATCCCTAAAGGGGAAATTACAGTATTTATCGGGCCAAATGGTTGCGGAAAATCAACACTATTACGTTCGTTGGCACGTTTATTAAAGCCAAAGCAAGGTTCGGTTGTCCTGAACGGGCAAGATATTGCAAAAATGCGTACGAAAGAAGTTGCACAGAACCTGGCTATTCTGCCACAATCACCAACAAGTCCAGAGGGTTTAACGGTTTATGAATTAGTGAAACAAGGAAGACATCCATATCGTAAGGTCATGAAGCAATGGTCCACTGAAGACGAAGAAGCCGTACAAAAGGCATTAAAAGATACGAACATGCAGGAACTAATGAACCAACCAGTTGATTCGTTATCAGGCGGGCAGCGTCAACGCGCATGGATTGCTTTAACCCTGGCACAAGATACGGACATTATTCTTTTAGATGAACCAACTACATACCTGGATTTGGCTCATCAAATCGATGTCTTGGATCTTCTGTTTGAATTAAATGAAAAAAATAGCCGAACCATTGTGATGGTCTTGCATGATTTGAACTTAGCAAGTCGTTATGCACACCACATTATCGCGATCAAAGATAAGAAAGTCTATGCACAAGGAAAACCGGAAGAAACCATTTCGCGTGAATTAGTTTCAGATGTCTTTCGCATGCGTTGTAACATTGCATGTGATCCAATTTTTGGTACACCAATGTGCATTCCACATGGAAAAGGAAATTGTATCTTTAAAGAATTAGAAAATAACCAAACTCCTACTGCATTATAGTGTACACACATGAAAAAGACAGTTTTTTGGACGTTATCCTCAAAACTGTCTTTTTCATGTATTGGTGTCGCTGTTAAACCCATTATACCAATAGGAAAATTTGTTTGTTGCATCCCTTTCTTTCCTGTATTCAGGTCAATTTTGATTTCACATACCCGGTAATGAACAGATAATTAAACAGCATCCCACCTGCCAATGTAATCACTGCTCCCAGATATTCCCCGATAAACAAAAACAGCACGGCATAGATAACTGTTTGGATAAACGTCAGCTGGTACAACCATTTTAATACAGCCTGTTTGCGATGCTGATTCGATACAGGGTAAATATCAAGCCAAATAACTGTGCGATGATGGTTATATAGTGTCATCATTTGGAAACTGCTCAGGTAAAAAAATAATAAAGCAAAAATAATTTTCACCCAGTCATTGGGAACAAAATAGATCACCAGGCCGCCAATGACAATTAGCCGTACATACATCCCCAGATAGTCTGCGCTCCTGATAAAGGTAATCCGGTATAAATAATCAAACGTAAATTTTTGTTGGAATGGAACACGATCCACAAGGTTTACCAACCATTGCCGCTTTTTTACACGATTTTTCAAATGAGGAACATCTGTGAACATATTCGCAATCCGATAAAAGAATTGCATCCGATTCTGATCTTTCTCTACTAATACGTCCCAAACAAGACCAGCTTGCTTGTTAGAAATACGTTGATCGTATAAGAACACAATAATGAACAGGATAGTCGCAATAGCAGCAGGAATCATATTATCATGAATTAACAAATAAAACACAGCACAATTGAGCACTGTCCGGGCTAACAGATCAATCCTGCGTGTTCCGGTGTCCCTCACCCTCAGCATCCACCAGTTGGCAAGTAGATTCCATATTTTGAAAATCAGCAGTACCACGATCGTTACAAGGAATGTACTGCCATTTCGTTCTGGAAAAGAGGCAAAATACAATGGCCCAAATACAGCACCCGTAAGCAAGATCAAATATAGTTGAATGACAAAGCTGTAGATTAACGCATTTCGAAAATAGACACCCATCTTATGTTCCGCTGCAATTAAGAACACGAGATCAGGTTCCCGCAGCAAGGTTCGAACCGGGTTATAACTGGCTAATAAGCCAAAGACAATACCCATGATCCATGCTGTTGGAAAGTTAGCCGGAAGATTCGCCAGCCACTGCTGGTAATAATAAGCCGCAGCAGCAATAAAAAACAGCATCGCTACTGACATATGATCATTAAAGATATATTTGAGATAACGGCCTGTCTCTTTTAAATGCTCGGAAAACCGTTGTTTAAACAATTTATTTGCATCAAACATGGCTTTCTTCCTTTGTCAGTTGAACATATAAATCATCAAGTGTCGCACCAGGCATTTGAAAATCTTTTTGCAACTTTTCTAACGTGCCAATCGCACGAATTTCACCTTCATGCAGGATAACGAACCGGTCACAATATCGTTCGGCCGTAGCCAAAATATGGGTTGACATCAGGACACCACAGCCATTGTTCTTCATTTTATTCATCAGTTGCAAATACGATTGAATTCCGAGTGGATCAAGCCCAACAAATGGCTCGTCTACAATGTACAGGGGCGGTTCGATTAAAAATGCACACATAATCATTACTTTCTGCCGCATTCCTTTAGAAAAATGGGTTGGAAACCACTTTAACCTTTTTTCCATGCGAAATTCTTTTAACAGTGGATGCAATCTTTTTTCAAACAATTCTTCCGACACATCATAAGCCATTGCAGTAAGACGTAAATGCTCGTACAACGTTAGTTCATCATATAAAATAGGCATCTCCGGAATATATGCCATTTGACTGCGATACACTTCTGGATTTTCCCGAAACGTTTTCCCATTGACCGCAACCGTTCCTTTTTTCGCTTGCATTAATCCAATTATATGTTTAATCGTGGTACTCTTACCTGCGCCATTAAGACCGATTAAACCAACAATTTCATTGGGATAAACATCAAATGAAATACCATGTAAGACATTCTTATGTGTATATCCTCCATGCAGCTTCTCTATATGCAACAATGATTCCACAATAATCCCTCTCCAATCACGGGCAAACAGAGCTCATTTTTAATAACATTCACCTAAAGAAATTTTACCATTTATTAGCGTCCATGCCAAAGCAAAGCGTGCGAGAAAATTCGACAACAATAATGATGGTTGTACCCGATTATTTTAAACAATTTATTTTTCCACCTTGATGTATAAAACCTCACTATCGGCACAAAATAGTTATTGAAGAACGGGGTTGCTTCACTGAAACAAATTTTTCGTGTCAAACACAAATGAGGTGTTAGTGTTGGAAGAAGAAGCTAATTTCGAATTTGTAAATTACACACAAAAATGAGGTGTTGGTGAAAGATAATCTAATGAATTAAAACCCTTCTGCCAGGATTCATCCCAAGGGAATCCTTGAGATGCTGACAAAAAGGTTTTTAGTAATCACGTTAATTGGCCAAAAGCACATTAACAACATTACGCAAAGTCCCCAACGTTAGATATAACACCGTTCTTCAACAACAGGCTAGTCCGAATTCGGGCTAGCCCTGTTTATTGTTAAAGGTCGATGTTTGCTCGCGTAAGGTTGATGTCCCGCTTCCTCGGTCGATGTTTCTTCGCTTCCGGGCGATGCCTCGCTTCCTCGGTCGATGTTTCTTCGCTTCCGGTTGATGTCCCGCTTCCTCGGTCGATGTTTCTTCGCTTCCGGGCGATGCCTCGCTTCCTCGGTCGATGTTTCTTCGCTTCCGGGCGATGCCTCGCTTCCTCGGTCGATGTTTCTTCGCTTCCGGGCGATGCCTCGCTTCCCCGGTCGATGTTTCCAAGCATTCGGGCGATGCCTCGCTTCCTCGGTCGATGTTTCTTCGCTTCCGGGCGATGCCTCGCTTCCTCGGTCGATGTTTCTTCGCTTCCGGTCGATGCCTCGCTTCCCCGGTCGATGTTTCCAAGCATCCGGGCGATGCCTCGCTTCCTCGGTCGATGTTTCTTCGCTTCCGGGCGATGCCTCGCTTCACCGGTCGATGTTTCCAAGCATTCGGGCGATGCCTCGCTTCCTCGGTCGATGTTTCCAAGCATTCGGTTGATATCCCGCTTCCTCGGTCGATGTTTCCAAGCATTCGGGCGATGCCTCGCTTCACCGGTCGATGTTTCCAAGCATTCGGTTGATGCCCCGCTTCCCCGGTCGATGTTTCCAAGCATTCGGTCGATGCCTCGCTTCCTCGGTCGATGTTTCCCAAACATTTGGTCGATATTACACTCCCTGGATCAATACTCCTCACCTTGGATGGTTTTCGATTCATATCGCAATTTAGCGAAATCATCGCCCGTATAAAACACAGAAAACTTTACATATTCAACGGTTTCTATATACAATAAGAGAAAAGGTTTAGGAGGAGTGAATGCAATGCAACATGAAGATTGTATCTTTTGTAAAATCATTAATGGTGACATCCCTTCAGCAAAAGTATATGAGGATGAGCATGTCTATGCATTCTTGGACATTAGCCAAATCACTAAAGGACACACCTTGGTAATTCCGAAGACACATACAAAAAATATTTACGAGACCCCACCAGAGGTTGCACGTGAATTATTTGCCCGCATCCCAAAGATTGCCAATGCGGTTAAAGAGGTCTACCAGCCTATTGGCATGAATCTGTTAAATAACAATGAAACACCAGCGGAGCAATCTGTCTTTCATTTACATATTCACATCATCCCACGTTACGGAGAAGGAGATGGCTACCAATTAGGCTGGACAACACATGGTGATGATTATTCTTCGGATGACTTACAACGAATTGCCAGTGAAATCGGATCAGCCATTTCATCATGATGCACATACATTAATTTGAGAAGGCTTCTGAGGTATCTCAGAGGCCTTCTCGCCAGAATACTATAAATGCCACTGTATTCAAACCTTATCATATTCTTTTAGCTTTTCCTTATACTTTTTATCCAAAAAGCTTTATAATAATAAAAAAGAAGTCATTTTTTAAAACTAACATGTACATATCCCTTTAATAACACGTTTCAAATCCGTGTCAAAAGTGGAAAACATAACAATAAATAGTTGAAAGGAGCGTCATGATATGGCTAGGGGCAGTTCATTATTATTAGGATTTGTTGTTGGAGGCGTCGTGAGTGCCACAGCTACACTGCTTAGCACCCCATCGTCTGGCAAAGAATTACGTGACCGTGCAAAGCAGCAAGGTGTGGAATACAAACAAATGTTTGCAGATTTAAAACGCGATGGACTGCGGTTAAAGGCACAAATCACCGCTACCTCTAAAGAAGGCGCATCATTGATTAAGGAACTGACTCAAGATATGAAGAGCTCTGTCCAGGAGTGGAAACAATCCGTTGAACCCCATCAGAAAAATATCCAGCTTTACCTGGAACAAATCGAGTCCAGTTTAAAAGATCTTGAGGATAAAATGCAAAGTAAACAAGAAACATATTAAAAAAAGCGGCTGTCTTTTAAAAAAGACAGCCGCTTTTTTAGTTAACATATAGGTATGAAAACCATTAGCGACTACGGAAAACCTGCTACCGTTAACCCTAAAATGTAGTGAAAAGCGCCTTTCATGAAAAAGACTCCCCTCAAATCTACTTAAGGGGAGCACATCAAACTAGTTGAGTTCATACTGCGTTTTTCAACAAATTATTTATTGCCTAAACCTTCTGTCCACTTTTCAAGAAGATCCGGATTATCCTCAAGGAATTGCTTTGCTACTTCTTCCTCATCACCACCGTCGTTAATGGCTACAAGCAATTCATTTTCAATATCCTCACCGTAATCTTCCGTGATACGCTTCACTGCTTCATATGCTGCAGGTGAATCTTCCTTAAATGTCTTACTTCCTATTGCACCGATTTCGTCTCCATCGCCACCATAGATTTCTTTCGGATCATCCAGCATTTTCAAATCCAGGTCAGCAAATGCCCAGTGTGGTTTCCAAAGTGGTACCACGATTGGTTCTTTCTTATCCATTTTAGATTTCAGTTCAGAAAGCATAGCTGCTTCAGAGCTTTCTTGAAGCTTCCAGTTGTCCAGACCGTATTCATCGATTGCTTTTTCTGTATTCTGCATAATACCGGCACCTGGATCGATACCTACAATTGTCCAATCCACTGCGTCTCCTAGTTCTTTGTTGTCTTTAAGATCTTCAATGGAGTTAACATCATCCATATACGAAGGAACCGTCAAAGCAAGTGGAGCCTTGTCTACGAAAACACCAATCGGGTCAACGTCATCTTCATACTTCTCCCAATACGATTGGTGTGTTGCTGGCAACCAAGACGCGGTCATGAATGATGCATCACCATTGGCAACACTCGTCCACATCGCTCCACCTTCAACCTGTGTCGCTTTTACATTATATCCAATTTCTTCAAGCACCTGTTTCACTAAAGGTGTACGAGCAAGTGCGCCAGCCCAAGCAACGTATGTTATCGTAATATCTTTGTCCCCAAGTTCCTCGCCGCTTCCACTATCTCCGCTATCGCTGTCGTCAGCGCTTGAATCATCCTCTTTGTCACCGCCACATGCTGCGAGTGTCATAGCAAGGACAAGCGCTACAGCTAATCCTAAAAATCTGAACTTCTTAAACATAAGAATGTTCCCCCTTCTAATTTGTGATTTTTATATAGTTAAGAGTCTTTGGCTTAATTGCCGGGAAAACTCTAAAACACTATTTTCTATTAAGCCCTTGTGTAAAACGGTCCAGTAACATCGCTAAAATTACAAGGGATAATCCGCCCTCAAAACCTGGGCCAATTGCTACCTGTGTTACTGCCCGGTAAACGACTGTTCCAAGTCCCGGAGCACCTACCATTGAGGCGATAACAACCATTGACAGGGAAAGCATGATCGTTTGGTTAATACCTGCCATAATTGTCGGCATGGCAAGCGGTATTTGAACCTTTGTCAGCCGTTGTCCCGTCGTGGAACCAAATGAATCAGCCGCCTCAATCAACTCTGCATTTACCTGCCTGATTCCAAGGTTTGCCATTCGGACGGTTGGCGGCATCGAAAAGACAATGGTTGCAACGACCCCTGGGACCATACCAAGGCTGAAGAATACAACAGATGGAATCAAGTAAACAAATGCAGGCATCGTCTGCATGAAGTCAAGAATAGGCGTTATAATCGACTGGACAGAAGCTTTTTGCGACATCCAGATACCGATCGGAATTCCAATGATCATCGAAATGATAACAGAAACGATGACAAGTGAAACTGTCTCCAGCGTTTCTGTCCAATAGCCAAGGTTATTAATAAGTCCTAGACCAATAAGTGCAAACAACCCGAGTTTCCAATTGACGAGCCACCACGCTAAAAGTGCAACGATCACTATCAGAACTAATGCAGGTACAAGATCCAGCAAAGAAACAAAATTCTCTGTAATAAATTCAAGTACGGATGAAATCACATCAAACAATGTTGATAAGTACGTTTTCAATATGTCAACAAATTTTTCTACCCATTCATCTAATGGAAGTTTGAGAAAGAGTGCACCTTCACTTTTATCCATTTACTTCCACCTCCTCATTTCCATTCAACACTTGATCGTTACCGGCAAGCGCACCAATAACAGATCCTCTAACAACAATCCCTACCAGTCTTCCATCATCATCAACAACGGATAGTGGGGCTTTATCATCAGCCATTGGCTCAAACGAATCAGAAAGTAATGTATCAGGCTTAACGGTCGGTATGTCAGCTACCAAAACATCTGCAAGACTCTTGCCTTCTTTAGCAGCCGCTGCGGCTTGATCAGCCGTTACATAGCCAAGTAATTTTTGTTTCTTATCAACAACGTAAATGGTTGAAATACCATTGTCCTTCATCAGTTTCAGTGCAACATTCCCACCTTTATCAACCGGAATGGTTTCCGGTCGCTTCATGATGTGGCTTGCGGTAAGTACTTTGGTAAGATCAACATCCTCAACGAAACGCTCAACATAGTCGTTGGCTGGATTCATCAAAATCTCTTCCGCTGTGCCAATTTGAACGATACTGCCATCTTTCATTAATGCAATCCGGTCACCGATCCGTAATGCTTCATTCAGATCATGGGTGATAAAAATAATTGTTTTATGGACGGATTCTTGCAAATCCATTAACTCATCCTGCATATCTTTACGGATTAATGGGTCAAGCGCACTAAACGCCTCGTCCATTAACAGGATATCGGGATCATTGGCCAGCGCTCTTGCCAGTCCAACACGCTGTTGCATACCGCCGGAAAGTTCATTCGGATATTTTTCAAAATACCCCCCCAATCCAACGAGCTCAAGGGCCTCACGCGCTTTTTTCTCACGCTCTTCCTTACTTACTCCTTGAATCTCCAATCCATATTCCGTATTTCTTAATATCGTTTTATGAGGAAGAAGGGCAAAGTTTTGAAAGACCATACTCATCTTTTTCCTGCGCATATTCCGCAATTGTTCCTTATTCATTTTCGTAACATCTTCATCTTCCAGCAAAACCTCACCTGATGTCGCTTCAATTAAGCGATTTAGCATGCGAACAAGTGTAGACTTACCACTACCGGATAAACCCATAATCACAAACGTTTCCCCAGGCTCTACAGAAAACGTTGCACGATTCACTCCTACAGTACATCCGGTTTCTTGTAAAATATCTGCTTTGGATTTTCCTTCATCCAAAAGTTTTTGTGCGTTTTTTCGATGCTTACCAAATATTTTCGTTAAATCTTTCACTTCAATAATCGGCATATCCATTCACCTCTCTTGTATTTTACCTGTTATGCCATAACATCTATAGTGGACTACATTTGATAGAAATGTTCGATGAAAACCGTTGCTTTGCGTTCAGCAATACCGAGTCATTCCAAATGACAGCAGCAATCCATACGTCGTTAAATAGATGCTCTTAGACTTTGCTTTGTTTTCATGATCACCATTTCCAATAAAGCATGCCATTCGTCTTACTACTTTTCTATCAAATCGTAACCATGCTGTACCTGGTAAGCTATAACAAATAGTTTACTAATCCCATCAGATCTTTTCGGCTTTTGCTTACTTTAATACTATATACTGTTTTGCATATACAATACAAACTTTAAATTTCACCGATTTTGTATGTTTTTTTCGTACAGTTTAAACTGTACGCACTTTTTTATTACACATGCTTCTAATTCCATGAATTTGCTTCTATTTACTATTCAATCATCCGTTTTCAATATTTTTGTATTTGTTGTACGCTTTATATAGCAGTGTTTTAGGAGGATTTTATGAATAAGCAACAAAGGGAAACGATGGTACATAATATCATAAGTGAATTTGCACCGACCATTGAAATGTTTGACTTATCTTCATCTGAAGCACGTTTGTTTGCTTTTTTATACCTGCAGGAAAATCCGTTGACATTAGATGAAATGAGTGAGGCGTTAGGGAAGAGCAAGACCTCCATGAGTACAAGCGTGCGCAGTTTAGTAGATTTAAATCTGGTAACACGCGTATGGAGAAAAGGGGTACGAAAGGATTTGTACCAGGCAAATACCCATTTGTTCAAATCCTTTATGCATGCTTCTATTACAAAATGGATTGACGCAACGAATCATCAACGTGAGTCATTAGAAGAATTACTAGGGTCCGTTCAGGAAGAAGCAAACAATTCGACGCTTGTTTCTCTAGAGACGCAGTTAAAGCAGATTATTGACTTTCATCGACAAATTGAAAAGGCGTTTCAGGAAATGAAAAGCACGTAAGGAATAGAACAGGATCATGTATTTTTAAGTGAGGAGCCTAACGATTTTCTTACTGATCGTTCATAATTTTAATAAATTCATCCATTAGAGAAGGGAAATACCCTTCTTTTTTTAATGCGAAAATGGTTTTTGTCGGATCAAGTTTTTCGATTAACATCCCAGCAAACTGTACCAGCAACGAGGAAAAATCTAAAAACCCCTCCTCTTTTTGCATTGCATATTGTTCGTTTAAACGGTGCAGTTGACCAAGTAGTTCCCGGTATTCTTCTTGCGTAATGTTATGTTTAATAACCAGTTTAATAAAGGGATATTGCCGCATGTCAATCAATTTCGATAATAATTGCAAATGAAAGTGTGCTGTATCATGTTTTTCTACTTTTTCCATATGTATCGCCTCCAAATTTTAAGCTTACAACCCCAATCAATTAAGAGCCAAAATAAAATAAATTTTTTTAAGAAAACCTATTGCTTTTTAGCCGCAAACGTACTATTATTCATCATGGATTGTGGAAGAAACAATTGGCTTTATTGCATGAGGAGGGACAAAAATGAACTGCTGGAAAACGATTAATTTTCATAAAGAATTTGGGCTAACCCGAATTTATTCCATTTCACTTTTGGTCGGATTAGTGGCATTTATTTTTCTCTATGTCCCACTATCCATCGTCCATGGTACTCCTAACATGAATAAGAATGGTATCATTCCATTTGGTCTATTGCTTATTCTATTGCCCGGGATCCATTCGTTTATGCATATTTTACCACTAATCATAACCAATAAACGAGCAAAAATGAATGAAAAAGCAAAAAAATTTGCACTTCCGTCGTTGACATACTATCCAGCATCTCGATTATCTAAGCAATTATCCGTACTGGTTGCATTGGCACCAACCTTTTTTCTTACCTTGCCAGGGATTATTGCAAGCTACGTATTGATTGACTATGATGTGTATATTCTGTTGATTACAGCATTTCATATCGGCATATCGTTTACCGATTTTCTATATATTATTCACCTGACAAAAGCGCCTAAGCAAGCGGTCATTGAAAATGAAAATGGCGGGTTTGCTATCTTGATAAAAGCGCAGGAGTAAATGGATATTCACCAAGGATCTGTACTTATAAACAGATCCTTTTTTTATCTATATGTTAATCTTCTCTGTTCATGGAGGATATATTTTGATAAAGTTATTATTATAGACGAAGGAAACGAATAACACATATTTGTATTTGTAATAGTAGGGGGTCTTACAATTGATAATCTTTTTCGTTCTTTACGCGCTTTTTATCTTATTGATCTTTAATTCGTTAACCAACCGTTTCTGCCTAAAAATGGAAATGAACCAAAACAAGCAATCCCGTGTTTACCGCATGATTAATATTATGATCATTATTTTACTCGTTTCGTCCTACGTGAAGGTCACCAATATCATAAGCTAGCCAGTCATCAAGTTAAATTATAATTTTATCGTCAGGACTATTTTTTTTTTGACTAAAAATGTGGTATATTTATCATTAGTTTCAAAATCAATTGGAGACAATCAGATTAGGAGTGTTCAAGTCAATGAAAAAGCTAGTAATTGTTCTCACATTATCAGCAAGTGTAGTGGGATTAACCGCATGCTCGAGCAACGATTCGTCAAAAGCTGTTGTTAAGACAGACGCTGGTGATATAACCCAAGAGGAATTTTATAATGAACTGAAGGATCAGTATGGCGAACAAACTTTACAGCAAATGGTCACCGAAGAAGTATTACAGGACAAATATGATGTCTCCGATAAAGAGGTAGACAAGGAAGTTAAAAAGGCAAAAGATCAACTGGGTGACCAATTTGAAATGGCTCTCCAGCAACAAGGGATTAAAAATGAGGACGAGTTCCGAAAAATGATCCGTCTCAGCCTGCTTCAAGAAGCTGCCGTATCAGAGGACGTTGATATTTCAGAGGATGAAATCAAACAGCATTACGAACGAATGAAAGAGCAAATTAAAGCATCACACATTTTGGTTGACGATGAGAAAACGGCTAAAGAAGTGAAGAAAAAGCTTGATGATGGTGGAGACTTTGCCAAACTAGCCAAGAAATATTCGACGGATCAAGCATCAGCTGAAAATGGCGGTGACTTAGGTTACTTCTCTGCTGGTAAAATGGATCCAGCCTTTGAGGATGCTGCCTATAGCATGAAAAAAGGTGAAGTTAGTGATCCTGTCAAATCACAACACGGTTACCATATCATTAAAGTAATCGACAAGAAAAAGTCAGACGAAGATGTTGGCAAATACAAAGATGTAAAATCGGATATTAAACGCGATTTACTAAACGAAAAGCTTGATCCGCAAAAAGCACAAACAAAAATTGACAAACTAATCAAAGATGCTGATGTAAAAGTAGAAGACAAGCAGTTCAAAGACCTGTTTAAAACCGATGACGATAGCAAGGACAAAAAAGACGATACAAAAGAAAAAAAATAAAAGCATCGCAAAAAGCGGAGGCAAGTCACAACTTGCCTCCGTTTCTATTGATTCTGTATATTGCGCCGATCTTCCTTACTTCTTCGTTCTTCACGCATCCGCTCAATATAGACATTTCCTTCCCGCTCAATAAATTGATGTTCCAATTTCTTCTCCGCCCGCATTGCACGAAATGCCATATACCCGCTCAAAAATATAAAAAGAATCATCATAAATACCCACCAAGGTACTCCGGCAATCATCTTTTCGTCCCCCTTGTTCATCATCTACCATAAATATATGTACAAGCAAGAACAATTATTCATGAAGAAATATGCCACACACAGCCATTTTGCGTTACAATAGATGCTGTTAAACAAATAGATTATAACCTGTTATTGGAGTGATACAGATGCCTGAGCAAACCTACTTTTATGATCTAATTCCAGTTGCTTATCATGCTTCAGATATGGAACGGGAGCACATTCTCAGCCAATTTCCACCACCAAAAATGCCCGATCAAGATGAACGTTTTCAGTTGCAAAATGAGGTGCAAGGTAACCATGTGACCATTCGTGTGCTGCTTAATGATTTTCATGTCCAGCTTACCAAAACAAATAAACAGTTTCTTAAAATACGCTTTAGTAACAATGCTGGTATCGTTCATGCAAAAATGTGGGACAACCAGGGAGCTGTTGAAAAATATCAGCCACTATTAGAGCGTTTCTCTGTATTTGATATAGAGGGTGTTGTTGATGAATTTCGCGGCCATAAATCGATCACGGTTAACCAATTAAAGCCGTGTGAAGAAGCGATCAACCCTTTCTCATTACTGGCATACACCAGCCAAAGCATAGAAGAATTGACGGTCGAGCTTTTTTCATATCTGGGTGAATTACAATCCCCATATAAGGATATCGCATTTGCAGCAATGAACCAGTTCTGGGATCAATTTCGGATTCGTCCTGCCGCCAAAGGGCACCATCATAACTATTTGGGCGGATTGTTAAAGCATACTGTTGGATTAATGCGGTTTGCCAGATATATCCTCAAGCAGGAAGAAAATCATTTTAAAGCAACGATGAAACTAATCAATATTGTTGAAAAAGCGTACAAGAACGAACTCTGGTCGCAATTCGAGGCAAATGACCTGCACCAGCAGTTTGTATGGAAAGGCACCATTGACCATTTATACAACATGCTCCAAGGAATGATGCAATACCGTGAAATGGGGCCAGACTATAATGTCGTCTTAACTAGTATTCTATTTCACGATATTGGAAAATTGCTAGAATATGATCATGCCGGAAAAACGTTTGATGAATTTGAATTTCTTTATCCAACAGCCGATCATTCCGTTACAGAAAACCGCAAACAAACCGGGATCACCATGGATGCGTTAGGGGCAATGGTCGGACATATTCCTTATGGGGTACTGCTGCTAACCAAGATCATTGAATCTGAACAAATTGTCATAGGATTGGAATCGATCCATCAAATGTCACACTGTATCTTGTGTCATCACGGGCTTCCGGAATGGGGCTCCTGTATTCGTTCGCCACAATCCATCGAAGGATATATTATTCATATTGTCGATTATCTGGACAGCAGGTATGAAAATACGGAAACCATCAAGTAGTGGGACGGAAAATAGCAGACGAGACTGAGACATATCGAAAAACTTATAGATGAAAGACAAATGAATACAGTATGGACTTAGACTTTTTACACTGGATTTAATATGTAGTTGATGAAAACTGCGACGTAAAATGAGATGGCGATTAAATTGCCACTACGGAAAAACACTACGCTTTTTAGCGGGCGGCTGGAG
>NZ_JBCLVH010000029.1:0-48094 GCF_039548255.1 Lentibacillus songyuanensis
GTAACCCAACTCGTCCATCAGTGGGAACTAGACAAGGCGCTATAGGCTTATATACGGCCCATTCTACAGCCATGGGTCATTTAGTTAAAAGCTTTAAATAAATGATACCCTGATTTTGGGGTTACGTTCTTGGGCTGTAGAACGTTACCTCAAAATCGGGGCCAGCAAGCGACAGCGCGGTAGCCCGAATAAAGTGTACAAAATGATAGTGCCTGAAATATTGGTATGAAAGCAGCGCCGAGAAAAACTTGACACATACCAAAACCGCTTTTTTGTTTCATAAAACTAGATTATTGTATATAATAAGAATGGTGCATGTGTTAAAGCGTTGCCGTTCGTACGTCTTTATGACTCGAACTGGAAATAATAGCAGATAAATACATACGAGCATACAGATTATAATTGGAAGGATGAGATATCATGCAAGAGAAAACATTTACAATTACCGCTGATACAGGCGTTCACGCGCGTCCAGCAACATTATTGGTAAATAAGGCTGGTCAGTATCAATCAGAAGTGGAGATGTCCTATAATGGGAAGACGGTAAACTTGAAATCCATCATGGGTGTGATGTCATTAGGTGTTCCAAAAGGCGCCGAGATTAAAGTGACCGCAAACGGCAACGATGAAGCAGATGCCATTAGCGGTGTGGAGGAAGTTATCAAAGAACATTTGGGTGAATAATGATGTAGAAGGCTAGAGAAGGGATATGCTCTAGCTTTTTGTTTCTCCTTTTGTATGCGTTTTTTTGCCCTTTACAATTATTGAAATAACCGTTAAAGTTAGGTCTATAAAAAGTACTATTAGAGACTTGAGGTGAAGAAATGAAAGTATCTGTATCACAATTACCTGGCATTGGGCAAAAGATCTCGTTTAAAACATCAGAGGATAACTTGCTGGTTATTATTGTCCATCATACAGGGAAGCGGGAACTTTATTTTTTTGAGGATGCGGATGGGGAAGAAGCGGACTTTGCAATGGACTTAACACCTGACGAAACTAGAGAATTGGCAGCACAGTTGTTAGGCGCAACCTATCAGCCGGTTGATGTGGAAAAAATGCGCATATTTAAGAGTCAGATCATTATTGATTATATTACCTTAAAATCACAGTCAATACTTGTCAATAGAACGATTGAAGAATCCGATATTCGCAACAAAACAGGGGCAACGATCATTGGAATCGTTCATGGAGAAGATGTGATAGCTGTTCCGGAAGCTGATACGACATTAAAACCAGGTGATGTCTTAATGTCTGTTGGTAAAGATGAACAAATCGCTGCACTAACAGCGCTATGTAAGGGTGAGGAATGATGCTATTTGTTTAGTGAATTACCGGAGCTATTAGATGCCGGTTTAATATTAATTGGAATTTTTATCCTTGCTTATATTGGGTTTAAAACAAACTTTCCCAATGTTATTTTATATATTTTGTTTGGAATTTCGCTTGCTGGTATCATGAGTCATAATTCCATCTTACATTTTACCAGTGAAATAGCAATTGTGTTGCTATTTTTCTTGCTTGGGCTGGAATTTAATACAAAACGGCTTGGCGATATTGCCAAGAAGATATGGAGTTCCGGCCTTTTGGATATTGTTCTCAGTCTAGGCGTGACCATGCTCATTGCCTTTGTTTTTGGCATGGACCTGTTTTCTTCGTTTTTGTTAGGGGGACTTGCCTATGCCACCAGCTCATCCATTACAGCAAAACTGCTGGACGATAAAGGACGAATGGCCAATGCGGAAACGGAATATATGTTAGGGTTATTAATATTTGAAGACCTGATTGCACCAATTGTGGTGGCTATCTTAATTGCCTTAAGTACTGGGGGAGCTTTTACAGGGTTGGATCTAGCATTATTGTTAGGAAAAATTCTCGTGCTGGCCGTTGTCGCTATTGTGCTTAGCAGAACATTGTTTAAGAACTTTGAACAGTTTCTTCTTAAAATTGAGGATGAGGATTTTAAAATCATCCTGCTTGTTGGTATTGCGGTTACATATGCGGGGCTGGCCATTTATTTAGGACTGTCCGAAGTGCTTGGCGCTTTTCTGGCTGGTGTGATTTTGTCGGAGATTAGCAAAATCGAACGTGTAGAAGGAACGGTAACGCCGATTAAGAATTTGATCCTGCCAACATTCTTTGTTTATTTTGGCACGACAATTGATCTAGGGTCTGGGGTACCGATGCCCTTATTGTTAATCGTTTTGGTAATCTGGTCGATGCTGGCAAAGGTTTTGACCGGTATGATCGGCGGCAAATTATATGGACTTTCCAAACGTGTGTCGCTAAGAGCTGGTTTGTCGCTATGTGCGCGTGGTGAGTTTTCTGTTGTCATTGCTAGTATTGCAGCCGGGTCGACCAAGGTTTTCGGTGGTATTTATATTGTAATATCCGCATTTGTCGGGATGTTGCTGTTTAACTACGCACCGAAAATCACCGTGAAGATATATGGCAAGCCAAAAAAGAAAGAACGTAATCTGAAGGTGCCGACGTAATGGTTATCTAACATTGGAATTGTTTCTATTAAGAAAGAGTGGCATGAAGGGATGCCACTCTTTCGTCTATTTATAATAGCTTTTTTGATAGTCATTATTCTCCAAATCTGTTAACTTCTTTAATGCCGCTTTGCTAAAATCAGTATTTTTCTCGATTAGTTTATTTTTCATCGTAGTTAAGGCATCTTGTAGTGATTGTCGGTAATCAGGTATTGGATCGTTGTATGGATAAACGACGGCCTTTGCAACATTCATTTTTTCGTAATGTGCCAATGCTTTTCGTGAATGGAAAAAGACATTGTCATCCAGTGCGCCTGGATGGTGCAAATCGCCTTGCATCGGATGTTTGATGACGGCCAGCACTTTTATTAAAAATCGATCATCACGATCTGCCTCTACGTTTCCTATGTAAATACCAGAATTATAGTGGGCACGAACCGTATCCCCAACAGCAACTGTCATGAAATCATCTCCTCTTTGGTTAATGCTAACTCTATTGTGCCAAAAAATATCGTAGTTGACCAGTGTGGACTATCTGCTGCCATAGTAGCTCAGTAAGGTAATAGTTAAAAAGAGGAGAGGGTCAGTCTCTTTCTTCCCTGCAATGAATCTGCTATAATCAAGTTAAAGGACGTGAGCAGCAATGATGGAGTTTCTTTATTTCCCAGAAGACAAAACCGAATATATCCCGGCAATCATTGAATTAGTCATATTTATGATATTAGCAAGCGTGGCAATGTACTTTTTTTTGAAATACTCGAAAAAAGAACAACGGCAGTTTGAACAACAATATAACGAGCATAACGAAACGAAAAGTGAAGATCGTTTCGAATGAATCCCTTCTTTTTGAATAGAAGGGGTTTTTTTTGTTGATACTTGTAAAAAGTAGCGATAAGAAGGGGTTACATAGATGCGATATCTCGTTATACTGCTAATTTTGTTTGTATCCTCGTGCCAGGGAACAGATGAAAAGAGTGTGCGTACGATTGATATGTATAATCAATCAGCCGATCTGATCGGTACAGCTGTATTATCCGAACGTCCAGATGGGGTAAATGTGAAATTAAAGCTGGAAGGATTAAAACCGGGTTTGCATGGAATTCATGTCCATGAACATCCAAGTTGTAAGGGACCCGATTTTAAGAGTGCTGGCAGTCATTATAACCCAGAGGGAAAAGAACATGGGTTAATGAATCCGGACGGTGCCCATCTGGGTGATATGCCAAATATTAAAGCCGATGGAGATGGGCTTGTTGATGCAGAAATCATGATCCCGGAAGCAACCCTGCTAGATGGCAAAAATTCGTTGTTAAAAGCGAATGGAACGTCACTGGTTATTCACGAAGACCAAGACGACGGTGTAAGTCAGCCAAGCGGGAAATCCGGTGCAAGAATCGCCTGTGGGGTAATTAAGCCAGGTGGTAAATCACAGGGACAAGAACCAACCGACCCGACGGAATTTAATGATAAGCAAGAGGAGTAATCCTTGGCTATTGTTGTAAATGGGGAACAAAAAGCACCTATGAAGAAGGTGCTTTTTGTTCTGCTATCTATTTTTAATAGCCTCAATAATACGTTTAACGCCAGTTTCCACGGTGGCTTTCGGACAAGCAATATTCATTCGCATAAATGGTTCGCCTTCTTCGCCATAGGCAGCTCCGGCATTTAAGCCAACTTTTGCTTGTTCGGACATGAATTTCTTCAATGCATCACTGTCTAAGTTTAATGCACTGCAATCAATCCATAATAGGTAGGTTCCTTCAGGTTGAATAACGGTTAACTCTGGTGCATGCTTTACAAACATATCGGTTACATAATTGCAATTCGCCTCTAGTACACCTTTTAACTCCTCTAACCACGCTTCCCCATGGTTATATGCAGCTTCTAAAGCGGTATTACCCAATGTGTTCAGCTGCCCATGTCCCTGTATACCAATCATGTGATCCAGCTTTTTTCGTTTTTCTTCGTTCGATGTAATAATATAGGATGCTTGCAACCCGGCTAAATTAAATGTTTTTGATGGTGACATAAATGTAACGGTTTGGTCAGCAATTTCCTTTGATAAGGAAGCCATTGGAGTATGCTGATAGCCAGGATAGAGGAGATCCGCATGAATTTCATCCGATAGTATTAATACATCATATTTTAAACAAAGACGTGCCATCTCCCTTAATTCTGATTCTTTCCAAACACGTCCAACCGGATTATGTGGCGAACATAGAATAAACGCCTTTACACCTGATTTTAATTTTTCTTCAAAGTCGTTAAAGTCAATTGTATAATAGTTATCCTTGAGAAGAAGCGGATTTTTAACAACTTGTCGATCGTGCTGTTTAATGACATTGTAAAAAGGAGTATAGACTGGCGTCTGGATCAAAATCTTGTCATTCGGCTCCGTAAAGGCTTGAACAGCCATATGCAAACTTGCTACGACGCCTTGGCTGAATGAGAGATAACTTGGTTCAATATGCCAATGATGCCGTTTAGCAACCCAGTTGACAATTGCTCCTCTGACGGCTTCATCAACAACGGTATAGCCAAATATTCCATGTTCTGTCCGATCCATAATGGCTTGTAATACTTCTTGTGGCGCTTTAAAATCCATATCAGCGACCCACATCGGCAATACATCTTTAGATTGAAATAAATGTTCAGCTGTATCCCACTTGACGGATCTTGTTTGTTTACGATTATGTATAAGATCAAAATTACCCAATGAAAAAACCTCCCGTTGATTTGTATCATTACTAACAATCGTATCTTTCCTATTATAGCTTAAAATAAGGTACAAAAAAAAGCAAAGCGTCTTTTTACGCCTTGCTTACAGGGGGAATACGAGAAAGTCTTACAGTTATAGTATTACCCCTTATTATAAAAGATAAACACGTTTTTTTAAAAGAGATAAAAAGTTTTTCAAGCATCTACTTTAATCGCTTCTCTAAAATTTCTCGTTCCTGCTCGTATCCTTTTTTACCCAGTAAGGCGAACATATTCCGTTTGTATGCTTCGACACCGGGCTGGTTAAACGGATTAACTCCTAATAAATATCCGCTGACTGCACAGGCCTTTTCAAAGAAGTAAACAAAATAACCAAATGTGTAGGCATCAAGTTTTGGTATTTCAATGAGCAAGTTTGGTACATTACCATCTGTATGGGCTAGCATCGTACCTTCGAGCGCCTTTTGGTTAATTTCATTAATCGTCCTGCCTGCCAGGTAATTTAGCCCGTCCAAATTCTCAGCATCCATTTTTAGCGTGATATCTTTTGTTGCCGCTGTTACGGAAAGGATGGTTTCAAACAGGTTGCGCTGTCCATCCTGGATATATTGCCCCAATGAGTGAAGATCGGTTGTGAAGCTGGCGGATGAAGGAAAAATACCTTTATGATCTTTTCCCTCGCTTTCGCCAAATAATTGCTTCCACCATTCAGCAACATAGGATAGCTTTGGTTCATAGGAAATCAGCATTTCGATCGTTTTCCCCTTGTTATAGAGGATATTTCGAACAGCAGCATATTGATAGGAAGGATTCTTGGCGAGATCAGGCTCCGCTAAATCGTTCATGGCCTGCTTTGCACCTTCCATCATGTCATCAATGGAAACACTGCTAACAGCAATGGGTAATAAACCTACCGCGGTTAAGACAGAATAGCGTCCACCAACATCATCTGGAATCATAAATGTTTCATAGCCTTCCTTGTCTGCAAGCGTCTTTAATGCACCTTTTGCTTTGTCCGTTGTTGCGTAGATTCGCTGTTTCGCTTCCTCTTTGCCGTATCGGTCTTCTAAGTAGTTTCTTAAGATGCGAAAAGCGATCGCCGATTCGGTTGTTGTTCCGCTTTTGGAAATGACATTGATAGAAATGTCTTTTCCTTTTAGAACGTCCAGCAATTCCTGCATATATGTTGCACTCAGCTGATGGCCAACAAAAATTATTTGTGGCTGCTGCCTTGTCGGTAGAAGATGATGGAACGAATGGGACAGCATTTCGATGGCGGCCCGAGCTCCTAGATAGGATCCACCAATTCCGATAACTAACAAAATATCCGATTCCTGCCTGATTCTTGCAGCTGCTGTTTTTATCCGTGAAAACTCATCCTTGTCAACGTATGCAGGTAAATCAACCCATCCTAGAAAGTCACTGCCTGCGCCTGTTTGATTATGTATACGATCGTGAGCGGATGAAACAAATGGAGTCAAATTTGCCAGTTCCTCTTCCTTCATAAAGGATCGGGCTTTTTCATATGAAAATGTAACATGTGTCAATAGGTTTTCTCCTCCTTGCTTATCATTATAACTGTATCGAAAAGGGAAAGGCAAAGCAAGAATGATAGCAAAAACGAGGCAGATACAAAGGGATCTGCCTCGTTTGCTGGTTATTTTTTAAACGTGCCTTCACGTTCTTCGGATTGCTCAATCCACTCTTCCAGTTTATCTTTTAGTGTGTTAAATCCGCCACCTGCATTATCCTGCTGCTTAGCGGGCTTGCTTTTGGTTTGTGTCTGGGCTTCCTTTTTTGGTGCTTCTTCAGTTGCCCTAATTGATAGGGATACTTTATTATTATCCAAGTCAACGTTTAACACCTTTACGGAAACTTCATCGCCAACAGAAAGATGATCATGAATATCTTTCACGAATCCGTGTGTTACCTCTGAGATATGAACAAGTCCTTGTGTTTCGTCATCTAATGCGACAAAGGCACCGTATGGTTGAATGCCTGTAACTTTTCCCTGTAAAACCTGCCCTGTTTCAAATTTGTCTGTCATGCTGAACAACTCCTATGCCATTTTCGTTTCTTTTTACACAATAAAATATTTTAACATAAATTGTGCTTTCAAGCAAAAATTTCAGGAAATAGATTCTCATCTTTGTTTTGACATTGTTAACAAGACGTCGTTTTCATGCAATTTGAAATCGGCAGGCGGGTTGATCTGCCAATCTTGGTCGCGAATCACCCCAAGGGCAAGTCTTGCCTCACTAAGAAAATAGCTGATTGCTTGTTGATAGGTGCCTCCAATAAGTTCGCCTGGGAGATCCATTTGCTCAAAATGCTGGCTGGATAACAAATGTAGAATGGTTTCATAGGGTTCAGCATCGACTCGGTTAAACAACTCATGATACAATAGTACACTCATGAAATCATTGGAACGAATGATTGTCGAAGCACCAGCCCGCACGGCATTTTCGATCTGACTTTTGGAAAGTATTTCAGCAATAATCGGCACATCTTTATTATTTCCCCGGACCGCAACCGTCGTTAGGATGGTGTTATGATCGGCCTGTCGTTCTTTCCTTGTATGATCGGCGGCAATCACCACACACTTGGCTGTCTTGATATTGGCACGATTAAGCGTAGCGTCCTCGCTTGCATCCCCATGAATAAAATGAACCGGGAATTGTTTGTAGGGTAAATTGGATAGTGTATGGTCAATTAGGACAATTTCGACCATCGGATGGTGTTCCTTGGTTAAATGCACTAATTGTCTTGTTCGTTCATTCCAGCCAATAAGGATGACATGGTGATTTGCTTTGAAAGCAACTTTTCCCCTTGACAGATCTTGTTCATGCTGAATGGTGGCCGCTGAAATATGGGTAATGTAAAAGGTAAGCAATCCGCCACCTGATAAGATTAATAGGATGCCGATCACTCGTCCGGTTGTCGTTACCGGAACGATATCACCGTATCCCACTGTTGCTCCAGTAACGAACGCCCACCAAACACCAAGAAATACAGAAGGGAATTGTTTCGGTTCCACAAAATGGATGACCACTCCAAAGGCAATCATGACAATAAAGATCGTTAATAACAGTCGGACAATGACCGGCAGCCGAAAATAGATGTGTTTTAATAGTTCAATATTCATCGTTTCACCTTATATTCCATGTAAAATGTCATATCTCCATTATGGACCTGAGATATCATGGCTTATACAAGGCAAAACAAACATTCCATTATTAACGTGAGCCATTAGCGGATTTCAGCACCTGTTTCAGGCTGGAATAGACACCCTCCCAAAAATCGGTATTATCACGAAATGATTTCGTCATAAATAAAAGCATTTCCTTGAATTTTTCCTGATAATCAGCTGTATCCTTTTTCGGTAAATTCCTTTGTGCCTGATCGACAAATTGCTGGATCTTCGGTGCGCGGGGTCCCCATTTGGCTACTTCATTTCCTTGTTCATCGATGAAAATAAAAACAGGAATCGAGCGTGATTTCCCATTGGTTAAATACTGATCCATTAATTCCAGATTTTCGTCACGAAGCAGCATTCTCACCGGTGTATTAGTTTTTTCGGTGATCCGTAATAGAATTGGGATATTAAGCATGGCATCACCACACCAATCCTCGGTCAGGACAATAGCGCGCAGTTTTTTATCTGCTACGGATTGAAAAAAAGCGGAATCGTTTGGGACAGAAAAGTTATCATAAATATACAACAAATCTTCTTTATGTTTTTCCATCGATTCGATATATGTATCCGGTGACATTCCTTTGTCAAACCAATCATTCAAGTTCATTGAAACAAGCACTCCTTTAATTATTTATTTGCTTAAAGTTTACCCAATAGGTGCGAGTTCGTAAACAAAAGTGCTTCACCGTAATGATTCCCATTTGGATAAGCCAAGTTCTATATTTTGTATAGGTTTTTGGTATCTTACAACCTTCATTTATGTATTACTTAAAACCTAGTTTTTCTCCAACTTTCCTATTGTAATTAGTATTATTAGTTCCCTTCTCTTAATCCAAACCAAAAACGCAAATCCATCTAGGAGAAAAGGTGCGTTTTTTTCATTGGTTTAAAAATTGTCAAAACTAGTTTAATAGTATTACAGCAAAAATAACCCTGGTATAATGAGGATTTACTTGCAAAACAAGCATAATACTGTTTCTATCTAGGTCTATTTAAGGTCCTCAAAACTTGCGCAAGTCATTACCTTTTTACCAATTGCGAATAATCAGGTAATATACGACAAACTTCGACGGGTTTTTCATACATGAATCTGTATAGTTTTACATAACAACTAGAAATTTACAGAAATGGTACCATCCACAGCTAAGAACCTGCACTATTTATTTAGTAAAGGAAGGGGGCAATGGATGTTTTTTGAGTGTCAAGTATTCTTTAAGTGTGATCAATCGTAAAGAAAATCCAACTGTTGATGCTGTCATCAGGGGAGAAATCACACGTATTAACCAGTTAGTTCGAAAAAATGGGAGGGGAAAAGAAAATTGCGATTTAAACGGTATTTACGGCTTTTTAGTATTGTTGCTTCATTGTTGATGATCATTTCTTTATTGTCTCCAGGGATGGTTGGTGCGGAATCTAAAGGTAAGCCTTACCAATCGTTACATGATGCAAAGACAACTGCTAAGGCAAAAGTAAGTAATCGTCTGTTGGATGAATTTGATAAAAATGATAAAGCAACATTTTTAATTAAATTCAAGCAAAAAGCAGATACCAAAAAGGCTGCAAAGAAAGCAAAGAAAAGTGCGAGTAAAGCGAAACTAACAACCCATAAAGCAGAAATCATGCAGCGGTCTGCCATTGTTTCAGAGCTTAAATCTACTTCCTTAGAAAGCCAGCAAAGTGTAAAAGATTACCTGGACAAGCAGGTTAAAAAAGGGAAAGCTGAGCATGTCAAATCGTACTTCATTGTTAATGGAATGGCAGTTACAGCAACAAAAGAGGTTGCTAAAAAAATCGCCAGTTTTCAAGAAGTGGAAAAGGTACTACCTAATGAGAAACGACAAATTTTTAAAACCAAGGTAGAAGATGCACCCAAAGCAACAGAAGATGTAGAGTGGAATGTCGATCGTGTTGGTGCTACACAGGCTTGGGATATGGGCTTTGATGGAACCGGTACAGTTGTAGCAAGTATCGATACCGGTGTGCAATGGGATCACCCGGCATTAAAAGAAAAATATAGAGGGTATGATGCTGCAACCGGGGATGTCGACCATAACTTTAATTGGTTTGATGCAACGACTGGAGAAGAAGAACCATATGACGATGTTGGTCACGGCACACATGTAACAGGGACAATGGTCGGTGGAGAGGCTGATGGATCAAATCAAGTTGGAGTTGCTCCAGGTGCGAAGTTTATTTCGGTTAAGGCCTTCACAGAACAAGGTGGAACCGATACGGATTTACTCAACGCGGCTGAGTGGATCTTAGCCCCTACCGACGCAGATGGAAATACGAGAGTCGACATGGCTCCGGATGTTGTGAATAATTCATGGGGCGGTGGTCCAGGTCTCGATGAATGGTACCGTGATGTGGTCATTCATTGGAGCGAATCCAATATTTTCCCGGAATTTTCTGCAGGAAATACGGATTTATTTAACCCAGGTGGTCCTGGCTCGGTTGCCGCACCTGCAAATTATCCTGAATCATTTGCAACAGGGGCAACAGATAGCAGTGATGTCATCGCCGACTTTTCCTTGCGTGGCCCATCACCATATGATGAAATTAAGCCAGATATCTCAGCACCGGGCGTTGGGATTCGCTCTACTTTACCAGGTGATGACTATGGTGCAATGAGCGGAACATCAATGGCCGGTCCGGCTGTATCCGGGGTAGCTGCTCTATTAAGACAAGTGGATGGCAATATGTCTGTTGATGAAATGAAAAAGACTTTATTAGATACAGCAACACCTTTAACCGATGAAGAATATCCGGAGACACCGAATAACGGATATGGAAATGGATTGGTAAATGCATATGATGCCATTTCATCAATGGAAAATGGTATTGGTACCCTGGAAGGGCGGGTTGCCCAACAAGGAGATGATAAGCAAGCACATTTAGGTGTGGTAAAAGACCATAAAGCGGCGCTAAAAGGAAAAAACAACCAAGCAACAGTACCATTAGAAGCTAAAGTAAGTGTGCTGGAAAGTGGCCGCACGGTAAGTACGAATCCGGAAGATGGAACCTATTCATTAACCCATCCTGCTGGAGAATTTACTGTACAAGCCGAAGCTTATGGTTTTAACTCGGAACAGCAATCCGTTACGATTGAAAAAGAAGGGACAACAAAAGCAGATTTCACCTTGAAAGAAATTGCTGAAGGTACCATTGAAGGAACGATTACAAATAAGCAAACAGATGAACCAATTGAGGGGGCAACGATCCTTCTTGAGGAAGACGCCAATGTGCAACCAGTGCAAACCGATAAAGATGGACACTATTCACTAAGTGCGTATGAGGGGTCATATACCCTAAAGGTGATGGCCAGCGATTTTCACAGCAAAGAAATCGATGTCACCATTGGGAAGGACGACCAGACAATCGATATAGATCTTGATCCTTTTTATAGCTATCCAGGTGGAGAGATTGGGTATGACGATGGTACGGCTGAAAACGCGCGAGCATTTTACGATGCCGGTAATGGTTGGGGTGTAAAAATGACCTTACCAGAAGGAAAAGATACCGCTGTTGTAACCGATGGGGTCTTCCGCTTCTGGGATACCGAGTGGCCTGTACCGGGTGGAACAGAATTTGCCGTGGAAGTTTGGGATGCTTCTGGTGAAGATGGTGCTCCTGGCAAAAAAGTTGCCGGTCCAATTGATGCCGAAGCAATGCGTAACGGGGAATGGACGGTTGTTGATTTGAGTGAACATAATATTGTAGTTGATGGTGATTTCTATATGGTATATATACAAACAGAAGGCGATCCAAACGCCCCAGGTTTGGCAACAGATGAAGATGGAACGTATGCGGAACGAAGCTTTCAATTGGTGGATGGAACATGGTCACCATCACCAGCAGATGAAGGCAACTATATGATTCGTGCCCGGGTAAGTTATGAAGTGGCTGATCCAGTCATTACATCACCAGATGATGATCTGATCACCAATGAGAAAGATGTAACCATTGAAGGTACCGCCTCACCAACCACAACGATCCAGTTGATGAACAATGGGGACGAAGCCGGTACCGCAGAGGTTGCAGAAGATGGTACATTTGCTATTGAAATAAAGCTTACGGAAGGTGAAAATGAATTTACTGCTGTTTCCAAACTAGACGGGGATAAAACGGGTGCCTCGAAACCGGTGACCGTCACATTAGATACGAACAATCCGGAGCTGACGATCGACAATCCGAAAGATGGAGACAAGACCAATCATGAAACCGTGACGGTAGAAGGAACGGTTCAAGATGCGAATTTGGATTGGGTTAAGGTAAACGGGGAAAAGGCTAAGGTTACTGATGGTGCTTATTCCAAACGAATTTTGCTTGATAATGGTGAAAACAAAATTAAAGTGGTTGCCAAGGACCAAGCGGGTAATAAAACGAAGAAAAATGTGAAACTTGATGTAAACATGGATGTTCCTGTGATTGACAATCTGACGCCAACAGATGATGTGCAATTACAGGCGGGGGAAAGTGTGAAAATTGAATTTGATAGTGACCCTGGGCTGGATGCAACGTTCTTTGTCCAAATGCCGCTTACAAACGCAAAAGCGAGCTTAAAGAATGTAACTGAATTACCATTGCGAGAGACTTCTGAGGGGCATTATGTAGGATATTGGACAGCTACCAATAATGTCGAGGCAGAAGGTGCCGTTATTGAAGTAAAAGTTACCGATGATTACGGAAATGAAACACGTCAAACAGCTGATGGTAAACTATTTATTAATGTAGATAACAAATAAATGTTAGGCGTAGAGGGATGATGTTGTTCTGCGTATCTCCCGTAATAGGAAATGAAATAGAAGCAAAAAAGCTAACCCTTAATGATGAGGGTTAGCTTTTTACATCATTATTCTTTTTCCCGCTGATTGTCGTTTTCCGTTATATAGTATTGGTTTGCTTCTGCTCAATCCAGCTTCGTAATTTGATAAATAATGGAACAAATAGTAATCCAACCACGACCCCTTTGATAACATTAAATGGAAAAATAAAGAACATCGCAGTAAAACGTTTCACACTTTCTATCTTCATGTCTTCCATTCCCATAAACCATGCATAAACAGGGAGGATAACAAGGTAGTTTAATATACTCATGGCAAGTGCTGAAATCAATGTTCCCACAACAAGCCCCGATACAATGCTCTTTACGCCTTTATATTTATGGTAGAGCACGGCAACTGGAACAATAAACAGGACCCCGGCTAAGAAATTGGCTGTTACGCCTACAGGTTCACCACCGCCGACAACCATGTAAAGCAAATTCTTAATGGCTTCCACAATCACACCGGCCATGGGTGAAAAGATGAGCGCTGCAATTAATGCTGGGACTTCACTAAAATCAATTTTTAAGTACCCGGGTAAAAATGGCAGCGGGAAATTTAGGAAAAACAGTAAGAGGGAAATAGTTCCCAATAAAGCTAAAATGATCAGTTTTAATAATTGTGATGATTGCGTGTTTTGCTTTGGCATCATCGATCTCCTCCTTCATCTGGTTATCGATTCACATCTCGTGATGAAGGATTGGCCGTTTTTAAACATAAAAAACCCTAAAGCGCCTAATCGGGGCTTTAGGGTATCGTGGTAACAGAAATAAACATGTGCAATAGCTTTTGCACAAGAAAACGGCTCGACATCTTCTCCCATCCAGACTGTAACTGTCGGTCCTGGACTCACACCAGGTCAACCGCTTTAACATATGTTCAAGCGGGTCACGGACTCTGAAGCACTATTGCTTCTTACCGTCGGTCGGGAATTGCACCCTGCCCCGAAGATGGAATCGATATGATATTGTTACTTATAAGTATACATCGTTTTCTTTTATTTGCAAGTATTTTGGCTGTGTTTTTCGTTAAAGGAGAAGTTCATATCTAAAATGTGGCGAGGCATAATGGGAATTTTGTACGTTAAGGATAAAGAATACAGGATAGGAAGTTTAGTATGTTGGTTTTTCATCCAATAGGAAGTTGATGGAAAATGCGACGTAGTGACAATTGTCTTTGATGACACTTTCTTTATAAACTGCGGGGTAAGAAGTTGTTGATATCCAAATACGAGTGCTGGTACCGCCGTCCGGGTGAGGGGAGGGCAACAGTACTTAAAAGTTATTAACATATAAAAAAAGAAATCCGGGCGAATACAAATTCCAAAAGAAAGAAATTTGAATCGTTCAGATTTCTTTATAACTACACTATTTTTCTTCTTCTGCCAAATTTCGTGCTGTTGGTTCTATTTCCAAGCGTTCTGCAGGGATAGGTTTTCCGGAAAGTTCACTTAATCCATATGTGCCGTTTTCGATACGGGTCAATGCATCATTGATGTCCTGTAAACGATCCCGGCGCATTTGACCGAATCCTGCGTCCCTTTCTTGTTCAAACTGCTCTGTTGCCATATCAGCAGGATGATTATCATAATCGGCTAATTCATGTAAAGAATCATTTGGACCTGAACCTTCATGCTTTTTTACTTCTGCCAGCAATTCTTCCTTCATTGTTAGCAGCTGATGTTGAAAATGTGTTACTTGCTCTTTACTTAGATTTGTATTACTCATTAAGATTGTCCCCTTTCTTCTTCTTAGGAACGACTCCAATCGTACATCGGGAAAGACAAATCAGCTCATCTTGTTCATCCACGATCGTAATTTCCCATACCATGGTGGTTTTTCCGATATGTCTGGGGACGGCTTTGGCTGTTACGGTTCCCTCACGTTTGCTCTTGATATGGTTGGCATTAATTTCAATGCCAAATACATTGAATTGGTTTGCATCAACATGAAGAAAGGCACCGATACTTGCAGCTGTTTCTGCCAGGGCTGCGTTGGCTCCGCCATGTAAAAATCCGGCCGGCTGATGGGTGCGATAATCAACTGGCATGGTCATGACAACCAGATCCTTATCGAGTTTCTCAACGTTCATTCCAAGCGATTCAAGTAGTGTCCGGGAAAAATCCATAACAAACCTTCTCTCTGAATCAAAATACTTCACTTAATAATAATGAAATCCCTAACAAAAACCCATAAATGGTGTTTGTTTTCCCGGTAGCGACCATCGCAGGAAGCATTTCAATTGGTTTGGTCTTCCCTTGAAATTTCCTATATACATCGACTGCTTTAATACCACTCAAAAACACGATAAGTGACCAGATTGGTAATAATCCATCAATAATATAGTAGGCAGTTAGTCCAAAGGCGATGACAAACAGGGCACCTAGAAAACGGATCGCATTTTTTCTGCCAAGCAAAATGGCGATTGTTTTTCGACCATTTTCCTTATCGCCGTCCAGATCCCGAATATTATTCGACATCATAATACAGCCAATAAAAATCGCAACCGGAATGGAAACTAAGATGGTGGAAGCTGTAATAGTTAGCGTTTGAATGAAATAGCTGATGCAAATGATGACTGTCCCCATCAGGAATCCGGAAAATAGTTCGCCAAGTGGTGTATAAGCAATTGGTAACGGTCCGCCAGTATATAAATAGCCGAAAAGCATACAAGCTAAACCAATAACTGCAATCCACCAGCTGGAAACGGCACAAATATAAACACCGAGCAGCATGGCAACCGCAAAAAATGATAGGGCTAATCGCAATACCGTTTTTGCAGCGATGCCATCCCGAACGATGGTTCCGCCAATTCCGACAGATTCTTCGTTATCCAGCCCACGAACAAAATCGTAATATTCATTGAACATGTTGGTAGCTGCCTGGATCAGCATGGAAGCAATCAGCATGGCCAGAAATAAGGGAATATTGATGGTGCCGTCGATGTTCGCAAGCATTGTTCCGACAAAAACCGGAACAAATGAAGCAGTTAATGTGTGTGGCCGTAACAAACGCCACCAGACTTGCATACCTCCTTTTTCGTTTAAGGCATGCTTTATATTCATTTGATCAGTTGAATGCATTTATGAATCCTCCTACAACGACAATAATATCATATTAAGTTTAGGCAATTCGCTATGGGGTGTCAATAATCAATTGTATATTACCTATATATACAAATTTTGTGTTCGTTTTTCCTAATACATAAAAGTACATGTTTGGAGGTAAATTGCTAATGGTTGAAAAACATACGCATACAGCTTCTTCAAGGAAGCCAGTACAAATACTTTTAAAGATTATTATGAAATTAAAACAACCTGATTGGTTCGAAGTGCTCATTGAAAATGAGGTGTCTTTCTTACGTTTTTGCGCGATAATACATATTTTCGTTGGACCCATTCAACACAGAATAAAAGGATTCATTTAAAATGAAGGTATTAGCATGAATGAGGAGATGAACGTGTGAAGATAGAAAGAGGATCATCTTACGTAAATAGGGAGTTTTTTGAATTCGTAAGTATTAATCTTAAAAGAGGAATAAATTTATTCCTCTTTTAAGACGTTAATATACTCAGATGCTAATCGGTCTTCTTCGTCATTTAAAATAAGGGCTTCTATTGCTTTATTTTTTTCAATCGCTTTTCTAAATCGAACTTTGTCAATTTTTTCAGTAACTTCTATTGTACCTCCAACATGTGTCTCTTCATCGGGGCTTACTTTATATATTTTTCCTGTCCCCTTTTTTCCTGTTAAAGCTTCTCCTATTAATAACTCATTCATCGACAATTTACTTGCTATGGCTTGATCCAAAATATTTATTTTGACTTGGAAAGATGCAGCTTCTGTGATTGATTTATTTTTAATGGAGACATCAAATGTTAAATATTGGCCTTGTTCGTCAATATACACGACTTTGCTATTTTTAGTAATAACTAAATCTGGTTTTTGCTTGTCACATCCATATGCGGTTAATACAAAACATAAAATACATCCGAATAGTATGAGTGGTCTCATGTTAACTACTCCTCAGAAAAGATTTAAAATTATAATTTAGCAGATTCTTTGTTTTATTTATTTTATCACATCACATCAGAAAATTTGTCTTTATTATTAGTTTTACTTCTACCTACTTATCTGGAAGAAATTCAATTTATAATAACTTAATTTTTGCTACTGATTTTAAGACAATTTGAAATATAATTGACGCTATTTCTTACTTTTCCTGGGTGCAGTACTTATGATAAAGGAAGTAAGCTAACGGGAAACAGTGTGATTTTTTTAAAACATCGCAGTAGCTCTTCATTGTTCAAATAGCATGCAACTATACGGTTTTTCTATCTCAGCAATCCTGCATCACAGCCCATTCCTTGTGAAAAGATGAAAAAGGGAATAAAATAGAGGAGGTAGTTTACGATTTGGCAGTGTAACGGAGGTATTACGCATGATTGAAACGAAAGAAGAGCTGCTGGAAATAGTATTGGATAAGGCTATTCGCCATGCTATTGAAAAGGATACACGGCAGCTTGTCAGTTTTACGAAACAGGTACAAACGGTTGACCCGCTGCAATTTTTTCAAGCGGCAAAAGATAGCAATATGGATCGAACCTTCTGGGCAAGTACCGAGCAAGCATTTTATATCGTTGGGATTGGAAATGTTTGTCCACTTGTCGCGATGGACAATCGATTTCAAGATATAGAGAAACAATGGAATAAAGTGAGGGAGCAGGCAATAATCCATAACCCGTTTCAGGTACCAGGAACAGGGTTGATTGCCCTTGGCGGTATGAGCTTTGACCCACAAAGTGAAACAACCGAATTATGGAAGAAATTCAGTGATGGCGAATTTCAAATTCCCCAGTTTACATGCGTACAAACGACAAAAGCATGTTATGTGACGATTAACACGTATGTGACAAAAGAAGATGAGTCACAGCAACTGGCTTTCAGATTACGGCAAACAGTGGAAGCATTCCTGAATCATTCGCAGCCACTTCCGGATGAAGCGACCTTGAAGGAGAAAAAAGAAATTGCTCCGGAGCAGTGGAAGGAACAGGTTAGACAAGCAACCCAAGCAATTAAACAACAGCAAGCTGAAAAGATTGTACTTGCACGAGAAATGCGATTAACGCTTTCCAAACAAGTCGACGTAGCGAGTCTCTTAAGTAAGCTATTACAAGCGCAAACAAACAGTTATGTCTTTGCCTTCGAACATGGGGATGATTGCTTTGTTGGTGCAACACCGGAACGACTTGTAAAATTGGAACAAAAACAACTACTGTCTACTTGTCTTGCTGGCACGGCACCAAGAGGAAAAACTGCAAAGGAAGATAATGAAATTGGAAAAACATTGCTTCATGATGCGAAAAATCGTGGGGAGCATGATTTTGTTGTGCAAATGATTAAAGATGCGATCAACTCGTATTGTCTGGATATAAACATTCCGGACGAGCCTGTCATCTATCCATTAAAAAATTTGCAGCATTTGTATACACCGGTACGGGCGACACTGAAGCCGGGGTATAGTATTTTTACAATCATTGAAGCATTGCATCCAACACCAGCATTGGGGGGAGTTCCTAGAATTGAATCACTGGCATTTATCCGGGAACATGAACGATTAGATCGTGGCTGGTACGGTGCACCGATCGGCTGGTTAGACAGTAATCAAAATGGAGAGTTTGCCGTTGCTATCCGGTCCGGTCTTGTACAGGGAAATGAAGTATCGTTATTTGCCGGATGTGGTGTTGTCAAAGATTCAGAACCGGAAGCGGAATACGAAGAAACGTTAATCAAATTTACACCAATGTTATCCGTTTTAGGGGGATGAAGATGGAACATACCGAAATAGTAACACGATATATTGCAAATTTTGTTGATGAATTGGTAGCAAGTGGCTTAACGGAGGTGGTGATTTCTCCTGGATCTCGTTCTACACCGCTTGCTATGACCATCATGGAACATCCAAAAATGAATCAATGGATCGTTTTAGATGAACGATCTGCTGCTTTTTTTGCCTTGGGAATGGCCAAAAAAAAGCAACGGCCGGTAGCTATCGTTTGTACTTCTGGAACGGCGGCAGCTAATTATTTCCCTGCAGTTGTGGAGGCGCATTACAGCAGAGTGCCATTAGTTGTACTCACAGCGGATCGTCCGCATGAATTGCGGGATGTTGGAGCGCCACAGGCAATCGAACAGGTGAAGTTATACGGGGATTATGTCAAATGGTTTAATGAAATGGCGTTACCGGAAGCGACTCAAACGATGCTTGCCTATGTCCGCGGTAAAGCCTCCCGTGCCGTACATCTGGCAATGGAGGGGAATAGTGGCCCGGTCCATTTGAATTTTCCATTACGGGAACCGCTTATTCCTGATTTCACAATTGAAGATTTGTGGGGAGAGCAGGCATCCACACATTATTATCCGACCTTAGACGGGGCAAAACGATTGCATCGTGAACAGGTTGCGACGGTATATAAAAAATTGATGCGTAAAGAGAAAGGTATCATTGTTTGTGGGCCACAAGATCGCGGCGATGTCCCGGCAGCGATCACGAAACTTGCGCAAGTGCTGCAGGTTCCTGTTTTAGCGGATCCGCTATCAGGAATGCGGTCAGGTGCACATGATAAGGTGCACGTAATCGAAGGATATGATGCATTTTTACGAAGCGAACAGATCCGCAAACAGCTTAAGCCCGACTATATCATTCGTTTTGGGGCGATGCCAGTCTCAAAACCGTATTTATTTTATGTGAAAGAGCACCGGGATGTGGAACAATGGATTGTGGAGGAGCATACTGGGTATCGGGAGCCAGCAGGAAATAAGACCGAATTTATTTATGCTGATCCAGCCTTGCTTTGTGATGACTTAACCCAAATTGCTTCGGAAAAAGCGCATGATACCTCATGGTTTACCCAATGGGAACAGATGAATCAGATAACTAGAAATCACTTGGATGTAGCGGCTCTGCCAGAAGAACAGGCCCTTACAGAGGGAGAGGCTGTACGTTGTCTATTTACAGCGTTGCCAGAGGCGAGCACGGTGTATGTGGGAAACAGCATGGCCATTCGCGATGTGGACACATTTTTCCTAACCACCGAAAAAAATCTGCATGTTTTGGGAAATCGTGGCGCAAATGGAATTGATGGCATGGTTTCCAGTGGACTCGGAGCTGCAACAGATGGTTCACCGACAACATTGCTACTTGGCGATTTATCCTTCTTTCATGATATGAATGGGCTTCTTGCTGCCAAACAATATAAATTGAACATGACGATTTTATTAATTAATAATAATGGTGGCGGAATTTTTTCCTACTTGCCACAAGCGGATCATCAGGATCATTTTGAGGCGTTATTTGGTACACCATCTAATCTTTCGTTTCATCATGCCATTGAGATGTATGGAGGCCATTATGAGCTGGCAGTAAATCAGACCCAATTACGCAAGGCCCTTGATAAAAGTTACAAGGAACAAGGCTTATCAGTGATTGAAGTACAAACAGATCGGGAATATAATAAGCAGTGGCACCGTCAAAAATGGCAAGCCATTGAAGCAGAAATTGTCAACAATAAGGAATGATCACGTGTATTTTTCCATCAATGATGCAACGTATTGGTATGAATTACATGGAAAAGGTCCGGCAGTTGTATTGCTGCATGGATTTACTGGCAGTTCAACTACCTGGAACCCTTTTATTAGAAGCTTTGCACCATCATTTCAGGTGATCACAATTGATTTACCTGGTCATGGCAAAACGAACATGAAAACGCCCTGGTCGATGGAGGCATGCTGTAAGGACTTGCGAGATCTATTTACCTATCTGGGGTTAACAAAGATTCATCTTGTCGGGTATTCAATGGGCGGTCGTACAGCCTTATCTTTTGCGATGCTCTATCCGGAATACGTGCAATCCATCGTGTTGGAAAGTGCCTCCCCAGGGCTGGAAACAGAAGAAGAACGAAACGCACGAATCGTCCACGATGAAAAGCTGGCCGAAAAAGTGGAACAAGAAGGAGTCACGAGCTTTGTTGACTTTTGGGAAGATGTCCCGCTTTTTCAGACGCAAAAAAAATTGCCCCTCGAAGTAAGACAAATCATCCGGGATGAACGGCTTGCACAAACAGCACCAGGCTTAGCTGGTTCTCTTCGTTACATGGGAACAGGCTCACAGCCCTCATGGTGGGAACTTCTGTCCACTGTCTCCATACCAGTATTATTAATGGTTGGTGCATTGGATGAGAAGTTTTTGCGAATAAATCAGCGGATGATACAACACCTGAAAAACCCGCGTTTTATTGAGGTTGAAAACGCGGGCCATGCAATTCACGTGGAACAATCCAGTTTTTTTGGTAAAATGGTTATGGAGTTTTTGTTAACTACTATTCGTTGCCAACTACATAGCAACAATACTAAAGGAGGAGAATGATGACAGTACAATGGGAACAAGCTAAAGAGTACAAGGAAATTATCTATGAAAAATACAATGGGGTTGCAAAGGTAACGATGAATCGCCCACGCGTGCATAATGCGTTTACGCCATTAACGGTGAACGAAATGATTGATGCGTTCGCGGATGCTCGTGATGATTCATCCATTGGGGTAATTGTTTTAACGGGTGCAGGTGATAAGGCGTTCTGTTCTGGTGGTGACCAGACTGTTCGCGGTCATGGAGGCTATGTTGGGGAGGATCAGGTTCCACGCTTAAATGTGCTTGATCTGCAACGGTTGATGCGTACCATCCCTAAACCGGTTATTGCTATGGTAGCTGGATATGCCATTGGCGGTGGACATGTCCTGCATGTATGCTGTGATTTAACGATTGCTGCGGATAATGCCAGATTTGGCCAAACCGGTCCAAAGGTAGGCAGCTTTGATGCAGGTTATGGTGCTGGTTTGCTTGCCGAAATGGTCGGACAAAAACGTGCCAGAGAAATTTGGTATTTATGTCGTCAATATAATGCGGAAGAAGCTTATGAAATGGGCATGGTTAACAAGGTTGTACCATTGGAAGAATTGGAAAATGAAACATTGCAGTGGTGTAAAGAAATTCTTGAAAAGTCACCAACCGCATTACGTTTCTTGAAAGCATCATTCAATGCTGCAACTGATGGCTTAGCTGGGTTACAGCAAATGGGCGGAGATGCAACCCTTCTTTATTATACAACCGACGAAGCAAAAGAAGGACGCGATGCATTTAAAGAAAAAAGGAAGCCGGATTGGGATCAATTCCCGCGTTTTCCTTGATCCTGAAACTAGAGAAGAATGCAAAAACCTTTGCTGCACAGGCAAAGGTTTTTGCTGCTAAGTTACTATAACAGGAAAGGCCAGTGTCGTTGTCCACGCTGGGCAAGTTTGCTGTGCTTTTCCTGCAAAAGGTGGTTAACAACATGACAGAAGTTATCCCGCACTGGCTAACGAAACAGGCTGATTTAGTGCCTGAAGGAACAGCGATTGAGCACATTAATGGAGATACGGTAACTTTTCGGCAATTAAAGGAACGCAGTCAACAGTTTGCAAGGAAATTGGCACATATCGGGGTGCAGCAAGGGTCTCATATAGCTATTTTATCGAACAATCACCCTTCTATGGTTGTTACGATCCATGCATTGAGCTATCTTGGCGCCGTTTCGGTCATGCTTAATACCCGCTTAACAGCGGATGAATTGCAATATCAGATAAACGATGCTGACGTTGCCCTTATTTTAACGAATGATGATCCTTATCTAATGGAAACGGGGAAGGGCTTTTCTGTACCGGTTAAAACATTTGTGGAGGTAGCAGAGGAACCGGAAACGGCCGTGGATCTTGTGGAGGAATTGCGGTTGGATGATACGTTCACGATTATTTATACATCAGGCACAACCGGTTTCCCGAAAGGTGTGATGCATACATATGGTAATCATTGGTGGAGTGCGATTGGTTCGGTTTTAAATCTGGGGTTACAGGCCAACGATAAGTGGCTTTGTGCATTGCCGATTTTTCATGTAAGTGGATTGTCCATTTTTATAAAGAGTGTCATCTATGGGATGCCCGTCTACTTGCTGGAAAAATTTGAAGAAAGCATTGTGCACGATGCAATTATGAACCGGGGAGTAACAGCCGTTTCGGTCGTCACCATCATGCTGCAGCGTTTAATAAAGATGCTCGATACGGAGACCTATCCGGCAACATTCCGTTGTATGCTGCTTGGTGGTGGCCCGGCTCCGAAGCCATTATTGGAAAAAGCAAAGTCTTCTAAGGTTCCGGTATTTCAATCGTATGGAATGACGGAAACTTCCTCACAAATTGTGACGCTTAGTCCGAATGACGCACTGAACAAGATTGGCTCTGCCGGAAAGCCTTTAGTTCCGGCACAATTACAAATTGCACACACGAATGACAGTACTGTCGGTGAAATTCTCGTCAAAGGACCAATGGTTACACATGGATATTTTAATCAGACCCAAGCTACCAAAAAGGCGATTCACGATGGCTGGCTTGCAACCGGTGATTTAGGCTATCTGGATGATGACGGGTTTTTATATGTTGTAGATAGAAGAAACGACTTAATTATTTCCGGGGGCGAAAACATTTATCCATCAGAAGTAGAGAGTGTTCTTTCCGGTATGGATGCTATCAGTGAAATTGGCGTCGTTGGAAAATTGGATGCCAACTGGGGACAGGTTCCTGTGGCATTTGTCGTTGCAGATGGCACCGTTACTGCGAGTGATATCACAAAATACGCCGAGCAGCACTTGGCCAAATATAAACATCCGGCAGCGATTTACTTTGTGAAGGCTTTACCTAGAAACGCATCGAATAAACTGGTTCGCAATGAGTTAGTAACATGGATAGAGCAAGGAAAATACGAATCGGTTCAAACAAATGAATAAAGACATCACAAAATAGTCCATAAATCTTTTTTGCGAAGATTTATGGACTATTTTTTATGGGTCAAAAGCGCTTGATCCTGATGTGCACTACCCTGGGGTAAACGGAATGAAGCATAAAAGTTTCATAGGTAAAACATTTTCTTGATCTGGCAATACATGAAAACAGGTCAATGAAGCCACATTATGGACAGGAGGTGTTTGCGGTATGGAAAAAAAGACGTTTTATATTAACATGGGAAGCCAGGAAATTTCACAGATGAAATATGGAAATAATGAAGAGTTGGTTATCTATGCTACTGAAAACGAGGCCAATGAATTGCGCAGGAAAATGACCGAGATGGACGATGCAAATTTCCGTGCGTTTTTTCGGGCGCATGTTCCGATTATGCCATATCATCACGATCAACCAAATGATGATTATGATAGCGGGATGACGGATGCGTTTCAAATGATTTATGACCTTGGCAGTGAAGAGACGAGGAAGCATATTACAGATATGGGGATTTTGACGGATCGTCCTTTATAAAATGGTGCGACGAATCGAACCCTAGCAAACATTAATTTACTTGCCGAACAGGCTCTGGCTTTATGATGATAGCTAGGGCCTTTGTTATTTTTGTCAACCGGGAATAAAGGTTGTTTATTTTTTCCGTGAAACAGGAATATAATTACTAGACGAATTCGTTGTTATGCAGATAACGGGAAAAAGCTCTTCATCATAGTGGAAAATTCAATTATAGATACAAGCTAAAGGAGTGACGACGATGAATCATAAATATGTAATGAAACTGGTCTATGCACTTATCTTGATGCTGCCATTATTATTTGTCCTGGAGGCCAGTGAACCGGGGACGGCATCAGCAGAAGATGCAGATCACCAATCTATCCAGACGGAAATAAATACAGAAAATGGACAGTCAACAGAGCTTACGAAGGATATGGTAAAAGAAAAAACGCGTCAATTCATGGAAATACTTGTTCAGGACATTGACCAGAATAATAAAGTAAAACATGTTACCAGTAAGAAAGAATTGATTCAATCCTTCAACAACATTGCCTCTTATGAAATAGCAAAAACGTTTGTCGATACGTATTATGAGGAACGGGATGATGGTTTATACGTGATCCCAACGGAAACTCCAGCATGGGTAGATGAAAATAATAACCTTCATATGGTACAATTAGAGGACAATCAGGTGAAAGCTGTGCAGCATAATCACTCGGATTTACATGGCTGGTACACGATTGAGGTTGAATTCACCTATGACAGCGACTGGATAATAACAGGCGTTAGTTATTCCGAATAATATTTGACGAAATGAAGGCAGTTGAAGGCATGAATATGTTTAGAGATTACTACAACAATGAAGTCAAACTTTCTTTTGCAAACCACCCCTTTTCAAGCGATCCAAAGCATGTATGGGTTATCTGCAAATGGAAAGATGATTGGCTACTGACGGATCATAAAGACCGCGGGTATGAATTTCCCGGCGGAAAGGTGGAAAAAGGAGAAACAGCCAAGCAGGCAGCTATTCGTGAAGTCATGGAGGAAACTGGCGGGGCGGTAGAAAAAATAACGTATATCGGGCAATATTTTGTTGATGGAAAAGCCGATTCGATCGTGAAAAATGTTTATTTTGCCCGGATCAAGGAATTAAATCAGCAGCGTACGTACTATGAAACAAATGGTCCGGTTTTGCTGCAACGCATTCCTAACGACGTGAAGCATAATGGTCGGTTTAGTTTCATTATGAAGGATGATGTGTTACCCAGCTGCCTCAACTATTTGCAGAAAAACAAGAACGCTCTATAGTGGCATGGAAAGTAGCGCCATATGTTAAGCGCGCTACTTTACTAACGCCATTATCCGGTATGCTTGATAAGCCACCTTTCTATTCGTTCTACGACTTTATACATAATACCGGCAACAATAGCAATGACAATTAAACTGGACATAACCAGGGTGAAATCGAATACCTGGAAGCCATAGACGATTAAATACCCCAAACCTTGCTTGGAAACAAGAAACTCTCCAACGATGACCCCGACCCATGACAGCCCGACGTTAACCTTAAGTGTCGAAATCATAATTGGCATGGTAGCTGGGAAGACTGCTTCTTTGAAACATTGCCAGCGGCTGGCACCGAAGCTTTTTAATACTTTTTCATAATTTGGATCCACTTCCCTAAACCCTGAGTAGACAACAAGTGCTGTAATTACTACGGAAATAATTGCTCCCATGGCAATAATTGATACATATCCTGGTCCAAGTGCAACGATAATAATAGGTCCAAGCGCAACCTTTGGCATCGCGTTTAGAATGACTAAATAAGGATCCATGATGTTGGATAAACGCAGTGATGTCCAGAGAATGCTTGCGATAAGTATGCCAATTAATGTCCCTAAAATAAAACCAAGCACTGTTTCAGTCAAGGTCGCCTGGATATGGGGAAGAATGGATCCATCCGCAAACTTCCCGATAAGTTGATGCACGATCTTGGATGGAGAACTGAATAAAAGTGGGTCGATCCAATAAAATCGGCTGGCCACTTCCCACAGGGCAAAAAATCCGACGAGAATAAGGAGCTGCCATGTGAAAACGATTTTCTTCTCGCGCTTTAATTTGTTTTTATATGCGGTAAACGTAAGCTGATCAGATTTTGCCTGCATGGTTTTCAAGCACCACCCTTTCCTTCTCAGCTGTTTCTCCTTGGTTTAGCGCCTCCCAAATGCTATCAAACAATGGCTGGTATTTAGGATGCCTGCGTACAAAGAATGGCTGCTCGTTACGTAACTCGATGGGCACTTCGAATACATTGGCAACCGCACCCGGATTTGATTTCATTAAGAGGATTCGATCGCTCATGGAAATGGCTTCCCCAATGTCATGAGTTACCAAGACAGCAGTTTTCTTGTAGGATTTTAACAGGTCAGAAACGATATCCTCCAGCTTTAACTTCGTTTGATAGTCAAGTGCAGAAAATGGTTCATCCAGCAGTAAAATTTTCGGATCGGTTATCAACGTTCGAACGAGAGCAACGCGTTGACGCATCCCGCCAGACAGGGAACTTGGATAGGACTCAGCGACATCCGTTAAGCCAACTTCATCTAATAGTTCCAGAGCTTTTTTTGTTGTTTCATTCGTTTTATCATGACGAATCTTCGGTCCAATTAAGACGTTTTCAATAATTGTTTTCCATGGAAATAAGTAATCCTGTTGCAGCATATAACCAATGGCCATTGACGATTCACGCAGTGGCTTACCCTCTAATAATACATCCCCAGCCGTTTGCTTAATAATGCCGGAAATAATTGATAAGAGGGTTGATTTTCCACAGCCACTAGGGCCGAGGAGTGCAACAAATTCACCCTCCTTCATGGAAAACGAAATATCATCCAGTGCTTTCGTGTAGCTTTTCTTTGAAAAATAAAGATGTGAGACATGTTCCAGCGTAAGAAATGACACGACTATTCCCTCCTTACTTACCAATCGCATCCTTTGCAAACGAATTATCCACTAGTTCCTCATAAGGGACGTCATCCGGAAGTTCCCCTGCTTCATTCATAATGTCTTTTAAATTATTCCATGCATCTTCTTCTAACATGGGGTCGGTGGCATAGGAGCCCTGGTTTTTATATCGTTCAACGGATGAAGCGATCATTTCCAAATCTGTGTCCTCAAAATATGGTTCAATCACTTTAGCAACGTCCTCTGGATTGTGATCCTCCACCCATTGCTGTGCCTTGTAGATGGCATTGGTAAAGCGTTGCGTAGTTTCATCATCGTCCTTTAAGAAGCTTTCCTTGGCCATGAATACGGTATATGGAACATTTCCAGATTCCTCGCCAAACGAGCCGATGATATGACCTTTTCCTTCTTTTTCAAAAATACTTGCTGTTGGTTCAAATAATTGCACATATTCTGCATCTCCTGATACAAAAGCTCCAGGTATGTTAGCGAATTCTACATTTTGCAGTAAATTTAAATCACCATGTGGATCAATATCATGCTGTTTTAACACGTATTCCCCAACCATTTGCGGCATACCGCCTTTACGTTGGCCTAAAAAGGTGCTATCGCGTAATTCATCCCAGGAAAAATCGGGATGTTCCCCTTTGGCGACTAAAAATGTTCCATCCGTTTGGGTCAATTGTGCAAAATTTACCGCATAATCTTTTGAGTCTTGACCATAGACGTATATGGATGTTTCCGAGCCGACAAGGGCGACATCGATTCCATCGGATAATAGTGCGGTCATCGTTTTATCTCCGCCCCAAGTTGTTTGCAGATCAACATCCAATCCTTCATCCGCAAAAAAACCCTTTTCAATCGCCACATATTGCGGGGCATAAAATATTGATCTAGTAACCTCACCTAATTTGATGGATGTCTGTTCGTTTTTCGCATTGGAACTACATGCTGAAACAAGAACAATTAGGATACATGAAAGAAGCATACAGTAAACCATTTTTTTCATCCGTATCGTCCTTTCCAGTTTAAATGGGGTATTTCAAAATAGTGTATGTTTTTGAGGAAAATGTGTGAATGCCTAGGGGATAAGAAAAACATTGAAAGGTGAGTAGTCACTATTTACATAATCTGCGACGTAACTTGAAGTTATGTTCGGTGCTCTGGCGATCGCTGCGGAAAAACACTACGCTTTCCGCGGGTGGCTGGTGAGCCTCCTCGTGCTGACGCACTCCGGGGTCTCACCTATGCCATTCCTCCCGCAGGAGTCTCCGTGTTTTTCCTTCGCTAGGGTTGGCGCTACCTATAATTATATGCGCCCATCTCTTAACTATATAATAAGTGGGGCATTGGATCGAAGGATAGTTGATTATTGCTAAGAACAACAAAATGTCTGAAGGTCTAACAGTACAATTCCGGGGGAAAGACGCTGCATTCAACTGTTGGCATATTATGCGTGTATTATCCTACAGGTATAGTTTTGTGACAACAGAAATCTTTAGCTGAATAAATGCCAATAATCTTTTAGTAAGCAGCATACTAGTCCGGGTGAGGGAAGGGCGGTGACTCCTGTGGGGACAGCACAAGTCCGAAGCCCCCGCAGCGTGGTTATCGAGGAAGGCCGGCTAAGAACGGGCTTGTCGCCCAACGTTGGCATACCCCTGTTGCAGGGGCAAGGGGGCTGAGGCCGTGCCCCACGGAAAGCATCCGCCCTCCCCTCACCCGGACGGCGGTACCAGCACTCGTATTTGGAAATCAACAACTTCTTACCCCGCAGTTTATAAAGAAAGTGTCATCAAAAACAATTGTCACTACGTCGCATTTTCTATCAACTGCGAAGATCAACCCATTGCTTGACAAAAGCAACAATCTATTAGGAACGTCCTTAATTAACGAAGATATAACGTTCATAAGCGGTTTAATAACTAATCAGAAACAACAGCTTAAGCAAGTATTCATTCTCACTCGATAAACACCTCATCCAGAGCTCTGTCTCTCAAAAAAAACCGTCCTCCATTGATGGAGAACGGCTATCAGCAAGTGCTGATCAATTGCTTTTCGATTTTATACTGCAGTACCTAACCAATACCACAGCATTTCCTTGCCTATTACAAATCCGTGTAGGATGAGGAAACAATTCATTTGTACTACTAGTCTTCCGGTTTATATAATGGTCCTGCTTGAATAATTGCATCACTTGCTTCCGTGAATTTGCGGAAATTATGATGGAACTTCATCGCAAGTTCTTTAGCTGCTTTATCATAGGCAGCCGGATCAGCCCACGTATTTCTTGGAACAAGAACGTCATCGGGTACGCCCGGAACATGCATTGGCATTTCTAAACCAAAAATGTTATCTTTTACGGTTTCAACTGTATTTAGTTCGCCTTCTAATGCAGAATGGACCATGGCTCTGGTGTATGACAGCTTCATCCGTTTACCCACACCGTATGATCCGCCAGTCCAACCGGTATTGATTAAGAAAACATTTGACTGGAACTGATCGATTTTATCACCAAGCATTTCGGCATACGTTGATGGTGCTAACGGCAAGAAAGGGGAGCCAAAGCATGCCGAGAAGGTTGCTTGTGGTTCGGTTACACCTCGTTCCGTACCAGCAAGTTTACTCGTATAGCCACTAAGAAAATGATACATGGCCTGTTCCTTGGTCAATTTGCTGATCGGTGGTAAAGTACCAGAAGCATCAGCGGTTAAAAAAATAATCGTATTGGGATGACCAGCGACACTAGGTGTAACGATATTATCAATGTTTTCCAGCGGATACGCTGCCCGTGTGTTTTCGGTTAAAATGGTGTTATCATAATCTGGTATGCGGGATTCAGCATCAACCATTACATTTTCAAGAACGGAACCAAACCGAATGGCATCATAAATTTGTGGTTCCTTCTCTTTGGAAAGGTTAATACATTTCGCATAACATCCGCCTTCAATGTTAAAAACTCCATTTGAACTCCAACCATGCTCATCATCACCAATTAATCGGCGATATGGATCGGCAGACAGGGTAGTTTTTCCTGTGCCGGAAAGCCCGAAGAACAAGGCAACATCACCTTCTTGCCCAACATTTGCTGAGCAATGCATCGATAGAACATCCTTTTGCGGGAGTAAATAATTCATGACGGAAAAAATGGATTTTTTTATTTCTCCAGCATACTCCGTTCCACCAATCAAAATGATGCGTCGCTTAAATGATACCAAAATAAATGTCTCGGAATTTGTGCCATCGACCGCTGGATCAGCTTTATAGCTAGGAGCGGATACAACGGTGAATTCTGCCAGGTGAGAGGCAAGCTCTTCATCAGTTGGTGTGATAAATAACTGTCTGGTAAATAAATTATGCCAAGCGTACTCGGTTACGACCTGAATAGGTAAGCGATATTTCTTATCCGCTCCGGCAAATCCTTTAAAGGAATATAGTTCGTCTTGTTCTTTCAAATGAACAATAACTTTTTCATATAACCGTTCAAATTTATCTTCATCAATCGCTTGGTTCACAAGTCCCCAGTCAATAAGTTTTTCACAAATGTCATCTTTAACAATAAATTTATCCTTAGGAGAACGTCCTGTATATTTACCGGTTGTTGCTCTTACAGCACCGGTTTCAGTCAAGATACCTTCGCGTCTGGCCAGAATTCTTTCAACAAGGCGCGGTACGGACAGGTTGTGTTGGATATTTCCTTGTGCCAATAATTCATCAGCTAGTGTGGATCGTTCCATCGATTTCATAGGACACCTTCCTTTGATGCATTTTATTTACTCACTGTATGTCTTTTCCTTAATTCTGATTAATAGTATAACACATTAAAATAATTAGTCCATACTAATATATTAAATTTCTTGAAAAAGTTGAATGGCTAGAAGAAAAAGGTGGAAATACCTACAGTGACACGGTATAATCCCAAACATTTAAGCATGAAATCAGCGTATATTTCTAAGCTTTTTATAAGTTCAAGTGGTTATGTTATGTACTACTCCTGAACCATTCAATTTTTCAAGCATATTGATTGTCCCTCAAATGTGGAATACAATCAAGTAATTGCAAACAGATATGATGGTTTTTTCAGACGTTAAAATGAGGGGAGACGGTAAAAAACACCGTCCTTCAACTATTTACACATATGCATTATTGTTGCTTTTTTGCTAATTTATCGCGGTCAACTTGCATCGGTGGTTGTTCCATCCAGCCATGTTTAATTAATAGCTTTGCACCATCAAGCGAATATTTTCCGATTTCTGCAGTTAATCTCACATAATGGGTGGAAATATCTGTTCGTAAACTGGATGCCAGGCTAGTGCCGTAATACCCGATTCCAATTCCAATTATTGAAGCAGTCATAAACATCATTAACTTGTCTGAAAAAGGTGGTACAGTTGACTTTGTCACTTCTGCGTCCCATGTCATAGGAATGGGTAAATCATCCTCTCGTAAAATAGAACCGAAAATTTCAACGTGTTTACTGGCAATTTCCTTCCCACGAATGAAAAAGTTTGTGATCTCTTTTGACTTGGAGACTTGGCTAAAGCCAATAAGTAATGCAATACCTAAAGCGTTACGCTGGATATTGGCGAATAGATTGGCAATTTCAAATGAAAGTATGGGTCTGCGCTTTCCAAACCATCCTTGAAGAAAATCATTCGACTCCACAAAGGTAACCTTATCTTGTGTTGGAATATATGGGGGGCGAATATATAGGCCTTTTGAAAGTAATATTTTATTTGCCATCTTATGCAATTCGTCACTTTCCTGAAGGCATTGGGAATAATAGGCTCGAACATCTTGACGAGTAGAGAGCGATACGGCAACACTGTACGTATTCATGCCTATCATTCCCATTTGTTGGATGTGCATTAACATAAAACTATCTGAAAAAAGACGTGGTGCAGTTTCGTTTACATCTTCATCCGTAAAGCCCTGTGGTACTGCGTTTCCCTCATTTTCAAATAGTTGAACAAGTCTAGAAATATGGGATTGTGATAATTCTAATGCGTGCTGCACTAATTGACGAGTTTGCGTATCTTCAACATGTGATAAGAAATAACGAAATACACAAATGGATAAGGTATCATTTTGGTATGAACCCCACAATTCTGAGAGTTCAGCCGCTGTTAATCTAATGTTGTTATCTGTTTCCATTAAAGTGGATCCTCCATTTTTATTTTATAATAGGTATTGTCTGTTAATGAAGGGATATTTATTACGGGTAATGGGCTACAATTTCCTTGCTGAATATACTTTTCACTTTATAATATCTAGGACATCCGGGTAAAAACATTGACATACCATGTCGTTTTCGTTACGATAAATGGCGAACGGACTCTCTTATTCAGAGCAGGCGGAGGGACAGGCCCGATGAAGCCCGGCAACCATCACGAAGGTGAAAAGGTGCTAATCTGATGCAAGGATATTTCCTTGAACAATAAGAGCGAAAGGCCACAACACCTTTCCTCATAATGCAGGAAAGGCTTTTTTGTTTTTAAGGAGATGTTCAACTTATCCTTTTTACGGATTTGAACATGTATCATAAAATTGATAATGATGAGTTCCGTACCATTAGTAAAGGGAGAGATTTGGCCTATGGCTGCAAATCGACGTTTATTTACATCTGAATCGGTGACAGAAGGACATCCGGACAAAATTTGTGACCAGATTTCAGATGCGATTTTAGATGAAATTGTAACAAACGATCCAAATGCACGCGTTGCCTGTGAAACCACGGTAACGACAGGATTGGTACTTGTTTCCGGAGAGATTACGACTAGTACCTATGTGGATATTCCGGCGATTGTCAGACAAACGATTAAAGATATTGGCTATACGCGGGCAAAATACGGTTTTGACGCGGAAACTTGTGCGGTACTGACTGCTATTGATGAACAATCACCCGATATTGCTGAGGGAGTAGACACCGCATGGGAAGCACGACAAGGGAAAATGTCGGATGAAGAAATTGCGGCAATTGGTGCTGGTGATCAAGGGTTGATGTTCGGATTTGCTTGTGACGAAACCGAAGAACTTATGCCAATGCCAATTGCACTTGCCCATAAGATGGCAAAACGCTTAGCTGATGTCCGTAAAGATGGCACGCTTGATTACCTAAGACCAGACGGGAAAACCCAGGTCACGGTAGAGTATGATGCAGACGATAATCCAGTAAAGGTGGACACGATTGTCGTTTCCACGCAGCATCACCAGGATATTTTGTCCGATCAAATTGAAAAAGATATCATTGAACATGTAATCCGCCCGGTGGTTCCTGCAAATTTATTGGATGAAACAACGAAATACTTTATTAATCCGACTGGCCGATTTGTCATTGGCGGACCTCAAGGGGATGCCGGGCTGACCGGACGGAAGATTATTGTTGACACGTATGGCGGGTATGCTCGCCATGGCGGGGGTGCATTCAGCGGTAAAGATTTTACAAAAGTGGATCGATCGGCAGCGTATGCCGCACGCTATGTTGCAAAGAATATTGTTGCAGCTGGCCTAGCAAAAACATGTGAGGTTCAGCTTGCCTATGCTATCGGTGTTGCAGAACCGGTATCGATTGCGATTAATACCTTCCATACAGGGGTGGTTCGTGAAGAGCAGCTCGTTGCAGCTGTTCGTGAATTGTTTGATCTACGTCCAGCAGGCATTGTACGCATGCTCGACCTGCAACGGCCAATCTTCAAAAATACGGCCGCATATGGACATTTTGGCCGGACTGATATTTTATTCCCGTGGGAGAAAACGGATAAGGTGGAGGAATTGAAGGCATTGGCGGGGAAATAATTTTTAAAATCACGTCCCATCTTTCTAAAAGAGAGGGCGTGATTTTGTTCTCTTTCCTATATCGAAATACTCCACCATTTATGATATACTCTAAAAGGTATTATGACGAAAGCAAGAGAGTGAGGCTAAAGCCATGTGTGGATTTATCGGAATGATTCGTAACAAACCAAGTATGCCGGATGAATCGGTCGTACATGTTTTTGAACAGCAAAACAATCTTATCACCCATCGGGGACCGGATGATGAAGGTTATTTTCATGATGAATATGTTTCTTTTGGGTTTCGACGGTTAAGTATCATTGACATAGACAGTGGACAGCAGCCATTAAGCTATGATGATGAAAAAATCTGGCTGGTGTTTAATGGAGAAATTTATAATTATGTGGAACTGCGGCAAGATTTGTTGCAGGAAGGGTACACATTCGCAACCGAATCCGATACCGAAGTGATTGCCGCTTTATTTGTCAAGCATAAGGAACAAGCGTTTCAGTATTTGCGTGGCATGTTCTCCATCCTGGTATGGGATAAAGAAAATGAAACATTATATGGCGCACGCGACCCGTTTGGGATTAAACCATTATTCTACAAAGAAACCGAAGAGGGTGCGATTTTTGCATCAGAGAAGAAAAGCATCACGGTAATGGAAGAAACCCAAAAAGTGGACAGTGAATCATTACAGCATTATTTAAGTTTTCAATTTGTTCCGGAACCATATACGATGACAACCGGAATTAAAAAGATGGAACCTGGCCATTATTTTGTTAAAAAGCCGGGGCAGCCGATCGCGTTTACACAATATTGGCAGGCAACATTTAACCCTGTCTTGATGGACAAACAGAATTGGATCACGCGCATCCAGGATGTCATGTATGATTCCGTTAAGGTACATATGCGCAGTGATGTACCTGTTGGGTCGTTTTTATCTGGCGGGATTGATTCCACCATAATTGTGGCGATGGCCAGAGAATTTAACCCGAACATTAAAACATTCTCGGTTGGCTTTGAGCGAGAAGGTTTCTCCGAAGTAGATGTAGCCAAAGAAACAGCGGAAAAATTAAACGTGGAAAATATCTCCTACACTATTTCCCCAGAGGAATATGTGGAAAAATTGCCGAAAATCATGTGGCATATGGATGATCCATTAGCCGATCCGGCCTGTGTACCGTTGTATTTCGTTGCAAGAGAAGCACGAAAACATGTGACGGTTGTCCTTTCTGGTGAGGGGTCGGATGAATTGTTCGGGGGCTACAATATTTACCGGGAGCCGGAATCACTGAAGCTGTTTCAATCGATTCCGAAGCCTGCCAAAGACCTGCTTGCTCGAGTAGCGGATGTACTGCCTGAGGGCGTGCGCGGCAAGAGCTTCTTGGAGCGCGGTACGACACCATTGCGCGAACGGTATATCGGAAATGCGAAAATGTTTGAGGATGTGGAGAAACGGCAGTTACTTCAAACCTATCATGACCATTTGACGTATCAACAAATTACTGGAAAGCTATTTGACAATGTGGCAAACGATCCATTGGTCAATCAAATGCAATACATCGATATTCATACGTGGATGCGTGGAGATATTTTACTGAAGGCGGATCGAACGACAATGGCCAATTCATTGGAGTTGCGCGTTCCATTCCTGGATAAAGAGGTCTTTCGTGTTGCCAGTGAAATCCCGGTGAATTTGAAGATTGCCAATGGAACAACCAAGAGCATTTTGCGTGAAGCATCACGCGGGATTATTCCCGATCATGTCCTCGATCGGAAAAAGCTTGGCTTCCCAGTGCCTATTCGCCATTGGTTAAAAAAAGAGCTAAATGGTTGGGCGAAACAGTTGATCCATGAGAGTCAAACCGATCATTTGCTGCATAAGGATTATGTGCTCAATTTACTGGATGCTCACTGTCAAGGCAAGGGAGATTATAGCCGAAAGATCTGGACGGTGCTTATGTTCATGCTGTGGCATCAAATTTTTGTGGAAAACAAATTTGATACGAACGAATTAAGCAAACCGGATCTTGCTGGGCAACCCGTTGCAGTTAGATAGGAAGACGAATGAAATAACACAAACGAAAAAGCAGGCGTTAACGTTACCATATCGTTATCGCCTGCTTTCCCATTTGCTCCCACGCTGCTTTAAAATCATCTATTGGTGCCTTTGTACGACGGTCTAATGGGTCATTGAAATAGATAAAATCCTGATCATAACCAGTTACCAGTACGGAATGCTCCCTCATCGTTACCTTGACAGGACCGTTTGGCGTTTGCCAAGTCATAAATTGCTGTTTGGATAACTTTTTGTAGGTTGCATTAATAATCACTAATACGGGCCGTTCCTGATTTAATTGCTGGATGATTTCATCAAAATCCTGCCCGGTAAAATCCAGCACCCGCTCCCCGGCATAAACGCCTGCAAGCTCTGAAATTGGCTGATGGTACACGCCTAGCCCAGGTGCGGTAAAAGAATACATGTCACCTACAAATCCATCATTTGGGTCCCCAAAATAAATTCCCTTATCTGTTTTCTTGTATGGCGTCGGATCCATCTGAATTTGATCAGCTAGTTTCATTTTATCCACCTTGATGTCATGATAATTTAATAACATCGACAGGCTTGTCACTTCACACCCGCGTGGCAATTCTGGTAATTGATTGATTTGCGGTGCTTTTAAGTGAACTGATTGTTTTATCTTTTTCGATTCTTCGACCTGGGACGTTTTGGCCGCGGCCGGTTCGATCATGGTTTTCGGAAAAAGATTCATGGCAGAAGCAATCAGGTTCGGTTTGTTCTCCTTTATATAGATACCGCCAATCAACAGCGCGGTGCCCGCAAATATGACGCCGTACAACATGAATGACTGTCGGATCCATCGCTTGGAAATCTTGCTCTTGCAGACGATAAAATAGATGGCAAGCATGCAGGAAACGATTGTTAATGCAATGTGCATGGATAGACACTCCTGTTATTATGTTACTGTACTACTACTATCGGCATCATATGCAAAAAATTAAAATTTGAGGCTTACATCTGGATTGCTTTTATAGGATTGCCCTTTTTCAACATACGATTTACGGACACGTTCCATTTCAGCATAATCACTTTCCGTCAGCTTCCGGACTACTTTCGCCGGTCTTCCCAGTGCTAATGAATACGGTGGAATGGTTTTGCCTGGAGGGACCAGGCTTCCGGCACCAATGAATGCGTGTTCACCAATCTCAGCACCATCCAAAATAATCGAGCCCATGCCGATTAATGCATTTTTCCGGATGGTGGCCCCGTGTAATGTTACCTGGTGGCCAATCGTCACATCATCCTCAACAATTGCGGGATTTCCAGGGCTCTGATGGACCATGGACAGGTCTTGAATGCTGACCCGCTTACCAATCTTAGTTGGAGCAATATCGCCGCGGATGACGGTATGGAACCAAATACTTGATTGTTCACCAATGGTTACATCGCCAATAATAGTCGCATCTTTAGCAATAAATACCGTTTTGTCAATCTTAGGGGTTATGTTCTTATAATGACTAATCAATTTTACAAGCCTCCTGTGAATAGAAAAAAGTTGAATTGAATGGAAAAGTGTGATGATATAGGTAGTATAGCAAATTTTTTCAGATAACTGGTGTGGAGACTTTCAGGAATGGGGGAGAAAAGTTGGCAAACCATGTACCACATACTGCGGCGACTTTAATGATTCATGTGTACCGTAAAATATTCCCAGCGGTTAAACGGGAATTAGCCTATTGGACAAAACGGGCGGAACAAATTCCCAATCAAGAGTTGCGCACGCAGGCACTGGCAAGCATTCAATCCAAACGGTTTCATTGTCAGGGTGGGGGAGTGTATGCATTACTGGCTGGCGACAATTGGCAGCAAGCTGTTCGCTTTATCGTTGCCTATCAAACCATTAGCGATTATTTGGATAATTTATGTGACCGCAGCACCTCCATGGATCCTGCCGATTTCCGATTGCTGCATGAAGCGATGTATGATGCATTGACCCCGGGAAATGCGGTGAAAAATTATTATGAACTGCGTGAGGAACAAGATGATGGGGGTTATTTGGCAGATTTGACTCGTACGTGTCAGCAAGTAGCCGACCACATACCTGGATACAGCACCATCTACCAGAAACTGCTTACATTAGAGCGATTATATGGGGATCTTCAAGTGCATAAGCATGTGTCAAAAGAAGAACGAATTCCTCGACTGATTAACTGGTTTACGGAAAAAAAAGACGGTTACGATCAGTTGAGCTGGTATGAATTTTCGGCAGCTGCCGGTTCCACACTTGGGATTTTTTGTTTTATTTCCTATGCGCTTGGAGGGCGTATGACTGAGAAATTAGCCGGGCCTGTTTTTGACAGCTACTTTCCGAATATGCAGGCATTACATATTTTACTTGATTATTATATTGATCAGCAGGAAGATAAGCGAGAAGGGGATTTGAACTTCTGCAGTTACTATCCTACACGAGAAAAAATGAAAGAGCGATTCGTGTACTTTATTGAACAAACAGATCGTTGTGTCCAGTCCCTACCTGATCGAAAATTTCATGAAATGATCCATCATGGGTTGATTGGTCTTTATTTGGCTGATCAAAAGGTGAAAAATTTGGATGGCGGCAATGACATGACAGCGATGCTATTGCAGGTGAGCGGTGGGAGAGCAAAATTTTTTCACTGGAATTCCCGGGCATATCATCGATTATTTTCATAGGAACGATTCAAGGGGGCGTCGCTTGAATCGTTCTTTTTAATAGGAAATATTAGGCATTATTCCACGTGAAATTCTTTAAATATAGAGCATTGATCTGGGAGTACCACACACATCGACCGAAAAGGAGGAATGATCAACCTAAGAGCACGCACATCAACCGAAAAGGAGGAATCATCGACCTAAGAGCACGCATATCGACCGAAAAGGAGGAATGATCAACCTAAGAGCACGCACATCAACCGAAAAGGAGGAATCATCGACCTAAGAGCACGCATATCGACCGAAAAGGAGGAATGATCAACCTAAGAGCACACACATCAACCGAAAAGGAGGAATCATCGACCTAAGAGCACGCACATCAACCGAAAAGGAGAAATCATCGACCTAGGAACGTACACATCAACTGGAGTTCAGAAACGTTATGATTTTGTTATTTTTTCTCAATAGCAACAATAAATGGCGGGTTATTCCGTTGGTTTATAAAACCGTATTGCAATACGTTAAATATTTGTTGATCAAGCGTGGTGACATAATGCATGATGGCATCCTTTTCCTCTGCTCCGCCTGCATGACCATGGTAAATGACGAGAACAATGACTCCCTTCTTTTTCAAAACATGTAACATGGCGCCTATTGCGCGGATGGTGGAGGATCCGCGGGTAATAATCCGCTTATCACTTCCAGGTAGGTAACCTAAATTAAAAATCGCACCACCGATGGAAGCTGGCTTCTCCAAATAGTTTGCTACACGTTCATGGGAATCTTGAATCACGTCTGTATTATGAAGTGTATGTTCCGTTAATTTCTTTTTTGTTGCTCTAATGGCCTGCTCCTGAATATCAAAAGCAAGGACACGGCCATTTTCACCGACTAGCCGGCTGAGAAAGACGGTGTCATTTCCATTGCCGCAAGTCGCATCAATCACAATATCCCCTGGGGTCACTGCTTCTTGTAATAATTGGTGTGAAAATGCAACAACATGCTTCATTTTGATTATCGTTCCTTTCCTAGTAATCGCATCCCCTATTTTATCATAAAACACCCTTGTATTCTTTTTAATATTAGTGTACTATTTAACTAGAACACTAAGACAAAGGGAATGAATAATAATGGATCATGCGATGAAAGGTTTGTTTTTTAAAGAGTGGAAGATGATGAAAGGATTTTTTATTAGTCAGTTCGTTGTGATGGCGTTGCTGCTTATCTTCCCTTCATTCAGTATTTTTTCCTTAAGAGTTGATCAATTACTTGAGTTGATGGTGCTGGGGGTTATAGTGATTCCTGCTGCGTTTTTGTTTAGCCTCAATACGGAGGTCAATCAAATGCAATCGTTCTTGCATAATCCGCATTCTATTCACAAGCTTTTGAGTGTGAAGGGGATGTATAGTCTCTTTTGTGCGGTCAGCGTGCTCTTTGTATTCATTATTCTCATTACAGGATATGAATTCATTTCTCCTGCTTTTTCGATGCCAATTTGGAAAGTGTGGCTTTACATGCTGTCGATGGGCATTAAATTGCTCGTTATTTCCATTTTTGTAGCAGTTATTTTATTGTTTTTATGGACATTGCACCAGATTTGGCGAACGTATATCGGTGGCGGATTAAGTATTGTGCTTGTGGTTGCATTAATGATCGCTGGAAATTGGCTGTTTTCTTTTTTTGTGGAATCAAAAGCCTTTGAAGTGCTTACCCATTGGGGAAAAGTGTTTTCCACTTCTGGGTTCATGATTGGGCCTGGCTATCTCGGTGTGTATGTGTTTTATGGCGTACTTACGATTTTCGTATATGTTGTTTCCGCTTATCTGATTGATCACAAGGTGGAGGCATAAGATGGGGATTGAATTTGACGATAACCGACCGATTTATCAGCAGCTCATGACACGCATTTGCCGGGAAATTATCAGGGGTGAACGTGAATCAGGAGAGAAACTTCCATCTGTCAGAGAATATGCGGTCGATGTGGGGGTCAATGCGAATACCATTCAACGTGTGTATCGCGAACTAGAACAAGAACAAATTGTGGAATCCAGGCGGGGGCAGGGGACCTTTATCACAACCGATAAACAGCGGTTAGTTACATTACGAGAAGCAATGAAACAGGAGTTAATCCAGCAATTTAGCGCGCAAATGCAGGAAATGGGCTACAGTCACGATGAGATGATACATGGAATTGAACAAGAGAGGAAGGAAAAAGCATGATTCGACTGGATAAGGTAAGCAAACGATTTATTGCTTCCAAGGCATTGCAGCCATGTTCGATCACGATGGAAACGGGCAGGATTATCGGGTTGATTGGCGAAAATGGAAGTGGAAAAACAACGATGCTTAAATTGTTAGCTGGTCTATTGCGGCCAACGAAAGGGCAAATTCAGGTTGATGGGCAGCTCGTTAATCGGCGAATAAGCGGAAAACTGGCGTATTTAACAGATCAGGATTATTTTTACCCTTATTTTACGATTGACGATTTGCTGCATTATTATCAACAGCAATTCGATGATTTTGATCGGCAAAAGGCATTAGGCATTGCTCGGTTTATGAAATTAGATCTAAAGCGAAAAATAAAGCATTTGTCAAAAGGGAATCGCGGCCGGGTTAAAATCATGGTGACGCTTGCCCGAAATGCACCGTATATTGTGTTAGATGAACCGTTTTCTGGTTTAGACCCGATGGTACGTAAAGCGATTGTGACCGGGATGATTAAATTCATCGATTTAACCAAGCAAACATTGATTATCAGTACCCATGAACTAAAGGAAGTGGAGCCAATCCTTGATGAGGTTGTTTTATTGCAACATGGGAAAATCGTTGCGCAAAAACGGGTGGAAGATATCCGTGAAGAATTTGGAACCGATGTGGTGGTATGGATGGAACGAATGTATGAGCCCATTTACTGATGGGCACAATTGTACAAACTAGTTATCAACAGAGTATATGTTATAAGCCCAAATTCATCTAACGCATTATTTCTTCAAGATTTAGGTAAGTGTGTAAAGGGAAGTTCCTATAGCGATAAGGGAAATAATTAAAGCTGCCCAAAGCATAACAAAACCTCATTTCTTGATAGCTTAGCGTACGAGTTCACTTGACAAACCAAACAGCATTGCTTAAAATTCGATAATAAGTATGTATTTGTATGATGAATAGCGAAAACAACCGTGCGAAGGAATAGTAGTATAATCATTTAGGTTTAGCGAGACAGTGGGTGGTGCAAACTGTTCCTGAATGTTCTATGAACTCACCTTTAAGTTACAGAATTGAAGGAAGTAGGTTCTGTCGTATAATCTGCGTTAAGGATACAGAGTGAGCGCTAGGATGCAGCGTTAATTTGGGTGGTACCGCGGGAGATCAAAGCTTCTCGTCCCTACATTGGGATGAGTAGCTTTTTTTATCGTCACTGCTGCGTTAAATTGATAAAGTGTTAAAGTAAGGGATTCATTGCCCCAAGAAGGAGGAAGCAAGATGAGTTTTAATCATCGGGAAATCGAAAAGAAATGGCAACAACACTGGCAAGAAAATAAAACATTTAAGGCGGATACATACACTGACAAAGACAAAGTGTACATATTGGATATGTTTCCGTATCCATCCGGAGCAGGGTTGCATGTAGGCCATCCAGAAGGCTATACTGCAACAGACATTCTTTCCCGCATGAAACGAATGCAGGGCAAGGAAGTGCTGCATCCGATGGGATGGGATGCGTTTGGATTGCCGGCTGAACAATATGCATTGGATACAGGAAACAGCCCAGCAGCATTTACCGAACATAATATCAACACATTTCGTCGGCAGATCCAGGAGCTGGGTTTCTCCTATGATTGGGATCGTGAAATCAACACGACCGATCCAACATACTACAAGTGGACACAGTGGATATTTACGAAACTGTATGAAAAAGGTCTGGCCTATATGGATGAAGTTGCCGTGAACTGGTGCCCGGCACTTGGAACTGTTTTGGCTAATGAAGAAGTGATTGATGGGAAAAGTGAGCGCGGGGGACACCCGGTTATTCGTAAACCGATGAAACAGTGGATGCTGAAAATCACCGCATATGCGGATCGGCTGCTGGACGATTTGGAGGAACTGGACTGGTCAGAAAGTATCAAGGATATGCAGCGCAATTGGATTGGGCGGTCAGAAGGTGCGGAAGTGACATTTGCCGTGGATGGCCACGACGAGACAATTACCGTATTTACAACCCGTCCGGATACCTTATTCGGTGCTACATATGCAGTACTTGCTCCTGAACATCCATTGGTGAAAAAAATCGTTACAGCGGAACAACAAGGAGCTGTAAGTAAATATTTGGAAGATGTTCAAACCAAGTCTGATTTGGAACGGACAGATTTGGCTAAGGACAAAAGCGGTGTATTTACTGGTGCCTATGTTATTAATCCGGTTAATAATGAAAAAATGCCGATTTGGGTGGCTGACTATGTCTTGATGTCCTATGGAACCGGCGCGATCATGGCTGTGCCAGCACACGATGAGCGTGACTATGAATTTGCCACGAAATTTGAGCTGCCAATTGTGGAGGTTGTCGCTGGCGGAGATGTTGCAAATGAGGCTTACACAGGTGATGGCAAACATGTCAACTCGGACTTTTTAAACGGGCTCGATAAAGATACAGCGATTACGAAAATGATCGCTTGGCTCGAAGAAAATGAGCGGGGAACGAAAAAAGTGACCTACCGTTTGCGTGATTGGCTATTTTCCCGGCAACGCTACTGGGGTGAGCCGATTCCGATTATTCATTGGGAAGATGGTACCATGACCACTGTACCGGAAGCGGAGTTGCCGCTTGAGCTGCCGGAAATGACTGAAATCAAACCATCTGGAACTGGGGAATCGCCACTGGCCAATAGTGAGAGATGGGTTAATGTTACGGATCCAAAGACAGGGATGAAGGGTCGAAGGGAAACAAATACCATGCCGCAATGGGCCGGAAGCTGCTGGTATTTCCTGCGTTTTGTTGATCCGGATAATCATGAGCAGCTTGCCGATCCGAAAGCATTGGCTGAATGGATGCCGGTTGATGTTTATATCGGTGGGGCAGAACATGCGGTGTTACATTTGCTGTATGCTCGCTTCTGGCATAAATTTTTATATGATATTGGTGTTGTTCCAACGAAGGAGCCATTTTTAAAGCTGTTTAACCAGGGAATGATTCTTGGGGAAGGCAATGAAAAAATGAGCAAGTCGAAGGGAAATGTTGTCAACCCAGATGACATTATTACTTCCCATGGAGCAGACACCTTACGTTTGTATGAAATGTTTATGGGTCCGCTTGATGCAGCGGTAGCGTGGTCTACCAATGGATTAGATGGTGCCCGCCGGTTCCTTGATCGTGTCTGGCGCCTAATTGTAAACGATGATGGGACACTTTCGGGAAAAATCGTGGAAACAACAAACGACACATCGATGGATCGCGTATATCATGAAACGGTGAAAAAGGTAACTGAGGATTTTGAACACTTGCATTTTAACACAGGAATTTCACAAATGATGGTCTTTGTCAACGAAGCCTATAAGGTGAATGAACTGTCAAAAGAATATGTTGAAGGTTTTGTAAAACTTCTTTCTCCTGTGGCCCCGCATATATCGGAGGAATTGTGGAGGAAGCTGGGTCATACCGATACGATCAGCTACGAAGCATGGCCAATTTTTGATGAAGCGAAATTGGTGGAAGATGAAATTGAAGTGGTGCTACAAGTAATGGGAAAAGTTCGGTCCAAAATGAGTGTTGCCAAGGATATTTCCAAGGAGGAACTGGAAAAGCAAGCGCTAGAGGATGAAAAAATTCAAGAATGGGTTCAAGGAAAAACCGTTCGTAAGGTCATTGTTGTTCCAGGTAAATTGGTTAATATCGTTGCTAATTAAATTTTAACAAAGGTGCTGGGGCCGGACGAGGAGCTGCAGGAAACAGGTCAGTTCAGCGTTGTGAGAGGACGTCGCGACCCTAGCTGAACCTTCTCTACTCTGATACGAGCAGAATAAGACCATGATTTTTATACTACTTTACCTTTTAAAAAAGGATCTCCATTTGCGAGATCCTTTTTATCTGTATTTATTTGAAGGCGCCGGATACTGGATAATCATCGATGTTGATTTCCAGTGCATCACCGAGTGCTAATTTGGCTAATTGTGTACCAATGAAAGGTCCCATTGTCAGTCCGGAAGCCCCCAATCCATTCGCTAGGAGTATCCCTTCATATCCAGGCAAGGCACCAATGACAGGCAAAAACCCGGGAGTAAATGGACGAAAGCCAACCCGTGTTTCCAAAACCGTTGCATTTGCTAATCCCGGGTAAATATCCAATGCTTTGGTTAAAATTTCGTTCACTCCTCCTGCTGTAACCCGGTAATCAAAACCCGCCTCATTCTCATGGGTTGCCCCTACAACCAGTCGGCCGTTAGCAAAGGGTACGAGATATTGATCCGTGGGAGGCATGACAACGGGACATGCTTCTGTCTTAAAATCAGGCATCTGTAAATGGATGATTTGTGCTTTCTGGGAGGTGGCCGCAAAATGGACACCAAGAGGCTGTAATAATTGATTCATCCAAACCCCGTTTGTCGCAATAACGGTATCGGCGTAATATGTTTCCCCATTTATGTTAACCCCGGTAATATGTCTTCCCTGGTGAATGAGTTGTGCATTCCCTTTACGAACTATCGCACCGTGTTTTTGGGCACCATTCAGCAAGGCTTGTCGTAATAAACGGCCATTTACCCGGGCGGCCCCACTTACATGAACCGATTGATAGCCATCGTCCAGGAGTGGAAACAGTGTCTGGGTTTGTTTCGTGTTGAGGATAGTAATCACGCCAATTTCTGGGGCATCTTCCCGTCGTTTTACAGCACGTTCTTTCATGGCTAGGATTTTATCTTCATCGCGATGGATGCTGATCGCTCCAACGCGTGCATAGCCTGTTTCTGTTTCCCCATCCTCCGCTAACTGCTCAATCAGATTTGGATAAAATCGGGCACCGCCCCTTGCTAAGCGATACCAAACCTTATTCCGGCGTTGCGACAGCCATGGACAAACGATTCCGGCAGCAGCATCGGTTGCCTGTCCGCGGTCATTACGGTCAATTACTGTCACTTCAGCACCTGTTCTTGCTAGTTGATACGCGGTTGTTGCACCAAGAATCCCCGCGCCGATAATAATAAATTTGCTCATATTTTAATCCTTCTTTTTCTATATTCCTTCTTAAAAGCATTACCAATAGGTGAAGGTACACGTTATTAAATATAGAAAAGAAGCTGCCAGATGTAAACCGATTCGGTATGCTGCAATAAATAATAGAGAATAGAAAGCTGCCGATTATATAAAGTAAAACTTCATTCAGCAGAATGCCTTTTCCTCGCTGTTAATAAGGTACAAAGGCTAAGTTCACAACCTTCTGTTGCAACGTCCTTGTGACCTGCGTCTTGCAGGCCTAAACAAAATCGGACCTTTTACGGACAGTTACTCCCACTTGTCTTTTCTTATTACACCTCAAAATCTTGAAGTGGGTGTCTGACTGCCTGTTAAGGATAAAATAATCCAGTATGAGGTTGCTAACTCTATTTCATGGACTGGGAAGGTTTCCACTCTTGTTTTAATTTAATCCATTTCCCGCTTTCGAAATACCATAAAGCCTCAATTGTTCCAAGTTTATCCTGCCGTGTCATACCACTGACTTGCTGCTGACTTTTTAACCCAAATCCTTTACTTTTACTGATAAATGCCGGTTCCAAATGTGTGATAGAGTCGACCACCAGGTGGGTTTGCTCCATTAGTTTTCCATCTTTATTATATATTCCTTGCTGGATATGTTTTGCGGCATGATGCTCCATGTCAATAATGATTGGGTCCTTGCTTGGATCTAGAAATAAGGCTGCTTTGAAATTTGGCTTGAATTTTCCTGTGATCGTGTAGGATTCAGGCACTTTTATTTTTTCCAGCTGCTCATCTCTTAATGTATTGAATTGATACTGATACATTTCCTTCGATTCATTTTTAGCACTTTGAAAGATGACATCATTAATACCATTATGGTTTAAGTCATTAAATTGAAGGCTTGGTTCGTAACCACCCTCATAGACGATTTTCCATTGTTTTGTTTGCGGACCTTTAATGTCTGCCCATACATTATGGAAGTACATGCTATCCTGGCTAAAACGAATTCCTTTTAATTCAATTTCTTCTTTTTGCCCGTCACCTGTCACGTCTTCCTGATAGGAGGCAATCAGAATTGTTTGCTGATCTTCGGATTGACTTGCCGCCGAAAGCTGTGTTGTATGCACAGATGCAAAACTCGTTGTCAGTAATAGGAGTAGAATAAACCGTTTCATAAAAACTCCCCAATTCATTTATAGTAATAATTCGCTAATGTCTCATTTAGTGTGTGCGAGCTGCGTGCTTGTTATGCATACGACTCATATGCTAAGAGGTAGAGATCATAGAGGGAATCAAGTAATTGCAGGAGTCGGACAAAAATATTTTGTTGTGAAGCGTGCTCAGAGGAATGATTAGATGAAAGGTTGTATCATTTATTACATCCTGAGAAATAGAGTACTCATGGTGCGTAAGCCAGGCAGAAGGATATGATCGCACGTTTTATGTAATGGAATTTGGATTGATGAAATAGTTTTTTTAAAAAAACAGGGTTTATTCTTATGAAAAAAGGGAAAAGAAGTATTGACATTTTTATATGAGGAGCGTAATATAGATTTTGCTGCTGAAAAACCACCAGCTAAAGTAAAAAATGATGATTTTTGTAGTATTGACAATCATTATCATGAATGCTATAATTTTAATGCTGTCGAAAGAATACAGCAATAAGAAATTTTGCTCTTTGAAAACTGAACAAAACAACCAGTATGATAACAGATGTCAGAGGTTAGGTTGGAAATTGAATCGTATGATTTGATGGATGATTTAGACCCTGAAATCAATTTTTGAAGCTAAGACTATTAATAGGATTGATTGGTGTCAATCCTATGACAAACTTTTTTGGAGAGTTTGA
>NZ_JBCLVH010000030.1:0-43008 GCF_039548255.1 Lentibacillus songyuanensis
ACATTTTATGATAGAGTGCCTTTTCTTTTTTGGCTAGAATATCGCTCAAATACCCTCGAGAAATATTTTACACTTACTTATTTCTCCTTAATTATTGCATTTCCGTGGATAACCTATACAAGTGAACTATTCACCGCTTCAAACTCTAAGGATTATTAAGCTTCAAGGTGTTAGAGATCACCTAAAAAAGCACCTTTAATTGTTTGGAAGAAAACGGGCTGAATATGTGCAACTGCAGGCTTGAAACGTGCGAGAACAAGTTCGAAATAACAAGAGAAGACTAAAGCAGACGACAGCAAACCCGAATTGTATAAGATATAGCGTTTTTCGAAACGAATCTAATCTATTTCACTTTTTCAGCAACCGCAAATCTTGAAGTGGGGGTCTATTAAAAATGAGATAACACACAAAAAAGCAGGTGGCTGCTGCTCCTGCTTTTTTGTATCGCAATCTCAGAAATTTTGAACGGAATGCGCCGCTAACTTTCCTTTAAAATTTCCTCCGTATGTTCCCCTAGTTTCGGTGCTGGTGTGCGAATTTCACCAGGTGTTTCCGATAATTTAATCGGGATGCCAATTTGTTTTATCTCACCTGCTAGTTGATGTTTCACCGTCTGAATCATGTCACGCGCCATCACTTGCGGGTTTTTTGTCATTTCTTCAAGGGTTAAAACGGGAGATACACATGCTCCTATATCCTCAAACACCTCCATCCATTCCGCTAGCGTTTTTTGATAGATAATCGTCTGGATCTCATACTTAAGACGATGCTGTTCATGCAACGACCCTAATGAGCGTGGAATAAAATCACTCCTCCCTATGCCCTCGCAAAATGCTTGCCAAAACTTTGGTTCAATGGACCCAACTGAGAGCATACGCGCGTCCTTCGTTTCATAAATAGCATAGGATGCGAGTCCCCCAGATAATACCTGCCTGCCTCGTCTGACCGGCTTATGGTTGAGCAAATAGTTTGGAAGGATCGTTTGCAACCACGAAATCACCCCATCCATCATGGAAATATCGACAAACTGCCCTTTTCCAGAAGTTTCTCGTTCAAACAAAGCTAATAAAATACCTATAGCAGCCGGCAGCCCGCCACCACCAATATCGGCTATTTGTACAGCTGGAACAATTGGTTTTCCGTCTTCTTCTCCCATTAAATTGAGAAGACCAGCATAACTTAAATAATTTATGTCATGGCCAGGATGGTCTTTATAGGGACCTGTTTGCCCGAAACCAGTCACCGCGCAATAAATCAAACGTGGATTAATTTTCTTCAGTGTTTTATAATCTAAACCAAGACGTTCCATAACCCCCGGACGAAATGATTCTACCACGACGTCAGCCTTCTCAACCATTTTTAAAAAGTTACTTTTTCCTTCTTCTGATTTCAAATCAAGGCAAACACTTTTCTTATTTCGATTAAGTGAATGAAAGAGTGCACTATCCTCATCCAATTTAGGCTCATACATTCTTGCATAATCACCGGTCTTTGGATCCTCTACTTTTATTACTTCTGCTCCAAAATCAGCAAGCAGCATCGTACAATACGGTCCCGGTAACAAACGAGTCAAATCAAGAATACGAATGGACGTTAACGGCATATTAGCACCTCCAGGGGATGAGTGTCCATCAAATTAAAAACAGCGTGTCATTCTTTGAAAATCAGGTAATAAACAAACACTATAGGCTAACGTTAATCGAGCCGTTCCACAATCGTTGCATTTGCCATACCATGACCTTCACACATGGTCTGCAGCCCGTATCGCCCGCCCGTTCGTTCCAATTCATACAGCATGGTTGTCATCAGACGCCCTCCACTCGCACCAAGTGGATGACCCAAGGCAATTGCGCCACCATTTGGATTCAATTTTTTCGGATCAGCGGCTGTTTCCACAAGCCATGCCATTGGAACGGAAGCAAATGCCTCGTTCACTTCAAAAATGTCAATATCATGAATCCTCAGTCCTGCCTTTTGCAACACTTTTTCTGTTGCAGGAATTGGGCCTGTTAGCATGAGTGTTGGGTCAGATCCTACAACGGTACGAGCAACCACTCTGAATCTTGGCCTTAATCCAAGTTCTTCAGCCCTTTTTCGGGACATCAGCAAAAGCGCAACAGCACCATCACTAATTTGACTGGCATTACCCGCTGTTATACTACCATCTTCCCGAAAAGCAGGTTTGAGTCCCCCAAGTTTCTCAAGACTCGTATTTTCCCTTGGACCTTCATCGTCTTTCACCTTTGTTTTCGTTCCATCTGGAAGCGATACCTCCAAAGGCATGATTTCCTTAACAAAGCGCCCTTCCTGACGAGCCGCAACAGCCTTTTTGTGACTTTCCAGTGAAAATTCATCCATTTGTTCCCGACTAAAACCCCATTTATCCGCAATCCGATCGGCGGATAAACCTTGATTGATGATTTCATACTTGGACGCTAATGCCTCACTAATCCTCACTCCCTGCATATTGGATCCCATTGGCACACGTGACATACTTTCAATTCCGCCGGCAACAACCACATCCATATCCCCGCTAATAATTGCCTGTGCAGCAAAATGAACTGCCTGCTGACTGGAACCGCATTGCCGATCAATGGTTGTTCCAGGGACCTCTACTGGATAACCAGCAATCAATGCTGCTTGCCTGGCAATATCAAAAGCTTGCTCGCCAACCTGTGATACACAACCGAAAATAACATCTTCCACCAATTCTGCTCCAATACCCGCTCGATGTACCACTTCCTCCAAAGGTTTTGCCGCCAATTCTTCTGCCCGAATTTGACTTAACACTCCGTTTCGTCTGCCAATCGGTGTCCTGACTGCCTCAACAATTACAGCTTCACGCATAGCTATCTCCCCTTCTGTTCATCTTGTCTCAATCCCTTATAATCATATTCACAGGCCCGATGGAATTGACGTCCAACAAAAACTCATATTAGTATATATACATCTATAATGCAGTTTCATTCTTCTTCCCGTTAACTTACAAGCTTGATAATCCCATATTTTTAGCAATGATCACTTTCATGATTTCATTCGAACCTGCATAAATCGATGATACTGCCACATCACGATATCTTCTTGCAATCTCATATTCTTCCATATAACCATAACCACCATGCAGTTGCATGCATTCCCCTGCCGCTTTTTTTGCAAGATCTGTGGTCCACCACTTTGCCATCGATACCTCTGTCACTACGTCTTTGCCTGCCACATGATCCTCGATCAGTCGGTCAACAAACGTCCGGCCAATTTGAATTTCTGTTTTTAGTTCTGCAAGTTTGAATTGTGTGTTTTGAAACTGACTGATACTTTGACCAAACGCTTTTCGTTGTTTCACATAATCAATTGTTAAGTCAAGCATTACTTCTGATGCAGTTATACTTTGAATAGCAACCATCAGTCGTTCCTGCTGCAATTTTGCCATCAAATAGTAAAAACCCTTCCCTTCTTCTCCTAATAAATTGCTAGCCGGAACACGAACATCCTCAAAAATTAGTTCACACGTATCACTTGCATGCTGGCCGACTTTTTGCAGCTTCTTATTCTTGGTAAATCCCGGCGTTCCTGCTTCTGCAACAATGAGGCTGATTCCCTTATGAGCAGGCTTTGCTTCTGGATCTGTTTTACAAACGGCAACAACTAAATCGGCAATGTAGCCATTGGTAATAAATGTCTTTTCACCATTAATAATATAGTCTTCGCCGTCTTTTATTGCAGTTGTTTTAACTGCTGCCAAATCCGATCCAACACCAGGTTCAGTCATGGCAATTGCCGAAATCAGGTCCCCGGTGATTGCACCAGGCAGCCAGGCATCCTTCTGTGCATTTGTACCATATGAGGCAATGTATGGCATGACGATATCAGTATGGAGACCAAATCCGACCATCCCCGTACCAAGCCGTTCAAATTCTTCACTAAGCACAACACTGTACCCAAAATCGGCTTGAAATCCACCATATTTTTCATCCGCCCACGGACATAAGTAACCCTGTTCTCCAGCCTTTTTCCAAAAAGATCTGGGAACCTGTTTCTCTTTTTCCCACTCGTCATAATGGGGAGACGCTTCCTTTTCAATAAATTTCCGTAATGAACGGCGGAATATGTCATGTTCTTCTTGCAAACAGAATCTATTCATAAAGTAAAGTACCCTCCTTCTTTAACTCGATCCGTCTACTTTAGTTGCCAATAAACAGATACACACTTCACAAGATAATCCGCTCGGTATGAAAACGGTGTCATTTTACTCGTCATTGCAAATGATGAAATCGAACTTCCCAATATGTACATATGTAGTAATTAATTATTACTCTATAAGTTTATTTTTTGAATGTCAAGTTAATTTTTAAAAGTCACGCATTAAAATGAAATATGACGGTTTTAACTTCCCTGCTTGCATTTTATTTTTGGACTATATATAATAAGAAATATTAAATAGCATTAGCAATGAAAAAGGCGCAGTACAATTACCTGCTGGATTCTAGAGAGCTTGTGGCTGGTGGAAACAAGTACCACGGTAAATTGGAATTGGACTTTGGAGCGAATTTGAATTTTAAAGTGATCTAACTGTTGTTTCAGTAAGATAATTAGGGTGGCACCGCGGTTCATTCGTCCCTTTTTGTAGGGGATTAATGAACTTTTTTTGTGTCCAACATGAAACTGTATCCACGTACAAATCTAACTTATGGAGTGAAACAAATGAATACAATATTTTCAGGTATCCAACCAAGTGGCACATTAACCATTGGAAATTATTTAGGCGCAATGCAACATTTCGTCAACATGCAAGAAGATAATCAGTGCTTCTATTGTATTGTCGACGAACATGCAATTACGGTTCCACAGGATCGTTTAAAACTGCGGCAAAATATCCGTTCCCTAGCTGCATTATATCTGGCGGCAGGTATTGACCCAAATAAAGCGACGTTATTTATACAATCTGAAGTGTCAGCTCATGCGGAGTTAGCATGGATTATGCAATCGATCAGTTATATTGGTGAATTGGAACGAATGACGCAATTTAAGGACAAAGCTGCAGGCAAGGAAGCGGTTTCTGCTGCGTTACTCACCTACCCGCCACTCATGGCTGCTGATATTTTACTATACCAGGCCAATTTAGTTCCGGTTGGCGAAGATCAAACCCAGCATCTGGAATTAACGCGTAATTTGGCACAGCGTTTTAACAATAAATATAATGACATTTTTACCCTGCCGCAAATCAGCGTGCCAAAAATTGGGGCCCGGATTATGTCATTACAGGAACCAACCAAGAAGATGAGTAAATCAGACAGCAATGAAAAAGCGTTTATTTCGATGCTGGATGCACCGAAAAAGATCGAGAAAAAAATAAAAAGTGCGGTAACCGATTCCGAGGGTGTCGTTGAATTTGATAAGGAAAATAAGCCAGGTATCTCTAACCTGTTAACTATTTTATCTGCTTGTTCGAGCGAGTCAATCGAAACATTGGAAACAAATTTTGCTGGAAAAGGTTATGGAGAATTCAAGCAAGCGGTTGCCGATGCAGTTGTTCAGATACTGCAGCCAATACAAGAGCGATATCATGCTTTAATCGATTCGGAGGAACTGGATGACATTTTGGACCGGGGAGCAGACCAGGCATCAAGAGTTGCCAACAAAACGTTAGTCAAAGCAAAACGAGCCGTGGGTCTAGGCCGAAAGCGAAAATAAAGTGAAACTTCATTCAGTGGAGATTTTCGACGCACTCAGACGTGCTAACGCAGGTGAAGGCATAAGGACGGGACCGTTTTAGCCCTTTCTCCCCCACTAAGACAGGAGAACAAAGGCTAAGAACGGGAACGTCTGAGTTGCAACGCATTGTGACCTGCATCGTGCAGGCTGAGAACAGAATCGGACCTTTGTCATGCAATTGACCCCACTTATCTATTTTAGTTTCACCTCAACATCTTGAAGTGGGGGCCTTACTTCCCGTTAAAACAAAGGCTAATGTATCCAAAGAAAGACACTTGACAATATTTAAGCCAAGTGTCTTTCTTCATTCTCCAACTTTCTACTTCTGCTTCGAAGTCTGTTCCTGATTTTGTTCCAATTCCCACATTTTTTCTAAAAACGGTTGTCCTTTAATCATTTTACCGCATAATTCTTCATGGGCTGCACTCCATCCATGCTTGACCCCTTCGTACAATGCCTGCCAAACTTTTTCTTCATCCATATACCGGATGTATGGGTATTTCTTTGGGTTCCATTCGGTTAGCCAGTATCGCAGCTCTTCTAAATTATTCGCGGTATGCAACTGGTCGAGTGCCATCATTAATAAGTGTTTTAATTGTCGCTCGCGTCTTGTTAACCCGTGTACAAGTTCCGGTGGCATCGATAACATATGATATTCTTTTTTGTGAAGACTGCCATCAAATTTGAATGATTGTTTTTTTGTATTTTCAACCATATCAAAAACAAGCTGCTCCTGTCTTGGTATCAATCTGCTTTTACGAATCGGAATTTGATATCCGATCGTATCCATTGCAATAATATCAGTTCCATCGGTCACAATGCACGCATAATCAAGCACGGTTCGTTCCTGTCCTTTGCGTATATACGCACGCTTATATATGGCGTCAAGCATCGGTTTAGGCAAATCATGCATATCATTTTCAATATAATTGTAGAGGTCATCTGTTATGTACAACAGCGGAACCTGATCAAGCAGTTCAATACCATCCTGTTTCCGCCATTCATGAAAATAACATACACTATAGCCGTTCTCTTCTCCCTCAAACCAATTTACCCACACATCGTGCAAATACAACATAAACAACCCTCGCTTTTCAACTACCATTTACCATACATTATGACCATCCTGCACAAAAAATATTCTGGGACTTTTCTTTCAATGTGTGTTTGGATAACGGTAAATTGCAATCGCCATCAGGATAAAACCAATCGGCAAAAAATAGCTCTCCGGTCTTCCTTTCAAGAAAATAAAGTAATCTATCCAGCCTAAACCAGCCGGTAAAAAGTTTGCGTACGCAATAATGGTTACTCCGCCTGAAACAGCCATTCCAAATCCTAATAAAAAAATAAACAAATAAAACATTTTAACCCCACCCTGCATGTCCATACCATTATATTTATTACATTCTATGCTTGTACCATAAAATACATGATAGGGTTGTCCTATTTTAGAATCAGTTCGGTTACAAATGCGACTGTCCTGTTTCTGCCTAGTAAACCACTCCGAATCACCCTTACATAACCAAAAAAAGACCAACCAACCTGGCTAGCCTTTTTCGTAATACCTATGATGACTTATTCGTATTTTTTAAATAACAATGCGACATTATGCCCGCCAAATCCGAGTGAGTTACTCATCACGACCTGCACATCCTGCTTTCGGGATTCATTTGGAACATAATCCAGATCACATTCTTCATCTGGTGTTTCATAATTCGTTGTTGCCGGGATGATACCATCATCAATTGATTTGACGGCGATAACTGATTCCAATCCGCCAGCAGCACCCAACAAATGCCCTGTCATCGATTTCGTGGATGATACAGCAAGCTTTCTTGCATGATCGCCAAAAACAGTTTTGATAGCGATTGTTTCATATTTATCATTTAGTTCCGTGCTTGTCCCATGGGCATTAATATAATCGACCTGTTCCGGTACTAGGCGAGCATCATCCAATGCCTGTTGCATGGCTCGCGAAGCCCCTTCTCCATCGAGAGCAGGCGCAGTAATATGATAGGCATCACCTGTTGCACCATAACCGACAATTTCCCCATAGATATGGGCGCCCCGCGCTTGTGCGGTTTCGATTGTTTCTAGTACCAATAAGCCAGACCCCTCTCCCATCACGAATCCATTGCGATTTTTATCGAATGGCCGGCTCGCGGTTTTGGGGTCTTCATTCAATGATAATGCTTTTGCGGAACAGAAACCGGCAAATGCCATATTAGAAATTGGTGCCTCCGTACCACCGGCAATAATATAGTCTGCTGCACCACGCTGAATCGCTTTAAATGCATCCCCGATCGAATTTGCACCGGACGCACAGGCTGTTGTTGTACATGAATTAATTCCTTTTGCCCCTAACTGGATTGAAACCTGACCAGCAGCCATATCCGGAATCATCATCGGTACAAAAAATGGACTAACACGTCGTGGGCCCTTCTCTAAAAATTTCTTATGCTGGTCTTCCCACGTCATCATGCCACCGATACCAGAACCGATCCATACACCAACACGATCGGCAATCGCATCATCGATTGTCAAATGTGCATCTTCCACCGCCATTTTCGCTGCAGCTACAGCATATTGTGTAAATGGATCCATTTTTCGGGAATCTTTTTTATCGATAAACTGCAATGGGTCAAAATCTTTTACTTCTGCTGCAACTTTGGCAGGAAACAGATCCCTATCAACTTTTGTGGTGAAATCAATACCAGACTTTCCTGCAACAACATTTTCCCATGTCGTTTTAGCATCGTTGCCCAAAGGGGAAACAACTCCCAAGCCGGTCACAACAACTCTTCTTTCCTCCATATATTTGTCCTCCTAATCCATTATACTTCTATTATTATAATTCATTTTGTACGTTTAGGAAATGACGATGCTTCGGTGTTTGCATGCGCATTCTCCTTTACAAATTCAAATCTGATGAATCGATTTATCTACCCCAGCGAAGTGCAACCGATCCCCATGTCAACCCTCCACCAAAACCTACTAACACTAATAAATCATTATCCTTGATTCGGCCGTTACCAGCTGCCTCTGATAACGCCATTGGAATGGATGCGGCAGAGGTATTCCCATATTTTTTAATAGTTTGAGCCATACGGTCTTCGGAAACCCCTAGACGTTCCCGGGCAGCTTCCATAATTCGGATATTTGCCTGATGCGGAATAAGATAATCCACGTCTTCTTTGGCTAAACCTGTTTTTTCAATGACACTTATTGCTGATCTTGGCATTTGTCTAACCGCAAACTTAAATACTTCCCGACCATTCTGGATTAAGTAGTCCTCTGGCTTCTGATACAAGTATTTACCGCCTGATCCATCCGCACCCAATTCGAATGATAGAATTCCTTTTCCCTCAGACACCTTACTAACGAGTGCGGCGCCAGCACCATCACCAAAAAGGACACATGTATTGCGATCCGTCCAATCCGTAATTTTAGATAGTTTCTCAACTCCAATAACTAATACATTTTTATATACATCTGTTTCAACAAATTGTTTGGCTGTAATGAGGGCATACATAAACCCGGAACAAGCCGCACTTACATCCATGGCTGCTGCTTTGGTCGCTCCCAGCCGGTCCTGCAAGCGACACGCCACCGATGGAAATGGTGTATCCGGTGTAACAGTTGCCACCAAAATCAGATCGAGTTCCTCCGCATTCAGGTCCGCATCTTTCAAGGCGTTTTCTGCCGCATAAAAAGCCATGTCCGACGTATCGATACTGTCATCCGCTATCCGGCGCTCCTCGATCCCGGTTCGTGTTCGAATCCATTCATCATTGGTATCTACAATTTTCTCCAAATCTTTGTTTGTAACAACTTTCGGCGGCACATAATGTCCAACCCCTACAATTCCCACGCTCATATTTCCATCCCCTTATATCAAATGTTAATATCAATTATTATGACTTGGTGCTAATTTTAAAGTATCTTTCGCCTGCTTGCAAGTAAAAAAGGAATTTGTGTTATTCTTTACTATTGTTCATTTGGCAGTAGTCCTGATTCTTTATAATTGGAAATTGCCTTTTTCATTTTCTGTTGAAAAGCCTGTGGAACATCCGGACTGAACTTGCCGAGGGAAATGGCGTCATCCTGAAAATCAAACGTTAAGATTTGTCCAGTCAGCTTTCCTTTATTAAATTTTTCAGCAATCCGTTCATATAACCTGTCTGCATGCTGGACAGTACTAGTTAATACGGTCCGCTCGTCAATATCTGAGCGGTCGGAAACATAACCAAACGCATAAATTCCGTCCTGGCTTGCCAATTCAATCATATCTTCACTAAAGGAATCACCTGCAGGATAAACAACATCCACGTCGTTTTGGCGCATTTCTTTATAGCTCATTAATGCGCTTTTATCATCATTCCAGTCGTTTACAAAATCAACATGTACTTCTGCATCCGGATTTTGGTATTTAGCCCCTTCATAAAATCCTTCCACCTCAGGCTGCCACTCATACGCTGCTACTATTCCAACCTGATTTGTTGCAGTCATCTTTGAGGCAATCATTCCCCCGAAATACCCCATAGCCTGCGCACTGAAATTTAAACTAGCCACATTTTCCGCATAATAACCACCGTTAAAATAAACAAATTGCACCTCTGGGTATTCACTTGAAATATCTACAAATACCTTTCCATATGTGCTGCTGTGCCCAAAAATGAGATTTACTCCCTTGTTGACCAATTCCTCAACAGCGCGTTTCACATCTTCTTCGGTTGTAATGTCTTCTTGATAATAGACATCGACATCATATTTGTCACGGATCGCCAACAGCCCTTTGTATCCTTTTTGGCCCCATCCTTGGTCATGGATAGATGTTTCAACCAGCATGCCAACTCGTTGAATGTTGCCATGATCAAAGTAATGTCCGCAGCCTGATAATAAAAAGATGAAACCTAATAGAATGAATACGTAGCTTTTCCTCACGACGTGCACTCCCGTCCAACATGAAACTTCACATTACAGTGGGGTTTTAGATGCACAGGACGTTATAGAGAAGGCGAGACATAGGGACGTAACGTTTTAGCCTGCCTTCCCCCACTGATAATAAGGAACATGGCTAAATTCTCAAGCCTAAGTTGCAACCGCCTCTGTGACCTGCACGATACAGTTAATGCTCATTTTATCTCTTTTGATTTTATCTAAGACTCACGAAGCCAGAGTCTTAATACCCGTTAAGGCGGGATAAAAGTAACAAGGATATGTTAATGATTTCCTATTATAATTGTAGCGTTTACAAGTCTTGTCGTAAACGTTATTTAAGATTACAGTTTTGTTACAATTGAAAAACATACAGCAAACAAGTCAAACAAGCATACACGATCGTTGTCTATGGGGATGAAGGATACATTGCCTTAAATCGATTATAGTGATCAGATACTGCTTTTACCTGCTTTTCAACAGGTCTACTGTCACGCAAGAAAATTATTTGTGCTGCGTGTTCCGTCGCCAATGTACGCTGCCTTTCAGATTTAATTTTGAACTGAGATGGTAAATGGCTGGAGTGCAGACATTGCATCAAGCATTGTATAAAATCACCGATATATACAGCTTCATTCGTAAACACTTCCGAATTGAAGGAAATAAAATTACCTTGATCATATATCCCTTGTTCATCCATAGGCATCCATTCTCCAAAGAGCATTGGAAGAATGATCGCAGTTCTATCTAAATTCGTTTTATCCTCGTGATTACGACACAGCTTGAACGATTTTTTAGTTTTTATATGTTGCATCGCTTCATCTGACTGATTAATAATCATTAGCTGGTAATTTTCTTTTCTGTCACTTTTGTCCCTTATCAATGAAAATGCATCATTTCTCCCCACCATCAAAGCAAAATGCTCGGCACTCGTTGTCATACATGTCGCTTCCCCATCCACTTGATAGCCATTTTCAAGCAAATGATTCACGATATGAAACCCAATCCAATGAAAGCAATTTGTAACAAGAACAGTCATACTAACTCCTCCTATTCCCTATTATTATATTACGTTTAAAAGCGCATATGTTTTAAAAAAGGCTAGTGGGAAAATGTTGACATTATCACGCTAAAACGCTTTTATTTTTCCCCCTACTTTGATAAACTAGGTACAGTAGAAGAAAAATGAGGTGTTTTCAATGCGGTTTTTTTGGACATTCATTTGGGCACTAGCAATCGGCAGTGTTATTTCATACATCCTCTCCGCCATGGCTGGTGATGCCTTTAATGTCGTTCACACACTTGTACTTTCCATCATTTTCACGATTATTATTTTTATTTTAGGTGAAGGTGTATTAAAAGAACAAACAAATTAATATCAAAAAGTCACATGTAAACCCTTGCCGTCCATAGATAGCAAGGGTTTTACGATGCGTAACATATTATGTTCATGGAACAAGTACTCCCGCTAATACCACGGCAATAAACTTAAGGCAGTCAGCCCAGCTAACGGCAATATTAATCGTCGGAACCGTCTTCGTGGACCTCCTGGATAACCGTAACCGCCGCCGGGGTATCCATAGCCACCTGGGTATCCGAAGCCCCCTCCTGGATATCCAAAGCCCCCGGGCTGACCATACCCAAATCCAACTTGCCGATTTTGCTGATGTTCATGCATTTGGTGCATATCCTGTTCGTGTTGCGCAAGTGGAACAGCTAAATAAACGTATTCCTCGTCCAACCCCGTTACAATGCCGTCCACTTTTGATCCATCTACCATTTCAGCAAGGACATACGAATGCATATGTTGTTTACAAGTCTCGTATACATGATGATAATCTTGTTTCATATTCATCCTCCTCTGCAACCAGATTATGCAGACGCCTATTCTTTAGTGACTTGGCCCGTTAAGGAATTCTAATATGGACAAGAGGACCCACTCATCTGCAATAGGAGGCATTGTTTATGGAAACTGTAGCTTCATTTTGGTTATTGGTCAAATATATCGTCTTAGGGGTTTTTCAAGGAATAACAGAACCTATTCCGATCTCTTCAAGTGGCCATTTGGTGATTTTACGGGAATTATTTGGTATCGAAATCAAGGGACTTTCTTTTGAAATCATCGTCAACTTCGGCTCGCTTATCGCTGTTCTGATCATCTATCGACATGATATCTATCGATTGGTGAGCCATTTTTTCCGTTATCTTATCTCTAAGGATCTGTCGGCAAAATCAGACTTCCAGTTTGTACTATTTTTAGGGCTTGCGACGATTCCAACTGGTGTGCTCGGACTGCTATTAGAGGACTATATCAGCAGCACGTTAAGTACGGTAACGATTGTTGGTATGACACTGCTGCTGACCGGGCTGGCACTATGGGTTATCCGAAATTTGCATGGCAATAAAAACGACGGTGAAATAACGATAAAGGACGCGCTAATTGTCGGACTAGCGCAAGCTGTTGCCTTAATTCCCGGGATCAGTCGTTCCGGAGCGACTATTGTAGCAGCCATGTTGCTTGGAATGAAACAAGAGACTGCACTTCGCTTTTCCTTTCTTTTATACATTCCTGTCAGCATCGGTGTCACCATCATGTCTGCTTCTGACATTATAAACGACCCTGACTTTGATATATTAATGATCCCGTACTTACTCGCATTTATGGCAGCAATTATTGGTTCTTATTTTGCCTTAAAATGGTTTATGAACATTATGCGCAACGGCAATTTAATCTACTTTTCCCTGTATTGCTTTATTATCGGAGCTATGGTGATCGCATTTCTCTAAAAAGCAGCCATTCTCTTTTTTGTTGTAATCTGCTATACTGAACAAAGGAAACGATTTTCCTAAAAGGTGGTTATTACTTATGCTGCAGGCATATCTTAAGCCCGATCTATCCGATGATTTAAAAGCCGTTCTTGACTCCGTTGACCATACGAAACCAATCAGAAAAGACACCTATTTATTTTCGGAAGGGCAAAACGCGGAGGAATTATATATCATAAAATCAGGCAGAATCCAAATCGGAAAACTATCACCCGACGGACGTGAACTTACGCTAAGAATCTGTAACAAAGGCGATATTATCGGGGAACTCTCTCTATACGACGAGGTAAAATATATTCTGAATGCTAAAGTGCTCGAAGACGGTGAAGTAGCCGTCATTAAAAAGGCATATTTAGAAGAAGAATTGATCAATAATGCTAGTCTTGCAATCGAGTTTATGAAGATTATGAGTGAATCTTACCGCCGGGACCAGACCCGATTCCGCGATCTCGTACTACATGGTAAGAAAGGCGCCCTCTATTCCACATTAATTCGATTATCAAACAGCTATGGCCGTAAACAGGAAAACGGAGATATTTATATTGATATCCTTCTAACCAATCAGGAACTGGCCAATTTCTGTGGTACGTCACGGGAAAGCGTCAACCGGTCTTTAAATGACCTGAAACGAAATCTTATTATCTCCATGAAAAAAGGGCATATTATTATCCATAATCTAAACTTTTTAAAAGAAGAAATAAACTGTGAAGACTGTCCAGTAGTCCTGTGCAGCATTCATTAATACACATTGGATGTAAGGCAGCCATCACAGCTACTCAAATAGAACGTAAAAGCTTCCGAAGAGGGAGCTTTTTATTTTGATTGTACGGCCCTGTTTTTTCGGTTTTTTCCGCGCATTACTTTAGGAATATACACGCAATATGGCTCCGATTCCATATAATCTCCGGTCACATTGTATGCCCTGGATCTGGATCCGCCACAAACAAAACGAAATTCACAAACGCCGCATTTCCCCTTATATTTATCCGGATTCCGCAAATTTTGAAATACCTCTGACTCCCGATAGATTGTTGCTAGTGGTGTTGTCCGGACATTGCCAGCTTTAATCGGCAATAAACCACTTGGGTAAACATCACCAGTGTGGGAGATAAAAACGAATCCGTTACCATCATTAACCCCTTTAGGCGCGCGTCCGAGTCCATCAATCTGGCCTGTTTTCCCTGACATCAATGCGTCTTCATACATAATATGATCGGCATCACTTTTCCCCTTATGCTCCCGCATTTTCCCCTGAATCACCACACGCCGGTAGTGCTGTGCTGCCGTTGTCTTGATATCAAATGGCACCCGCTTTGACAAATTATATAGCCATCGCAACACACGTTCATGCTCAGCTGGAGAAATCATATCTTCTTCTTTTCCACGTCCTGTTGGAACAAGAAAGAAGACACTCCATAGCACACAATCAAGCCGTTCGACCATTTCTGCCAGTTCATCCAAATAATCAACGTTGTAGCGTGAAATGACTGTGTTAATTTGTAATGGCATATCCAACTCATGTAAATAGTTAATAGCATTCATAGTTAAATCAAACGAACCGGATGTACCGCGAAAATGGTCATGAACTTCTGCACAATGTCCGTCAATACTAAACGCCCAACGCGCCAACCCAACATCTTTTGCTTTTTTCATTGCTTCTTTGGTCACATTAGGTGTCGCAGAAGGTGTCATGGAAACGCGAACACCTTTATTTACCGCATATTCTGCAATCTCAAAGACATCTGGCCGTTCCAGTGGATCACCACCTGTAAAAACAAGCATGGGATTATCCATATCATAAATATCATCAATCAATTTTTTTCCCTCAGCGAGTGTTAATTCCCTAGGATCACGATGATACTGAGCCTCAGCGCGGCAATGCAAACATTTTAATGCGCATGCGCGGGTTAATTCCCAAATTACGATAAAAGGATTTTCATTATAATCCTGTGAAAACATGGTACCAGCTCCAATCTTTTTCATGCTTCCCTTACTGTACTACTATTTTCCTGTAGGTGATGTGATGAAGTTCACATAATAAGCGGGATTGAAAAGACTCTTGTTGGATCAAGAGCCTTAATTATATCTTATTTTTTACCAATTGCCACTCGCCATATGCCAGGTCCTTCTTCCGTATATGCCCATGTAAATGTTTCCTCTCCCCGTTCAATCATTAACTGGTAGTGGAGCGGTTTTGGGTCATGATCATTGGAAAGCTCCATATATTCTCCGGACTTTAAATTATCAAACACCTCGAAAATTTTTGGATGACGGTTGCGTGGATCAATTTCCGGTGCATGGATTTTGGTTGTATACTCAATCTTATTCATTTACGTTACCTCCTGTAGTCTATTTTTTATACACTATTATCATAAAGGTTATTTACGATCATAGATGTGAGCCTTAACATCCTTTTGCTATGATCTTTATCACGCTATCAAAAACTGTTCACAATTGGCGATTATATCATTGATGTTACGTGTTAGAATGAAGGTATTGATACCTCCAGGAAATTCGTTAATAAAAGTGAAACTTCATTCAGTGGGGTTTTCGACGCACTCAGACGTGCTGGTGCAGGTGAAGGCATAAGGACGTGACGGTTTTAGCCTGCTCTTTCTCCCCCACTGGGACAGAAGAACAAAGGCTAAGAACCCAGGCGTCTGTTGCAACGCCTTTATGACCTGCATCGTACAGGCTGAAAACAGAATCGGGCCTTTGTCATGCCAGTTGCCCCCCACTTATCTTTTTTAGTTTCACCTCAAAATCTTGAAGTGGGGGTCGTACTTCCCGTTAAGACGGGATAAAAAGGAGTGTGGTAAAATATGAACAGTCAATCCATTAAAGAACTTCTGCAAAAGGTACCATTATTTAAGGATTTAACCGATTATGAAATGGAACCTATTGTAGAACTCGCCAAATCTCGTATGTATCGTCATGGGACACATATCTTTATGCAGGGAGATCCCCTGACAAATGTTTATTTTATCCATGAAGGAAAAGTTAAAATATATAAAACCGATTTCCATGGAAAAGAACAAATTGTCAATGTTTTGCAGCCTGATGACATGTTTCCGCATCAAGGATTTTTCAGGAAGGATGACTACCCCGCACATGCTGAAGTCCTTGAGGATGCAGTCCTGATCTATATTCCGATTCGCTCCTTTGAAAATTTTCTCATCACTCATCCGGAAATTTGTGTGAAGTTATTCAAGGTTCTTGGTGACAAAATTGTCGATTTGCAGAATAGACTAGAAGAAAAAATCCTGCATAATACGTATGAGCAAATAATTATGCTGTTGTTACGCCTTTCGCGACATTATGGAAGCCAGCTGGAAGATGATCAAATCAGAATTGATACCCACTTTACGAATCGGGAGCTTGCCAACATGATTGGCTCCAGCCGAGAAACAGTCAGTCGTACATTAACCCAGCTAAAAAAGCAGCAACTGCTGACATCAGACAAAACAGGACTATTCATCTTAAACACCGAGAAGCTGGAGGATGAATTGTTTTAATATGAATGCTCTCAAAACATATTAAAGAGATAGGAACATCACGGAAGCTTTACACACTAAAGACGTACCGTTACAAAATGGGAATTTAAACTGTTCCCTTTTCAAAAAAAAGTTCTTAGGACGCAGTTGATGAAAACTGCGACGTAAAATGAGATGGCGATTAAATTGCCACTACGGAAAAACACTACGCTTTTTAGCGGGCGGCTGGAGTCTCTGTGTTTTTACTTCGCTGGTACGATGTGTGCAAGTGTATAAATAGCCTAACCAGTCCGGGATCGCTACGGGCGGTGACTCCAGCGGGAAAGCGAAGACGATGAGACCCCGCAGTGAGCGTTCTTTGCGATCGAGGAGGCTCATCGCGAGCCCGCGGAAAGCATCCGACCGTAGCGATCCCGGACGGCGGCAGCGGCACTCGTATTTAAAAATCAACGTCCTTTTTATGTCACAGTATATCTATTTACTGTCGTTAAAAAGAAAATCCGAACGAATTCGAGTTCCTATTGATGAAACTTGAATGATCGTTCGAATTTCTCGATAGCTACAACATTATCGTCCTAGCCCTTTATTCATTTTCTATTTCTGTTACTTATTACTTCCCCATCCCCCGTAAAAATTGCAATAACATCGTGATGCTTTTATTAATTTCCGGATCCTTTAGAGCCTTCAGCAGATCCATTGGTCGTGTGCGCTCGGTCCGTTCATATATCCGTGCTTCATCCAGGCCACGGTTAATTTTTTCAGTAAAATATTGAATGTCATCCATTCTTAATTCACCAATTAGAAATACTGCTTTTCCCAGGTTTTCCAGGATCGAAGTATATTGATCTTTATTTAACTCACTCATGACATTTTCGATTGCCTCTTCTTTATGAACAATAAGCGCATTTACCATCTCCAGGATGCCTTGGTCATGAAGCGATGCCAATAGTTCGATCCCCTGCAAAATTGCATCTTTATTTGCACTGACTGCTTTGACAACATCTTCCAGTTGGCGTTCTTGCATAACGTCCTCTGGAACCTCCATACGATTGATGGATGTAATTGGGTTTGCCATTATTTCTTCACCACGCTTCCCGGAAAAGTATAATCCCGACGCTCCCATTTACGCTCAACATTGACACTAATTTGCGGTTGACGATTACCCTTTCGATGGTTATGGGATGGAATAGGACTCTTTCCTTTTTTCTTTAACACTTTCATTTTTACAGCGATTTCTTTATACGCGGGTGTATTGGTATCTTTATCAACCGTATTGTTTGTTAAATAGTTAACCGCCGATTTACCATTATCATTTAACGGTAAATATAACTCATTTTTGTGCACTCGATCCGTGATATGAGCCGTTACCGTTGCATGCCCTTCTCTTGAAATCAGTTTTACGGTAGCTCCCTCTTCCACACCACGCTCATTAGCCAATTCAGGTGATAGCTCTACAAACGAACCAGGTAATTCATGTGTTAGTCCCGCAGATTTATATGTCATGTTTCCTTCATGGAAATGCTCCAGCACTCGACCATTATTGACATGCAGATCGTATTCTTCATCTGGTGAGTAATCATAATTAAATTCTAATGGATAAAGTCTTGCCTTCTTATCGTCAAATGGAAAGCCGTCAACATACAGCAGTGGCGTATCAGTTCCATCCTTTTCGACCGGCCATTGCAGACTGTTATACCCTTCCAAACGGTCATAGGTTACACCAGCAAATAATGGTGCAAGTGCGGCCGCTTCATTCATAATTTCCGATGGATGAGCATAGTTCCAATCATAGCCCATTGCATTGGCAACCTCCATGATAATTTGCCAGTCCGGTTTCGTATCCCCAATTGGATTTAGTGATTGATAGAGTCGCTGAATTCGGCGTTCTGTGTTCGTAAACGTCCCTTCTTTTTCCAAACTTGGGACTGCTGGTAAAATGACATCAGCGTACTCAGCTGTTTTTGTTAAAAACAAGTCCTGAACAATGAAGAAGTCCAGCTTTTTAAACGCATCGGTGACATAGTTAATATTAGCATCTACTACTCCTGTATCCTCACCTAAAACATACAAGGCATTTAATGAGCCCTCATGAATCGCATTAATCATTTCGTGGTTATCTTTTCCCGGCTCACTAGGGATTTCCGTGTTCCAGGCCTGTTCATACCGATTACGAACGTTATCATCTGCTACTTCCTCATAACCTGGGAAAAAATTTGGCATACTTCCGAAATCGCTGCAGCCTTGGACATTATTGTGTCCGCGTAATGGATAGGCACCCGTTCCATTGCGCATATAGTTGCCGGTAATTAATAGCAAGTTGGAAATGGCTGTACTGGTATCACTGCCCAACGTATGCTGCGTTACGCCCATTGCCCAGCAGATTGCCAGTTTGTCAGCACGGACAATTTGCTCGGCAATTTCGATTAAATCAGCTTGCGAAATACCAGTTACCTCTTCTGCATATTCCAACGTAAATTTATCCAGACTTTGTTTATATTCCTCGAATTTATTGACCCACTGATCAATAAACTCCTTGGCCTCATAGCCTTGATCAATAATATATTTTGTAACAGCGGACAACCAGACAAGATCCGTACCGCTTTTTGGCCGGAAAAACCTGTCAGCACGCTGCCCCATTTCGTGTTTCCGCAGATCAAAAACGTACAGCTTTTGTCCGAATAATTTATGCGAACGTTTAATTCTGGAAGCAAGTACCGGATGGGATTCGGCGGTATTGGAGCCAATTACTATCACCATGTCTGCTTCAGCAATATCATCAATCGAACCGGAATCACCACCATGGCCAACGGTCCGGAACAATCCCTTTGTTGCTGGTGATTGACAATATCTGGAGCAGTTATCCACATTGTTTGTTCCAACAACCTGTCTGGCTAACTTTTGCATCAAGTAAGATTCCTCATTAGTCGCTTTAGACGAAGAAATGAACCCTAACGCATCCGGCCCATGTTCACGTTGGATTTCCCGGAAGCGATTGGCAATATAAGTTAATGCTTCGTCCCACTCCACTTCGGCAAAATGATCCTCTTTGCGAATTAAAGGCTTCGTTAAACGTTCTTCAGAATTAACATAATCCCAGCCAAACTTTCCTTTGACACAGGTAGATATGTGATTAGCTGGTGATTCTTGTTGCGGCTGGACTTTTAATATTTTACGATCCTTTGTCCAGACATCAAACGTACAACCGACACCGCAATAGGTGCAAACCGTCTTCGTTTTTTCAATTCGTTCCTCTCGCATCGATGCCTCTGTATCGGAAACGGCAAATAATGGTCCATAACCAGTTTCTGCTTTCTTAGTAACTTCAATCATGGAGCGTAGCAAGCCTGGCTTATGATCCGTCATGTAACCAGCTTCCCCCTCCATATTGGTTTCGATCAGCGCGTTACAGGGGCAAACCGTAGCACACTGTCCACAGCTCACACAGGATGATTGATCTATTGGCACATCGTTATCCCAAATAACCCGTGGTGACTCCCGATCCCAATCGATTAATAGGGTTTCATTTACCTGGACATCCTGACAGACTTCCACGCAACGCCCACATAGAATACATTGGTCAGGGTCATAGCGATAGAATTTGGAGGAATGGTCCACCTTATATGGTTTCGCTTGAAAGGGTCTTGACTGATGCTCCAGGCCAAAGTCGGCCATGGTATTATGAATCTCGCAATTTCCATTGTTATAATCACAAACCGTACAATATAGTTCATGTTTTTCCAGAATGCGATCTAATGCTTCCTTTTGTGCACTATGTACGACTTCGGCTGCGGTGTCTACTTCCATTGCCCCTTCAATCGTTGTTCCGCATGCACGAACGATTTCACCATTAACCTTTACCATACAGGTATCACAGGTTTGAATGGGGCCCAATGATTCATTATAACAAATCTGCGGTACAAATTCGTCAGTAGTATTAAGTAGATCCAGTAAGTTCTGCCCTGGATCGGCTAAGTATTCTGTACCATTAATCGTGACAATGACATGTTCTTGCACGTCGTTCCCCTCCCTATTTTGATTCACGTTGATCCAGCATATCCCCATATATGCGTTCTTCATGTGTATAGATATTGAGTTTACTTTCGCGAATAAAGCCGACTGCTGTAATCTTTAAATCGACAGCCAATTTCAGCGCTAAATCGGTTGGTGCTGACTTCGCTAACAGGATACCAATCCCCATCTTGGAAACTTTTAAAACAACCTCAGAGGAAATCCGTCCACTAAATAGGATACATTTATCCCTCAGGGTAAGATGGTGTTCCAGAATATATCCATATAGTTTGTCAAGGGCATTATGCCGGCCAATATCGATAAACGCACAAATGATTTCGGTGCCATTTGCTAGTGCAGCTTGATGTACCCCGCCAGTGCGTCCAAACGTATCAGCCGTTTCGTCAAATCTGCCCATTAAACCCACAATTTGTTTACTTGATAGATTCGGTGCGCTGATAATCGTCTTTGCCGTTTGGACATCCTGTTTTAGATAAAACTCTCTACTCTTCCCACAACAAGAACCAATCCAACGCTCAGTTCGCTCCGTAAATGTCACAGGAAATTCAAGTTCAATATAGGCAAACCCTGACGTTTCATCGAGGGAAAGCTGTTTTATCTGATCGAATGTACGAATAATTCCTTCTGAAGCTAAAAAGCCGATAACCAACTCACGTAAATGCGTTGGTGTGCATACAATTGTTGCATACTGTTCTCCATTTATCATGACGGTTATCGCTGTTTCCCTGGCGATTTCGTCTTCTTCCACAGTTTGCAGATGATGATGAAATTTCGTTGTTTTCCATGTTGTTGTACTATGCCCGCTCACACCCATCCCCCTTTCTTCTACAGATATACACATCCTTAAATAAGTTACTTGTTCAAGAGAAGGATAAAGAACCGTCACTATTACTTGCCATATGAATACTATGAGCAAATACAACTTGACCGCTAATATTCTGTCATAAATTTCTTATGAGCTGATGCGGTGTCATTCATTTTATCCCTCAACTTGAACATCATCTTAAATTCTATTTCAAGATGTTTCTTATCGTAATATTAGCGCTGCTCATAACCAATACCCGAAAATGATATATTTAAATCTTTCTGCTGTTCTCTTAATCGTTTCATATCAACCCTGATCCATAACGAAAGAAGTAAGGCAATAACAAATAAAATTCCAAAAATAATCATAGTTAAATTATAACTTTTACTCGTATCATAGATCAGCGACAATAATAATGGTCCGACAACGCCCCCCATTGCCCAGGCAGTTAAAATGTAGCCGTGGATGGCACCGAGTTGTTTCGTTCCAAAAATATCACCAATGTATGCAGGAACAGACGAAAACCCACCACCATAACAGGAGACAATAAGAAATACCAATACTTGAAATAAGATAACATTAAAGGATATCGGCAACAGAAAAAAGGCGATTACTTCAATTGCAAAGAAGGTAGTATATATGTTTGGGCGACCAATATAATCCGATAATGTTGCCCAGCCAATACGTCCACCACCATTAAATAACCCCATCACGCCAACCATGGCTGCTGCTGCGGCAGGTGTCATACCCGCAATTTGCTGCGCCATTGGGGAAGCAACAGAAATAATAGCAATGCCGCATGTAACATTTAAAAACAACATCATCCATAGTATCCAAAAGCGGCGAGTCTTAATTGCCTCATTTGCAGTAAGCTGGGACAAGTCTGATTTGACCTTTATGGCACCGTTTTGTTCCTTTTCATGAAAACCTTTAGGCGCCCATCCCGCCGGTGGTGGAGATAGATACAAGGATGCAAGGGTCATGACGATGAAATAAATAATTCCAAGTGTAAAAAATGTATTGGAAATTCCTACTATATCAATCAGTGAAGCGGCAGCCGGGCCACTGATTAAAGCGGCAAAGCCAAATCCCATAATTGCTAATCCAGTGGCAAGCCCCCGGTGATCTGGAAACCATTTAACCAATGTTGAAACAGGCGCAATATAACCGATCCCCAGGCCAATTCCACCAATAATCCCATAAAAGAAATATAATAAGGTTAATGATTCCATCGCTGTCGCAAGTCCTGATCCCGCTACACCAACACCAAAAAATAATGCAGCCAGCATCGCTGATTTCCTCGGACCATGCTTTTCAACAAATTTGCCCATAAATGCAGCGGCAAACCCTAAAATAAAAATTGCAATGCTAAATACCAGCGAGATTTGGGTTGTTTTCCAGCCGAATTGATCTGCCATCGGATTCGTAAATACACTCCAAGCATAAGCGGAACCAATACAAATGTGAACGCCAACACCACAAATAGCGATCAGCCAACGATTTTTCACCTTTTCCACCTCTAAGCCCCCTTATTTTTTTCGTGACTTTGAACATTTTGTGAACATATTTTAATATCAATTTAACACTCTGGTTTTTCCAAGTCAATTAAATAATTTGAATTTTTATAAAACTAATCTCTATATATAGGTAACATAATGGATTAAACGTAATTCATGTACGTCATTTTTAATTAATTGGCTTTCTTTTAAACATCTGTTAGGTATTACCTTAAAAAACCATGAAACGTGAACTTGTGACACAAATCACTACTTCGCTAATTGAAAATGATTATCATGTAGATAGATGGTTTACAATTTCACAGACGAGGTGATTCGAATGGATACAAATGACCCGATCGAATTGGATGTTCGTGAGGATCTCCGTTTAAAAAAGGAGCCTTTTGACAAAATCATGGGCACCGTGAAGCAACTGGAGGACGGGCAAGCCTTTATTTTACACGCTCCCTTTAATCCCGTTCCGTTGCATGCGATTTTAAAACGAAAAGGATTTACACATGAATCAGAAAGAATTGAGAAAAAACATTGGAAAGTCATATATACAAGAAAGGAGCATTCTGATAGTGGAAATTGATAATCGTGGCCTTGAACCACCAAAACCAATGATGCGGACTTTAAAGGCGCTTGATAAGATGAACAGCGGGGAATCTCTGGCAATTATAAATGACCGCCGCCCCATGTTTCTATACGAGGAATTAAATGATCGTGGTTATTTACACGAAACCGAACCACAGGAGGATGGAAGTTTCAAAATTCTCATTACAAAGACTGGTGATTAACAATGATGCCCAACATGAGCATGAAATCAAACACAACGATCAAATTACCATTATTATTTATTCTCTATGCATTGATTGCCTTTGTGCTGGCACAAATTATTCTGTTGTTTCAACATGAATTATTGGCCGCAGGAAGTTTTCGTGTTCCCGGCGTCTGGATGGGAGCACACTTTCTTCTTTTGGGATTTGCCGTAATGATTGCCATGGGCGCGATGTACCAGCTTGTTCCGGTTGCATTTCTTACTCCCATCTGGAACCAAACGTTTGGTTTTATTCAATTTGGCTTTACAGGGGCTGGTATTACTGCATTTGCATTGTTGCTTTATTGGAAGCCCGACAGCGCTATTTATGGTGGAGTTATCGCGATCATCGGGATTATCATGTTTATCATCCAGATGGGCGTAACCATTATGAAACAGCAGAAAAAAAATACGATGACCCTGTTTGTTCTAGGTGCCATTACTTGCTTTTTTCTGACGATCATTGCCGGATTTTTACTGGCATGGAACGTGGCGTTTGGCGGAATCGGTAACCACCAAAGCTTTTTGTACACCCACATTATCCTTGGCGTTGCCGGATGGTTTACATTATTGATTTTTGGGTTTTCCTATAAACTGGTACCCATGTTTAGTCTGTCTCACGGCTTTACGATGAAATGGGCAAAACTAGCTTTTTCCCTTTATATTGCAGGGATATTTGTCTTAATTGCTTCCAGCTGGATGGCTAGTTCAATTGGAATTAAAATGGGATGGTTTTTACTGCTGGCCGGTTTTATCGGCTTTTTTCTTGATATGCGAGAAATTTTGAATAAACGGATGAAGAAAAAATTAGATTGTCCATTTATGTTTTCGTTGTTAGCCATAGGGATTGGACTGGGGCTTCATTTTAGTGCATTTGTGCTTTATTTATTTGGGGTAACTAAACCCGTCATCTGGAGTTGGCTGATCTTTCTCTATGTGATGGGGTGGATCATCTTTAGCATCTTAGGCTATTTATATAAAATTGTACCATTTCTGTGGTGGACACATCGCTATTCGGAAAAAATCGGCAAGGAAAAAGTCCCCACATTAAAAGAGATGATCAATGAAAAGTTGGCCGTACTCCTATTTATCTTATTTATCATTAGCAGTCTGGGAGTATTGGTCGGAGGAGTGACGGGAATAAGTGATATCGTTCTATTATCCCAACTATTGCTTACGTTAACATCACTTGCTTATGCCGGATCCATTATTCGTGTGCTGTTTGTCTAATGACCAGAAAGGAGAGTTTAGTATGTCACTAGCATCTGAAGTCGGTGCTTCATTATTTGATGTTATTGATCCAGAGCTTGGTATCAATGTGATGGACTTAGGATTGATTTACGATATTGAGGTGGATGAGGATTCAAATGTAAGGATTATTATGACCCTTACCACACCAGGCTGTCCAATGCATGATAGTATTGCCAATGGTGTGAAATATCGGGTCAGCCAATTGAACGATGTAAAAGAAATTGATGTGGATCTCGTCTGGGAACCAGCCTGGTCACCAGCTAACATGAGTGATCGTGCCAAAGAAAGGCTTGGTTTTGCATGAAACGTGCACTTTTCTGATCCAGTTGCGCATGGGGCCAACGACTTCCGCCATAGTCAATAGACACTCCAAACGCCTTAGTTCGGGCGTTTTACGGTCTCTTGGCTATGGCTTTTGTCGTTAAACGGCCACGCTGCACTTTTCTGATCCAGTTGCACATGAGGCCAACGACTTCCGCCATAGTCAATAGACACTCCAAACGCTTTAGTTCGGGCGTTTTACGATCTCTTGGCTATGGCTTTTGTCGTTAAACGGCCACGCTGCACTTTTCTTATTAGCCGCCACTAACTGGTGGGATAAAAGCAACGATATCGCCGTTCGTAAGCCCTGCATCTTCTGTTGCGTATTCCTCATTAACGGCTATCATGGCATTATCAAGGCCATCCAGTTGATAATCGGCTGCCAATTGCGCTTTTAATTCTTTTACAGATCCAAGATTGTCCGCTTTTATGGAAAGTCTATCTTTCCCCAGTTTCTCCTGCAGTTGAGCAAAAAGCAACACATCAATCATTACGCATTTCCTCCTCTGTTGGCACCCGATCCCGATAAGAGGTTGTTTCTAACTGATCTCCTATCCATTTGGTACCGTCTTTCCAATGCTCCTTTTTCCAGATTGGGACAATTTGTTTAATCCGCTCGATAGCATACCTGCTTGCATCAAACGCATCATTACGATGTGGTGTAGAAACCGCAATCACAACCGCAATATCAGATATCTCCAATCGCCCTACCCGATGCACAATAGCTGTTTTGGCACCCGGCCATTTATTATCGATTTCATCACCAATTTGCCGCAACATTTTCTCAGCCATCGGGATATATGCTTGATATTCCAAATATAATGTTTGTTTCCCAGCAGTAAATTCCCGGACCGTCCCAATAAATGTATTAATCGCCCCCGCCTCAGCGCGAACGACCTTTTCGATACAATCATTTAACAAAATGGGCTGTTGTGTAAGCCAAAAGTTTTGCTCCATTTTAACACCCTTCATTTATAATCTTAGCAAGCATGTCTAGTTGTGTTTCAATATTTGGAATCAAAAAAACCGGATAATCTGCATCCGCTAACACGTCCTTATTCCATGATCCCACAGCGATAACAGCAGAAAGATTACGGACAAGCGATACATCCTCTTTGTTCTTTACTAAAACAATTTTAGGAAAGTTCTTATGTTTAAATCCTTCCATCAGCAGAATATCGATTCCTATGGATGCATATAATCGCACCATTTCATTCAGTTCAATATTGGGCAGGATCAATTCTGTATTTGCTGCTCCCTCTACAGCACTAATACTGGCACCTGCAGTAAAATGCCGATAGCTATCAGTGGATGTTGCCATCGCCGGTTCTCCTCCATGCCCGTGATGTTTCAACGCACCCACTTTAAACCCTTGTTTCGTAAGGTGTTGAATCAACTGCCCCATTACCGTTGTTTTACCCGTATTCTTATATCCGACAATTTGGCATATTTTCATGATACTGACCCTCAATTGTACAATATTTCTTCGATTAAAAAGGCTGATCCATCCGCATGAACCAACCTTATATTAACAAAAATTAATCTGGAATACCTAATGCAATTTTGGCATATCGTGACATTTTATCTTTGCCCCAAGGCGGATTCCATACGATGTTAACGTTAATTTCCTTTATTTCAGGGATATCTGCAAGCGCACGTTTAATGTCAGCTTCAATATGTGCAGATAACGGGCATCCCATTGCTGTCAATGTCATCGTCACATCACAAACACCCTCATCATTCAATTCAACACCATAAATGAGGCCAAGATTTACAATATCGATTCCCAATTCCGGGTCGATAACGTTTTCGAGTGCACCGATTATATTATCCTGTAACGCTTCATCCATTGTTCATACCTCCCTGTTTGTTCTTATTCCATTTAAACATATTTCATCTAATTTTGAAATGATTTACCTCACAGGTTGTACCTGCTCTTTTAAAGGTGGGACGTAAACCAGTTTTCTGCTGCCAAGATAGCGCTACGGCTTACTTTATGATCACGGTTGGTCTCTTTGATAAATTGAATATGGTCCGGTTTGGTATAGTTCTGTTTGACATCGTTATAAAAGGTGTATGCATGATCAAACGGAACTACTGAATCCTTATCCCCATGCCAGAACAGCAGTGGACGCTGGTTTAACTTTTCCGGATGGACGGATAAATCAATTACTTCCAGATCATGATATAACTTATCAATCGTTGCATCAGATATAGGCAGCTTTCCCGTTTTTTTAAACCCTTCGACTAATATTTTTGCATAAGTAGTAAGCATAGGTGATCCCATTAAAATGGCCGCGGTTTTGACCCATGGATATTGGGTGAGCGCTGCAGCTGTTGTTATGCCACCCATGCTTGTTCCGGCTATACCAATTCGATCATCAAACAACTTCCCTTGTTTTGTTAGATGATCGTGAATTTCGTTTAACTCTTTCACATTTTGCAGCACAATATCCCAAAAAGCGATTTGTCGTTTCATTGGTGAAATATTCTCTTCACGCTCGCCATGATATGCACTGTCGGGCAATATAACCCGGTAACCTTTTTCAGCTAATAAATAGGCCAGTGGTAAATTATGTTCCTTGGCACTGGTGAAGCCATGAAAATAGACAACAACCGGCAAGGCTTTTGTTTCATCTTTGACATCCACCACTTCCAACGCTGGAATATTGCTAAAATACGTATGTAGTACACCAATCATCCTTGAAGACCCTCTCTTTATAAAGAATGTTCAAAAAGGAGAATAAAAAGGACCAAGAAATTCGAGAAGGCACAGTGTCGAGCAGCTAGCTTCCACAGAACGTGAACGGTTTTAGTAGAACATCCTTTTTAGCTACATGAGCATAAGTAATGCTTCACTGAATTCGTATCGCGAGCCAAAAAAGTGGTTATCCTTTCCAAGCAGTGGTGAAACAAGCCAACGAGCTTTCACAGGACGTGACGTTTTTAGCGGAAGTTTCCCTGTCGAAGGTCATTTTTACCGTTTTTTTGAACATCCTTTTGTAGAATTAACCTTATACTATCTTAGTATTAGTATGTACGCTTTTGCAAACAACATGACTGCAGAATCACAGCTCTCATATCGAATATTATCCTTTACTTTATTAGAAAACACTTATAAACTATTGGCATACGAGGTGAAATTATGGAAAATAAACAGCATTTAATCGCATTGGATTTAGATGGTACGCTATTAACGGATGAAAAAGTCATCAGTCTGCAAACGAAACAAACGTTAATGCGTGCGCAAGAACAAGGCCATATCGTTGTCATTTCAACAGGCCGGCCACATCGGGCAAGTATTGGGTATTATAAGGAACTGAAGCTGAATACCCCAATGGTTAATTTTAATGGCGCTTTGATTCATCATCCTTATGATGACAAATGGAAAGCACTCCATAATCCCATGCCCAATCGGACCGCATTAAAAATTGTTGATGCCTGTTATCAAATAGGTGTTCATAATGTATTGGCAGAGGTGCAGGACAATGTTTATCTGGATCAATACGACGAAAGAATCCTGGGGATATTTTCAAAAACGCAAAACGATCCCCCGTTTAGCATTGGAAGTTTAAAAAATAAACTCCAGGACGACCCAACATCATTACTCATTCATCCACAGGAAAGTAATATAACCACCTTACGAAACCATTTGGATGATTATCATGCTGAGTTCATTGAACATCGCAAATGGGGAGCTCCCTGGAACATCATTGAAATTGTTAAAAAAGGCATGAATAAAGCAGTTGGATTACAAAAGGTTGCCCATTACTACCATATACCGGAAGAACGAATTATCGCATTTGGTGATGAAGACAATGATCTGGAAATGATTGACTATGCTGGTGTTGGAGTAGCTATGGGAAATGCCATCGATGAACTGAAATCCATTGCGAAACATGTCACAGATTCCAATGAACAAAACGGAATCGGCAACTTTTTGAACAATTATCTAAACCTGCAAAAACAACCAATGTAAAGCAGCCAGGCCAAAAGTGGTATAGTCTGTTTCCCGGCAATTTCCTTTTATATTTTTTCATTGTTGTATCCATACTATAAGTGAACGTTACCTAGCGTTCACTTATTTTGTTGGGAGGAATCATCATGGGGAAAAACAGCAAGTCGAGACGTTTTGTACAACATGGCTCAGACTCCGTTAAGAAACATGATGAACGGTTTCCTTATCGCTCGCGTCTTTCTGATGCAGAAGCAAAAGATGAGGAATCAGACGACCAAACAATAGGGGGATTATAAATTGGAAAATAATCTTTTTCAACAGGCCAAAGACGCGGTTAGTCGTCTAACGAATGCTCAAAACGCACCGAGTGAACAAGATAAACAAGCAGCACAACAAGCTATCCAACAAGCATGTACTAATTGCACTGCTGAGGAAAAGCAACAGCTCGAGCAACTTGAACAAACGCTGAAACAAAAAAATCAATTGAGCTAACCTTCGCAAATATACTTGGTATGTAGTCAATATCTAATTCATTTACAATAATGAAACAGTATCGCTACTACTAAGTGATCCCTCCGTGGTACTATACTGTGGAGGGATAATTGTGTTTATACCTTTTTTCCCTGTCCTATTTCTGCTAATATAGATGTAAGTAGGTAAATTGAGGAGGGATTACTTAAATGGGAGTACGAGCTGAAGCAACACCGAACCCAAATGCACTAAAATTTTCAACCGATAAATTGATTTTTCAAGGAAACAATAGTATTTCTGTAATGCCCGGTGATACAAGTGAACACGCAATTCTGAATGATCTTATGGACGTAGAAGGTGTTGATAATGTGTTTGGTTATCAACATTTTATTACCGTGAATAAACAGTTCGATGCAGAATGGGACGAACTGCAGCCCGAAATTGAAAAAGTTTTTGCGAAGTACGGATATAACTAAAAAATGCTTGGAGTCATGACCGGCTCCAAGCATTTTTTAGTGTGTTGCCAAATCAGATCATTCATTTATATCCACCGGTACATAATTTGGATTAATCCTTTTCCCCGCTTTATCTTTTACATAAAAAGTGAAAATAGGAACTTCGTCGCTAGAGACTTCATTTTCGGGCTGGTCTAAATCCAAGTCGAACGCTCCCCATCCGGTATCATCAGGATCCAGTGTCACCTTTGTTTCATTGATAATCACATCATCACCATATTTTAACACATAGAAAAATTCATCATTCGTTGTTGATGCCTTTCCTTTCACCTTGATTTTACCATCGGGAGTTTGAATATCAAGTTCGGTTAAATTGAGTGAAGCCGTTTCTTTGTCTACAGATGCCGCTTGTTCTTTCGTGCTTTTGGAGTCATTAGCCACATCCTCATCCTGCTTGTCTTGACTGCTGCAGCCCGCTAACAGTACGATCACTGCAATAAAAAATAAAAACTTTTTCATAATAGTCGCACCTAACCTTATATATTATTATTAATCATTGCGTCTAAAGAAACCGAAAATACCGGTCGTTTGTACAATATTGGTAAATGCGTTTGGATCTACTTCGGAAATGATCTGTTCTAAATCATATAGTTCATAACGTGTTATGACCAGGTACATCATATTTTTATTCTCTTTTGTATACGCACCTGTTGCTGGTAAAATGGTAATACCACGCACCATTTTCCGATGAATGGCCTGCTGCAATTCATCAGCTTTATGAGTTATAATCATGGCTGTCACTTTCTCATGACGTGTATGAATCGCATCAATGACCCGTGTTGTTACATAAAGTGTTACCATCGTATATAAAGCATTCTCCGGCTCGTAAAGGATTCCAGCAAGGGCAATGATAATTGCATTTAACAATAGGAAATAGCCGCCGATAGGTTTGTCTTTCATTCGGGACAGAACCATGGCCACAATATCCATCCCACCTGTAGATGCCCCCAGTTTCAAAGTGATTCCAACACCAATACCGGAAATAACACCGCCAAACACTGCGTTCAGAATAATATCATCGGAAAAATGTACAACAGGGAGCAGTTCGAGAAAAATGGTTGTACATAACACGGAAATGGCACTATAAATCGTAAATCCCTTGCCAACTTTAAACCAGCCCAAGATAGCAACAGGTATATTAAGTATGAATAACAAAATACCCGTACTGATTTTCAACCCAACAAAGTCATTAAACACACTGGAGAGTAACTGCGCTGCCCCGGTGAATCCGCTCGCATAGACGTTAGCCTCAATAAGAAAGAAGTTCAGTGCAATCGCGCCTAATAACGCACCGAATATCACTATAATAATTCGTTTTGCCTCCACTAAAAACATTTCGTACCTCCTTGCCCTTATGAACATTCGTCATTCACCATATTCATTAGCGCAGTAAAAAATATGCTTTGACTAAACATACCGTTAGCTATAAACTAATTACAATGATTATTTTATGAATGAAGGTGAAAACATGAATGTAAAAATTCTTACCGATTCTGCATGTGATCTATCAGAACAACATTATAACGAATATAACATAGAAATGGTACCGTTAACCGTTCATCTTGATGGAAAAGATTATGCAGATGGCAAAACGATTTCCCCGAAGAAGGTCTACGATGCCATGCGTGAGGGGAAAGCGCCAAAAACGTCCCAAGCATCCTTACAGTCGTTTAAAACTATTTTTACCTCCTGCGCCAAAACAAATCAAGCCTTAATTTACATAGCATTTTCTTCAGAATTATCTGGTACGTATCAAGCAGCGAAAATGGCGGAACAAGAGGTAAAAGAGGATTATCCTAATGCTTCAATTCATGTTATAGACTCGAAATGTGCCTCACTAGGCTTTGGACTGGTTGTTCTTCGTGCTGCCAAACTCGCAGGAGATGGTGCAAGCGCAGAAGACATTTTGGAAACAGTCACCTATCTCACCAGCCACATGGAGCATATTTTTACTGTTGACGATTTAGAATACTTGTACCGGGGCGGCCGTGTTAGTAAGACAGCTGCATTCGTCGGTTCGTTATTAAAAATCAAACCAATTCTGCATGTGGACGAGGGGAGTCTGGTACCACTTGAAAAACTACGTGGTTCCAAAAAGTTACTCCAACGCATGTTAGAAATCACAGAAAAACGAGGCGTTTATTTAGAAAATCAGGTGATCGGAATTGCCCACGGAGACGACTGGGAGCAAGCGAAGAATCTAGCGGCCGCCGTTAAGGAGAAATTCCATCCAAAAGATATTATTATCGAGATGGTTGGCTCGGTGATTGGCGCCCATTCCGGCCCAGGTACCCTGGCATTGTTTTTCTTGAATGATGAAAATAAAACCACCAAGGCTATCTAGTACAAGTGATAGCCTTTTCCTCAGGTGCTTTGTTTTAGCTCCGTTCTATTACAAAAGTACCGTTTACGCCATATAATTGTTATCGTTTTTTGACATTATCTTGAATTCTATTGCATCTTTGCTCCTATTTCGCGACAATAAGTAATAGTGACTGAGATAATAGGAGCGATTAGACATGCCGCGGCTTTTTGTACACTTTACATTCTTGTTATTTACCTTGACAGCATTATCCGGATTATGGATGCGACTACACCCTTTTTATCCGGGCAGCACATTCACCTACACAAATGTGATGCATGGCCATTCGCATCTGGCTATTTTGGGTTGGGCATTTATGGGAACCTTTCTTATCTTTTTAACACTCTTTTGGAAATCAATCAAACAAAAGAAGCAAGCTACGGTACTTACGGTCACCCTGTTTATCATGTCGGTTTTTATGTTTGCCTCCTTTATTTATCAAGGCTACGGGGTTATTTCGATTATCTTCTCTACCCTCCATATTTTGGTGGAATTCTGGGCCGCCTTGTTTATGTATCGGCAAACGAGACGAATGCAGCAAATACCTTACGTGGGCCGATTATTTATTAATGGTGCACTAATTGCGTTACTTATCTCGGCTATTGGACCGTTTTCACTTGGTTTTATTTCCGCCAGCGGGTTAAGAAACAATCCTATTTTTGATATGGCTATCTATTTTTATTTACATTTTCAGTACAATGGCTGGCTTTCTCTCATGTTGATTGGCTTATTTATTATTGTGCTCCACCGCAGGAAAATTCCTTTTCAGCATATGTGGGTAAAGATAGCGTTTTGGTTTTATTTTGTTGCTTTGTTCCCCGGATATCTTTTATCCATCTTATGGAGTGATATAGGGAACTCTGGCAGCATTCTGGCTGATATAGGAAGTATCGGGCAATGGATAGGTGTTGTCTGCCTTGTATTTGCCTTTAAGGAAATATGGGTCTATCTTTACAAGCAGGCCCATGAAATTACCATCGTTAGTTTATGGATAACTTTCTTCCTGCTCATTGTCAAGAGCACCATGGAGCTAGGATTAATTTCACCTACCATGGCCGATCTGGTATACCAGACAAGAAGTATCATTATCGGTTATTTGCATTTTACCCTGTTAGGTTTTATCAGCATTTTTATCTTGACACAATACCAGTTGACAAAAATAATTCATACAAAGAAAAAACAAATGCAATCAGGTATGATTATCTTTCTTATTGGTTTTTTCTTAAACGAGTTATTTTTGTTTGGTGACGGACTGGCCCGCTGGTGCGGACTAGGCCCCATTCCCTATGCACCTCAAGGATTGCTCGGGGTAAGTGTGCTGTTAGTAATTGGTATAGTAATGATGTGGCTGGCCTTTTTTAGACAAAAAAAGCTGCGCTTATGAATGTATCTGCACCCTCTTTCATATATTTTAAGATAAGAACGGACTGGACAAGTTATCAAAATAGATGAAGGAGGATGTTTATGCAACTGTATGAGCTGGCTCAAGCATATGAACATAATCGTGGGGTGGCTTATCAATCGATCAATCAGCTATTGGATTTTTATCAGCAGAAATATATTAGTGGGGATATTGATATTACAACCTATCAGGAAGTATTTCACGTGTTACACGAACAAGGCGCAACCTCTTCCCATGATTATGCTTTCCAGCAAATCTAAAAGACAAAATAGCAGATAGCATATATTTCCGTGCTATCTGTTATTTTTATCCACTTTATCCTTGGATTGGTTTATTTTTGTGCTGTTTCCGGCTTAACAGGACGACGCCCAGGATAAACACAACAAACACTGCAACAATCATGCCAATGAACAACCAATTTAACCCGGTATCCTCTTCTGCAACATAGACTTCCACCGATTCACGATCAATCCCAATCTTGTAGGTGCCATCATCATTTTTCCGTACAATGTTATCACCTAACAAGCCGGTAAGCTGCATGCCTTCAGGGACATCATCAACCGTGACTGCTTTCGTACTCGTATCATTATTGATCGCAATATACAGGCTTTCCTTACCATCCGAACGTTTAAAAACACTCATCGCCCCGTTCGATCCAGCGAGTTCAAAGTCCCCATCTTGTAAAGCCGGAAATCGGGATCTTAGGGAAGCCATTTTATTGAAAAAGTCCCCTAATTCCTGATCGCTTTGGTTAAACTCAACCAGCCGCTGCCCTTTTTCAATTGTTGGACTATCCATTGGAATCTCAGATCCCTGGTAAATCTCAGGAATTCCAGGCGTCGTATATAAATAGGCAAGCACTAATTTCCATGTTGTTGCCGGATTTCTCTCATTCTCCACGGTGTCCTGGGTAAACCGTTTGGTGAATTTATTATCAATCGTTAGCAAGTCACTTTTTTTACCCGATGCTTTCCAGTTACGATAAAGTTTCTCAACCGGGGTTCCAGCATGGCTGAATACATCAGTCATCAATTCCTGTCCGGTTGGATCCTCGATAAATGGTATGCCCGCATCATAGGCATCTTGTGTTAAATCTTCAGCACGTAACACACTTGCCGTCAAATAAATGTCAGGTTTCGTACGTTTGACATGATCAACAAATTCTTGCAGGAAAGCGGTTGGTATCTGGTCAACTGCATGTAGATGATACCCATCAATATCCGTTTCTTCAAGCCAATAATCACCAGCTTTCAACAGCATATCTTTTACTTCCTTATTTTCCAGGTTTAGCTGTACCGCTTGATCCAGCCACATCGCATCTTTTGCGTTGTTAGGCACTGTCTTATTCGGATCATTTGCAAAAGAATGGGTCGATGCAACATAATTTGGAACAAACTCCAATAGCACCTTCAAATCGCGTTTATGCGCCTCTTTGACAAGCGTTTGCAGATCGTTTATGCTGCCAAATTGGTCCTCCACTTTAAAAAAATCATCGATCCAATAGCCATGGTAACCACCTTTGGCATTTTCCATGATGGATGATAATGAAATCGTTGTAAAACCTAATCCCTTAATATAATCCAGCTTATCCGTTATTCCCTTGATATCTCCCCCGTGATAGGCCTGTGGATCATCCACATCGACTTGATCACCAAGCTGCTGATCGCCATTATTAAAACGATCTACAAAAATCGAATAAATCATTTCATCCTCTATCCCGTTCTCCTCTGCATGAATTGAACTTGTCCAGCAAAGAAAGAACGGGATGATCAATACAAATAAACCAACCTTTTTCATACCTTTTCCCCCAACTTTTTAAAATGCTATATCTTATTATTCTCTTTTTGCAATAAAACACAATAGCCTGGATAAGATTGTTGAAAATCTTTCATATAAAGTGAACCTTCATTCAGTGGGGGTTATCGACGCACAGGACGTGCTAGTGCAAGTGAAGGCATAAGGACGTGACGGTTTAGCCTGCCCTATCTGCCCCACTGAATGTTAGTTAAACAGAATCAGACCTTTACGGGCAGTTGACCCCCCACTTATCTTTTTTAGTTTCACCTCAAAATCTTGAAATGGGGGTCTTACTGTCCATTAAGGCAGGATAAATGAGGAGGCAAAACGAGACAAGACAAAACACCTTTGCTTCTGTACAAAAATAGAGCCCCGCTGCATTTATGTGTAAATACAGCGGGGCCCTTTCCTGCTTTTTTAGAAAAATCCTAGGTGCAAGCGGCCGAATCCTAATATGAAGGTAATCACCACCGCGATCACCAATTGAATCCACCAGCTTTTTGCAGCTTCTTTTCTTCCGCTTTTCAACCCAATCATTTCCATTGCAAAGATAGCCCAAATTCCGGCAAGCCCTTTAAAAATAGCTTCCCCCATTTGCGGAGTACTAAAATAATAGGCAAGCAGTGTACCGCCTGAATATAGAATAAGTAAGAAATCCAGCCTTAATATCATGTGAACGATTTTCGCACCTTTAGCTTTTCCCTGTTTATTTAGAACGACCACAACAATAAACAGGATAAACGCCAGTATCCATGATGTTACGTGTAAATGTGTACTCATTTAATTTCCTCCCAATCTTTCATGTTCAACCTATCATAAGCTATCATACCATGTCCAGGAAATTAATTCATTGGAAAGTAACTTGGACACCACTGGGCGATTCATGATTTCCAGTATTGCTTTCATTATCAGTTTCAACAATTTAAGAAAATCACATAAACTAAAACAAAAGGGGGACGAATGACGATGCCAGCAAAAGTTGGGGCAGTTAAAGTTGTAACCGTTGCTTCATCCAGTATTTTTAATATTGGTGACGTTTATGCCATGTGTCCGGAAAGCTCAGCAAAAACGTACGCTGGCGGTGGTTCCTTCAACACTGGCGATGGGATTCGGGTTAACTTAGGCAATTCTAATACGTATGTATATGACAGAGACATCGTCGACCAGGGAATTGTGTAGTGAATGGAGTGAGAACATGAACATTACCATTCATCAATCTATTAATATTAACCTAATCAAAATTGGTGCGATCACCAACTCTTCGGTATTACAAATCGGCAGTACGGGGAGCATCCAGGCACACTCTGATATTCATAATACAGGAGAATACACAGAACCAGCTGAAAAAGCGGAGGCACTCACAACCGAAAACACACCATTAATTCCGCTGAGTCATCCAGGCGGGTAGCACAAATCGATCGTCGGTTGCATAATCTAATCATAGGCCTTTGCCTAAGAGAACAACTATCATCGCTAATTGACTAACCAAGGCAGATAGGAGGAGATTTTCATAAACCAGAATGAATGGATGAATTACTTTTACGACCTCCATCAGCATATCCAAGAACAGGATCACAAAATCAAAAATTTGGAATCTCAGTTAAAGAAAATAGAGCAATCGTCACAAGACCACCAACACACGACGATCGAGAAAATTGAATATAATTTTGATCAGCTAAAAATCGAACGTTTGGATGGAACCCTGCATATCGGCCTCTCCCCTGGTGACTTAGCCAACATGGACCAATTAGGAATAAATCAGAGGAATACTGTTGAAAATAAACCACCGATGAAGCAGACATTACAAACCGACCTTAGGCAGCATATCTATCAAGAAGGTCCAAAAATCATTCAACATTTGGCTGATCAGTATCAGCATCCGGTCGATGAAAATTTCCGAAATGTCATGCTTGCCGATATCGAAAAACAGCTTCCACAACGAATCCAATATTACGAACAAGAAGCCAGAAACAACCAGCATTTAGCGAATGAAGATCAAGTAATGGCCTATGTGATGGATCGGATTAAACAAGAAATCCATCAATCACTTATTACCTATATGCAAGGAAATGGGGAAAAAGGAGAAGATCAATGAATCTAGAAGTTCATAATTGGAATCTATGTGTCGGTGATGTTCAAATTGATGCAGTTACCGGTTCCTCCGTATTTTTAATTGGCGATAATGATGAAATGAAACTATCCTCGTTCTTTGATACACCTCCAGAAGCATTTACGATTGGAACGGTCGTGCCGTTAGCGCCACAGGGATAAGGGGATAAATGACATATAGAAAAGAATAAAGGTGATGCCACATGCAAAAGCGAACAGCTGATGTAAAACAAATAACAGGTACTTCTGTTGCCTTTAGTTCCATCCTGGCAGTAGGTGACACCGAAATTGCGCAGCCACAAACAAAGATATCCGCTGTCCAGGAGCAGGGACCTTTTTTCACGGAGCAGGATCAAGTTAAATTTAGTAATTATCCGATCTATTCCATACCTGCCAAATGGATCAAAAGCCCAGTTCCGGTGCACCAGCAAATCATTCACCACAAACACTCCATTCAAGTAGAACGGGTTCGATTTAATGGTGTTTCCTCCTCTTCTATCTTGCAAGCAGGCAGTATCGGAAAACTAACAGCAGATGCACGGATTAAACATTTCCGAATTTTAGAACCGACTGTTAACCATCCAGCACAAGAGTCCTAGGCCATTCATATCTTATATGGAAGATGTTCAAAAGGTCCGATAATAAAAACACAATCGCTTTTCGTAAAAACAGACAAATGATATTTATCACCTTTTGAACCTATTTTTATGGTGACACAATACAAAGATCAGGAAGGTGGAAACATGCCGTCTATCGTAGGTCCATTAAAAGTAAACAGTATTGATGGTGGGGTAGTGAATTTTGGCGATTCTTTTTACCTCTCACCAAAAAGCACTGCAAAAACCGCCGCTGGTTCCGGTTCCCTGAATACAGGAGATTTTATTAATACAAACACCGGGTTTAGTTCAACAAATCCGGTCGATCCAGATTTGTTTGATCAACTAATATCAGCAAATGCGTAAAGCGTTCGTCCTCCGCCTGTCCTGTAGCGGGGGATGAACGCTATTTATATGCCGACTGATCGGTAAACAATAATTGGATACCATAAATTATCATGCACGCTGCCATGGCAGCAGATCCCCAGCCAAGTGTTTTTTGATCCACTTCCAGATAATTATTGCATAGCTGTTCATCAACACCAATATACAGGATAGCCATTATCAGAAACACAAGCATGATAAATACATATAATACCCCTTTTCCAAAGGTATGAAGCTTTTTCCAACTATCACGTAACGCTACCCCGGCCAAGAACGGTAAACTAATAAACTTAAATATCTCCACGCCATATAAGGTAATCGCTTCATCCATTGCCCGCGGAAGCATCCAGTAGCTCCAAATAATTATGAAAAGTAATAGACCCGGTACGCCATTCGGATTCCATTTGTCGAAGAAGCTGGGAAGTTGCAGCTGAAAAAAGCGGGCCATCAGGAAACCAGAAATAACAAGCATAGGCATTTGCATATGCATATGCACAATCATAATCGATTCAAGCAAATGAGAAACGGGGGGCAGAATTAGAAAGACAAACAACAAAAGACCATAAGCAGACTGTTTCATTGACTATTCACCCACTCTTTATTAAGAATGTCTGTCACCTTATCAGCCGCATCCCCGATTTGCGTAAAATCCATTACCTCCAGCAAATGTCCCTCGCGTCCAATGAGATAAAAAGCGGAGTTGTGTGTAAAATTGCCGTTCCCGTCTGGAATAACGATAACTCCTAATTGTTTAAGCATATTATCCAGTTCTTCTTGATCATTAACACGGACCATGCGCCATGTGCTGCCATCACTATCAAACGCATTTTCATAATTTGCTAATGTTTTCGGTGTATCACGTTCTGGGTCAAAGCTGATACTTAAAAACAGAATATCCTCCCCGATATATTTTTCCGGGATTAAATCATATACTTCCCCCATGTTTTTTTCTAATATTGGACAAACATCTGTACAGCTAGTATACATAAACGTAATAAAGACATATTTCCCATTCGCGAGTTCATTGAATGTATATGATTCTTCGCTTGAGTCCTCCAGCGTAACAGCAGGGAACTCAGGCTTATCCTTTATTAATTCATAGGTCCGGGCACTTTCAGCAGTAAAAGCATGGAAACCGTCTGTGCCAACATAAAAGAGTACCACCCCAAAGATCAGTACGACCGTCATAGCAATCCAAGTGTGTCTTTTTGAATTCATATGATCACTCCCTAAAGCACAATCCAGAAGTCAGAACCGAAACTGTCTATTCATCCAGCATCTGTCCTCTGACTTCTGGTATCCGACCTCTGACTTTCAGGTTACCACGTCTTTATCGGTGGCGATCCTGGAGGTGCATTCACAATGAAGTCCACGATTGGAACGGCATACGCCATTGCAACAACCATCAGCATTAAGATAATCCAAAGACTCCAGCGTTCGGTCCACATCGGTGTTGGCAATGCATCATCTTCTGCTTCACCAATTGGGAATTCTGTCTCTCCTTTTGGTGCAAAGAACATCATGTTAAATACAGCATAGACCTGAATAATAATGCCAATTAGCAGTAACGTTGCGCCAATTCCCATGACATATTCATATGGAATCCAGCTCTGTGCAGTTGCATGATCACCATAGGTAGTAAAGGAAGTACGGCGTGGATCACCTAGCAATCCGACTAAATGCTGGGAACCAGACATTAAAATCATACCTGCCGTCCAGATAATCGTTTGAATGACACCCAACTTATTCATCTGTGGTGTTAACTTCCGTTTGGAAATATGCGGAATGAGCCAGTAACAAATTCCGAAAAATGTGAGTACTGCTGTAACCCCTACCGTTATATGGAAGTGTCCAACCACCCATAATGTGTTGTGAATAACCTGGTTCATCTGGTTACTTGTATTAATCAAACCACCCGCTCCACCAGGAATAAATGCTATCATCGCGATCATTGGTGCCAAAAAGCGCACATCGCCCCATGGCAATTTTGTAAACCAGCCAAGTAACCCTTTTCCGCCACGACGTCTTCCGGCACGCTCAAACACAGCGAACATAGCAAACGCGGTCATTAATGAAGGAAAGGCAATCGAAATACTCATAAAGACATGCAAGAATTTAACCGACTCCGAGATACCTGGATCAATAATTTGATGGTGAAATCCACCAGGTATATTCAAGATAACGAGTAAAATAACAACTAATCTAGCTAATTTATCACTAAACACTCGCCCGCCGATAACCTTTGGAATAACGACATACCATGCAGATGTTGCAACAAGGTACCACACGTTAACAAGTGTATGACCGAAGCTCCAAAACAAGGTCCGGCTAATCATGACATTAATTGTTTCTTTCCAACCTAACGACCATGGGATTAGTGTTAATACCTCGATCGTCACCCCAATACTGCCGAAAAACCATAATACAAATACACCCATTGCAAAAAAGGCCATTAATGGAGTTGTTTGCCCGCGATGTTGTTTCCGCCAGTGTGTGTAGTTGATAAAAACACCAAAAGCACAAGCCCAAATACCTAACATGGCAAAGACTAAGCCGATATAAAAGACTGGTGATGCCGCAAGTGGCGGGTAAAATGTATATAATACCGACGCTTCATTCATCACAATTGTTGTAACAACCAGGGCCACACCGATCAATATTAAACCAAACCCTATCCATGCCAATTTCCTGACAACTGGCAGAAGTCCACCAAGTGAATGCGAAACCCCTGCATATAAATAACCAATTGTGAAACTGGCTGTAAACACAAGGATCAGTAATATCCCATGTGCAGTTAATACTTGATAATAATTCAACCATGCTGGCAACTGCAATAGACCACTGCGTTCAAGGCCTTGGATAAGCCCTAGAATCCCGCCAATTAAGAGGACAATAAATGATACCGATAAATAGGCTTTAGATATACGTGCGTCAAGCGGATTAACCCCTAGCACCTTATTTGTTTTCCGCCAAACTGTATCTTTACTTGCAAGTTCCATCATGCTTCCCCTCCTTTACTTCACCGTTATAGTTGTAGACATTTGCTGGTGACCAACCCCGCAATATTCATTACAAAGCACCAGATAATCTCCTGGTTCTTTGAATGTATGCGAAATCCGTTGAATATGACCAGGCATGACCATGGCATTGATATTCGTTCCCGCTACCTGAAAGCCATGCGTAACATCCTTGGACGTCATCGTGAAATGAACTTTTGCGCCGGCGGGTACTTCAATATTACTTGGATTGAAACCAAATGCCTGCAAAGTCATGACCACTTCATACTCATTTTTCCCGATTTCTTTTACCCCTGGATCGTTAAATGGGGCTGTTTGATCCACTTGTTGCGGGTCAATGGTTTCCTTATCACTTGGCGGTCCCATTCCTAACGCAAATGCTTGATAGCCGACAATGACCATAAACATGATTAGAATTCCTGCACTTAAGGTAAGCCAAATTTCCTCAAATTTGTGCATGTTTATTCCCCCCTATACTCTTACCATATATAACCAAAATATTGCTACCCACATGATGACGATGACAGCGGCGACACCCCCAACCGCCACTAACGTACCTAATAATGATGATTTGCTTGGATCTTCCTCAGGTTTGTATATCTTTTCTTTGGTCGTTTCCATTTCCACCCCTCCTCGTATAATAAGTTTCAGAAATTGATTTTCTTGCTCTTTGACAATTAAATAATACTTCTTCACTACTTATTAGAA
>NZ_JBCLVH010000031.1:0-41569 GCF_039548255.1 Lentibacillus songyuanensis
TACTCCCACGGGCAAATAATATATAAAGCCCACCTTAACTTATAAAAATTTGTGTCTTGACAATGGGGTCCACTTTATGTATCCCTGATTTTTTATTGCAACGGAAAAAATGGATAAGGGGGGAAGGGGAAAAGGTGCAGTGGGATAAATCGAGAAGGCAAGCAACCTTCTCAGGGTGTGTTGCCGATGTTGCTTGTTCAACATCTACAATTGATTGTCCGATGTTAAACCGGTCTGACGGTAATTTCATTGACATTTACATAATCCGGTTGTGTCACTGCATAAATAACTGCTTGTGCAATATCACGTGTTTCAAGTTTTTTCCGGTCACTGTCAAATGGACTTTTTGAACTTAGCGGTGTTTCCACCATGCCTGGCGAGATATTGGTGGTGCGTACGCCTGTTTTGGCAAGTTCTTTTTCCAATCCTGTAGAGATCGCGCGCACGGCAAATTTTGTTGCACAATATACGGTTAGTCTCTCCGTAACTTCCCATCCCGAGTCGGAAGCAATATTAACAATATGGCCGCTTTCTTTTTCCAGCATAGCATGCAAGACAGAATGAATGCCATAAAGAATGCCCTTAATGTTGATATCGATCATTTCTTCCCAGTCAGTAACATCTCCTTGCAAAACCCTGCTCGATCCCATTCTCCCAGCATTATTAACATAAATATCTACGCTTCCAAATGCTTGTTTCGCACGCTCAGCCAGAGAATTGACATCTTCTGGTTTTGTCATATCTGTTTTAACACATAGCGTTTTTTCTTTCTGGTCAATCTCTGATGCAATTTCCGCAATCTTTTTCTCATTTCTTGCAGCAAGCACTACATTCGCACCTGCTTCGACAAGGGCTTTGGCAATTGCGGTACCAATACCACTGCTTGCTCCAGTAACAATAGCTGTTTTTCCTGTCAATTGTTTTGTCACTATCCTATACCTCCTTCATAGCAATAGGTTTCATTTGCAATACGTACATTCATTCTATAATAGTTATCATGCACAATACAATTATTACATAAATAGTTAAAATTACGAGCATTATTCATACCAAGTAATAAGCGTAAATAACTTCTACCATAACCTTAAAAAGGGATACGAAAATCACTGTGATTTTCGTATCCCTTTATAATTATTGGTGTTTTGTCTTGGTATACCCGTTAGACAGAGTGATGTTATTCTATTAAGCCATATCCCATATCATAATGAGTAAGGTACCGAAAATACTGAACAGTGCAATCGCAAACCCGTAAATAAGATTTGTATAAATGGAGTGTTTATCCTGTGTTTCTCCAGCATGCATAAAGATAACCAATTGCACAAAAGCTTGCACAAATGCGGTGATCAGGAGAATGGTCATGCCTGCCATAAACGACAGGTTAAAGAAATAAACACACAGAGCAATGATCGTAAGCACCAGGGAAAAGGCAAAGCCCATTACTTGTTTTCGTGGAAATAATTCACCCATGTTTACATCATTCCTTTCAAGTAAATGAAGCTAAAGATAAAGATCCACACGATGTCGAGGAAGTGCCAGTACAGGGAAAAGATGAACGATTTGTTCGCCGTTGACGCGTTAAAACCATTTTTCTTTACCTGCAGAATGATAAACAACCCCCAGAATAAACCGATTGTCACGTGGACACCGTGTGTGCCAAGTGTCGTTAACAGACTGGCAGTGAAAGCACTAATTTGCAGGCCAGCGCCAATATGGACATAGTGTACAAACTCGTAAATTTCGACACCCAGGAAAGTTAGACCAAGAACCAATGTGATGGCAAAGAAGCTCATCATTGCTTTTCTGCGGCCGATCCGCATGGCATGAACACCAAGACCAATGGTAAAACTGCTCGTTAACAAGACAAAGGTTTCAATGAGTACTGGTCCAATTTCAAAAATTTCTCCGCCTGCCGGTCCGTTTCCGACGCGGTTTTCCAAGGTAAAGTAAGTAGCAAACAGTGTTGCGAACAGCATAATCTCGGCACCAAGGAAAATCCAAAAGCCGACAATATTTAATTGGTTTTGTTCTGAACGATATTCAAGTGGAAGCGCATGATCCATTTTCATTAGCTAACACCTCGCATTTTCTTTTCCGTGTCTTCAATTTCTTTTACGGAAATATAGTGCCCATCATCTTTTTCAAAAGAACGATAAGCCATGAAGCCAAAGATAACTAGTGTTGTAATAATTGCCGGCAGCCACATGCTAAATATGAAGGCGAATCCCCATGCAAAGAAAATACAGCTTAAAAGGAATGGCCAGCCACTGTTATTTGGCATATGAATTTTTTCTATTCGTTGACTAAAAATCGGACGCCCGTTTTTCTTATGACCCCAGAATGCTTCGATTGAATCGACTTCTGGGGTCGCTGCAAAGTTGTATGCGGGCACTGGACTGTGTGTAGCCCACTCTAAAGTCCGTGCATCCCATGGATCTGAGCTGATCTCACGAGAAGCATAGCGTACACTGTAATAGACATTATAGACGATCAATGCAAAGCCGATTGCAAGTCCAATCGCACCGGCAAATGACAGTAAGTTGAGAGGTCCATATCCGGCTGCTTCAGAATAGGTGTACATTCTTCGGGCTTGACCATCAAGGCCAGTAAAGAACATCGGAAAGAATGTCACGTTAAAACCGACAACGATAAACCAAAATGCCCATTTGCCGATTCGTTCGTTTAACATGAAGCCAAACATCTTCGGCCACCAGTACGTTAGCCCAGCGAGCATAGCGAATACAACTCCAGGAATAATGGTGTAATGGAAATGGGCTACTAAGAACATCGTATTGTGATATTGATAGTCCGCACTTGCCATTCCAAGCATGACCCCCGTCACACCGCCAATAGTGAAAATGGGAATAAAGGCAATCGAGTAAAGCATCGGTACCGAAAATTTAATTTTTCCTTTCCACATTGTCAATAACCAGTTAAAGATCTTAATCCCGGTTGGTATCGCAATCGCCATTGTGGTAATCGCGAAAATACTGTTCGTCAATGGACCTTGCCCCATTGTAAAGAAGTGGTGGGTCCAAACCAGGAATGAAAAGAACGAGATGATCACGATGGAAGCAACCATTGATTTATATCCGAATAAATTACGTCTGGAAAATGTCGAGATTACTTCACTATACACACCGAATGCCGGCAGAATTAGAATATATACTTCCGGGTGTCCCCAAATCCAGAACAGGTTGGCCCAGAGCATATCCATACCGCCATTCGTCGTGGTAAAGAAGTTTGCCCCGAATAACCGGTCCATCGTCCCTAATAGTAGTGTAATCGTTAATACTGGAAAGGCAAACACGACAATCAAGTTAGTAATAAACGCGGTCCAGGTAAACATTGGCATTTTCATTAATTTCATACCAGGTGCACGCATTTTTAAAATGGTTGTGATAAAGTTAATCCCGGAAATTAACGTTCCGATTCCGGCAATTTGAATCGACAGCATATAATAGTTGGTTCCTACTGATTGACTAAAGTCATTGCCAGCAAGCGGGAAATATGATGTCCAGCCTGCATCTGGCGAACCTCCGACCACGAATGAAATATTAAATAACATCGCACCCATGAAATATAGCCAAAAACTAAGGGCGTTTAATCGTGGAAACGCAACATCCCGGGCACCAATTTGTAATGGAACGACAAAGTTCATTAATGCATAGATAAACGGCATCGCCATAAAGATGATCATGACAACTCCGTGGGTGGTAAACACTTCATTGTAATGCTGGGCTTCCAAAAAAGTATTATCCGGCACAGCAGTTTGTGCACGCATCATAATGGCGTCGACCCCACCGCGGAAAAGCATGAGTAAAGCGGAGATTAAATACATAATTCCAATTCGCTTGTGATCCACTGTTGTCAGCCATTCACGCCATAAATAACCCCATTTTTTAAAGAAGGTCAAACCAGCGATAATCGCAATCACTGTTAGCCCAATAGCAACCATCGATGCATAAATAAGGGGATCTGCATGTGGGATGGCAAATCGATCAAAGTAATTCATACGTTTTCTCCTTTCAAAAGTCGTTACAAACGCTCAACCGGGTATCTCAATGATGGTGATGTTTGGAATCATCCATTTTGTCTTTTTTATCCATGTGGCTTGTATCAGATCCATGCTGATGACCACCATGATGACCCTCTGGTGGCGGCAGGAATGATAAGTGTGTACCACGAAACGTCTTTTGACCAAGGTGACCAGGCTCTAGTAATTTATCAAATTCAGTTTCTGTAAGAGGTTTTGCGGTCTTTTGCACATCTTCTACCCATTCATCAAATTTCTGTTGTGGCATTGCTTTCACCTGAAACATGTTTTCCGCGAATCCTTCTCCGCTAAAGTTAGCATTTCGTCCCATATATTCACCCGGTTCGTCAGCAGCTAAGTGTAATGTCGTCACCATGTCAGACATCGCATATTTTTGTCCGCCGAGCTGTGGAATCCAAAAACTAGTGATCGGTCCGTACGAATACAGTTTAAATTCGATAGGACGATCGGTTGGGATGTACAAGTAATTCAATGTCTCAATATCTTCTTCCGGATAACTGAAGTGCCATTTCCAGTTCGAACTGGATGCATAAATCGTCATTGGTTCCTGATCGTCATATCCGGTTGGAGTTGCTTCCACCTGATACGTCGATTTGACGGTCACAACGGAAAGAATCACAATAATGATCACCGGAATAGCGACGATGATGGATTCAAGCCATTTACTTCCTTCGATATGTGGTGGTTCATAATCATCTGGTTGTTTGGATGCACGATATTTGATAACAACAAAAACTAACAGGCTAAATACCGCGATGACAATGATGGCCATTGTTGCAATCGAGATCCAAATAACATTGGTGGTTGTCTCCGCTTGTGGTCCTTTGGGATTTAACACCATAATCGGCTCACAACCGGCAAGCGTAACAAGTGTAATGATCAGCGAACTTAAAAAAGCCCATTTTATTTTCAATGAAAGTGCCCCTTTCCTTGTGATGTAGCAGTTTTAATCATGTAATTAAGTGATCTATGTCACTGTCTTTCTACTAATATTAATGCCAGATAAGAGGATAAAGGGCAATAACATGTGACATTTGTCACAAAGTATTCAATAATATATGTCACAAATTGTTCATGAATCATTACTTGTGAACAATTTGTGGCAAAAAAGAGAAGAGAGTGAGATGTATTAATGTGATTTATTGAGCATGTATATGCGCGAGGGATAACAAGAAGGGGTTGCTGAAAAAGCGAATAGCTGTTACAGTTTTTAAAAATCGCTGTTAAAATGTGTACAAAGCCGCCGGTAAACGTATGAATGACAAATAGGTAAAGTATAATTTACTACATTCAGTTAGTTAAAGATAGCTGTTATTCAGTAATCTTGGACAGGCGTCATGTCCCACCATTAAAAAGATGGTGGGACAGCGGAACGACCCCTCCGTATCAGCTATATCGCCCAGTCCCCATTACGAAAAATAGGAACAGCTGTCCCATCTTCCTTTATGCCATCAATATCCATTTTGTTGGAACCAATCATGAAGTCAACGTGGGTTGTTGATACATTCATGCCATGTTCCTGTAATTCTTCCTCACTCATTTTTGTGCCACCTTCTATGCACGTTGGATAGGCAGCGCCAATTGCCAGGTGATTCGATGCATTTTCGTCAAACAGTGTTTCAAAGAAGGTAATGCCTGATTGTGAAATTGGCGATGGATCCGGAACTAAAGCGACTTCACCAAGACCTGTTGCTCCTTCATTATCCTCCACTAATTTTTTGATTGCTTTATCGCCTTTTTCGGCGGAAATAGCGGTAATCTTTCCATCTTTAAAATGTACCTTGATACCTTCGATTAACGTGCCGGCATAGCTTAGCGGTTTGGTGCTGACAACAACCCCATCCATTCGGCGGGTATCAGGCGCGGTGAACACTTCTTCCGTTGGCATGTTAGCGATAAATTCCTCGCCCTTTGGATTGAAGCTTTCCGCACTCATCCAAATATGGTTCTTAGGCAGGCCAAGTTTTAAATCGGTGCCAGGAGCAGTGTAGTTTAATGCATCAAATTGATAGTTATTCAATATGGTTGCTTTTTCCTTGAGTGTTTCTTTATGTTCATCCCAGACAGCAACTGGGTCATCATGATAAATGCGACATGTTTTAAAGATTTCATCCCATAATGCATCAACCTGTTCCTCAGATGTTTTTAAATCCGGGAAGACAGCTTTGGCCCAATCCACACCAGCTGCAGCAGCTACAGTCCATTTTAAGTCATCATTTTGTGTGGCCACGCGCTGGGCTTTGAATGCTTTTCCGGCGACTTTCTGATAGGCAGCCACTTTATCGGGATCCACTTCATTTAATAAGTTCGGGTCATTGGATAAAATAGAAAGCCGACAAACACGATGGTTCAATACATGGTCTTCGGATTCGTCAATCGCATATTTTGGGATATCAGTCAGTAATTCTTCGGACTGATTCATGTAATGTTCTTTCGTAATCGCGTCATCCGACCATTTTACGATGACTTTATCAGCGCCAAGCGCATAAGCTTCTTTCGTGACCAAACGGGCTAATGGTGCCTGTTCTACGGCGATGGTCATTTTCACCCAATCACCAGGTTGAACGTTAAGTCCTTTTGCAACTAATAGTTTTGCATATTTTTGCAGGTTCGCTTGATAGTTGTCTAGCATGTATGTACCTCCTAAATTCTCTTAGTCATTTTAGTATAGTGAAGCAAGGGTGTGAATGCAAATAAATGGAAAAGCTGAGTACGCCAAAAGTAACCGTGACGATGTTTGCTCTAGAAACGCTTGAACAATATGTACTACTGTATGAATTTGGTTTAAATAATCATAAAATTTGACTGTTTCTCAACCAAGATGCAACGTCTCATGATATACTTACTGAAAATTAGAGGGGGATAACAATGGGGAAATCCATTCGCGACGGACAGCTTAGAGCTGATATACGAATGGGACGAATCGGGCTTTTGGGGTCATGTAGAAAAATAAGGCGTTATCCCTTGTGTCAAACCACTTTTAATGAAAGGAAGTGAATCCTAAATGACACTTCAACAGTTAAAATACGTAATTGAAGTAGCGAGAAGCCGTTCGATTAATAAGGCAGCACAGAACCTGTTCATTAGTCAGCCAAGTCTTTCGAATTCATTAAAAGAGCTCGAGAAAGAAATGGGGATTACGATTTTTTTACGGACAAACAAGGGAATTCGGATCACGCTGGAGGGGACGGAGTTTCTAGGGTATGCAAGACAGGTGGTGGAGCAATCAGAGCTTCTGGAAAACCGCTATTCCAACACACCAGCACCACAGCAGCATTTCGCTGTGTCGGCTCAGCACTATGCATTTGCAGTAAGTGCTTTTGTACGGCTGTTAACGGAGTACGACCGGGAAGAATATGAGTTTACGTTGCGGGAGACGAGGACATATGAAATCATTGATGATGTGAAAAATTTACGGAGTGAAATTGGTATTTTATATGTCAATGCGTTTAATAGGAAGGTGATTCACAAGTTCCTGCGAGAAGGAAATTTAGCATTTCATGAGTTGTTTGAAGCAAATCCGCATGTGTTTATTAGTGCAAATAATCCACTAGCCGCTAGAGATTCTGTAACATTATCTGACTTGCTTCCTTTTCCATATCTTTCATATGAGCAAGGTGATTATAATTCGTTCTACTTTTCAGAAGAGATTCTCAGTACCCTGTCCAGACCAAAGAATATTCGGGTGAGTGACCGTGCTACGTTGTTTAATTTACTTATCGGTTTAAATGGTTATACCATTTCCACGGGTGTGATTAGCCATAAATTAAACAGCAAAGATATTATTGCTGTTCCTTTGGAAGTGGATGAACGGATTACAGTTGGATATATCACCCATAAGCACATTACAAACAGTCAGCTTGCTACTATTTATATTGAGTATTTAAAAGAATCCATTGAAGAGGGATTGCGTCAGTTATAGTTTAAGACTATAGCAAGACATAGGTTTTAGGTGTTACATTATAGGAAACGTTTCATGCTACACTTTCCTTACAGAATCAAAGAAAAAGGAGAGGGTAAACATGGGAGTAGAACTAAAAGTGGGAAACCGTACAAATGCACCATTTCGATTTGACAATGTAGGGAGCTTTTTACGTCCGGAAAAGTTAAAAAAAGCACGGGTTGCCTTTGCTGAGGGGACACTTACTGAAAGTGAATTGAAAAAGGTGGAAGATGTATGTATTGCTGATTTAATTCAAAAACAAAAAGAAGTGGGACTGCAAGGAATTACTGACGGAGAGTTCCGCCGTTCGTGGTGGCATTTAGATTTTATGTGGGGGCTAAACGGTGTAAAAAAGGAAATAATTGATCAAGGCTATATTTTCAATGGAGAAGAAACGCGGCCAGAAACAGCTTGTTTGACTGGTAAGATTAGTGGGGAAAGCCATCCATTTATCGAACATTTTGCCTTTGTGCAGCAATATGCAACAGATGAAATAGTGGCACGACAAACCATTCCAGCGCCAGCACAGTTTTTAGCGGAATTACAGCGTCCCCAGAATAAAGAAACAACCGAACACGTTTATCCAGATATCAATGATTTAGTTGCAGATATTGCCAAGGCATACCAAACTGTGATCCGTGATTTATACGAGGCTGGCTGCCGAAATGTTCAACTAGATGATTGTACGTGGGGGATGCTGGTTGACACAAATTCCAGTACAGCACAGCAAATCCAAGCAGACGCAGAAGGAATGGGAGAGCTCTATTTACGTGTCAATAATTTAGCTATTGACAATCTGCCGGAGGATTTAGTTGTCAATACGCATGTTTGCCGCGGAAACTATCATTCTACTTGGGCTTCATCTGGTGGATATGACCCGATCGCCCATCTCTTATTTGAAAAAGAAAACGTTACTGCGTACTATTTAGAATTTGATACCGACCGCGCTGGTGATTTTTCACCATTACAACATGTGAGTGATGATAAGCTAGTTGTTCTTGGCCTTTTCTCATCAAAAACGGGAGAATTGGAGGATAAAGCGGCTATCAAAGCTCGGATTGAAGAGGCAGCAAAATATGTTAATCTAAGCCGACTCTGCATCAGCCCGCAATGTGGCTTTGCATCGACGGAAGAAGGGAATATTTTAACGGAAGAACAGCAGTGGGATAAGCTGCGGTTGATTAAAGAAATAGCGGATGAGGTTTGGGGATGAGTGTATTGCAAAAGAGGGGAATCCTGGTGATTTCGCTCTTTTTTGTTTTGTTGGGGTGAACGGTCATCAGTGTTTCGACTAGATATAATAATTTATATGTTATAATACACTTGGAATGATAGTTATTCGGAATTATTTAGATTATTGCCTAACCTTATGAGGTGAGATGAATGTTTGAACAAATCGATGTAAAAAAAGCGCATCTTGATGCAAAACGACCTTTTCCAACCCATACATTAAGAAGTTTACATGAAAAGTTATTGCTTGAGTGGACATATAACTCCAACGCAATAGAGGGAAACACATTAAGCCTAAAGGAAACAAAAGTCGTGCTAGAAGGTATCACAATTGGCGGCAAAACAATGCGTGAACATTTAGAAGTTATTAATCATCGTGACGCCATTACGTATGTAGAAGAAATTGTTCAACATAAGGAAACTCTGTCGGAATGGCAGATCAAGAACCTGCATCGATTGATTTTAAAAGGGATAGATGATGCGTATGCTGGTGTTTATCGCGATCAGCAAGTCTTCATTTCAGGTGCTAAACATATACCGCCAGCCCCATTTTTTATCGCGGAGCAAATGGAGAAATTAATGAATTGGTATGAACAAGAAACGCAACAAATGCATCCGGTTACTTGCGGGGCAATGCTACATGCAATTTTTGTAGGCATTCACCCTTTTATGGACGGAAATGGCCGGGTATCTCGTTTATTACTGAATCTGGAACTTATGAAAAATGGCTTTCCTCCTGTTGTTATTAAAGTGGAAAATCGATTAAATTATTATGAAGCATTGGATAAGGCGCATACGCAAAAAGATTATGATGACTTTATTCGGTTAGTTGCGATGGAAGTGGAAGATTCATTAGATTTATATTTACATGCAATCAATTGAACAGGCTACGGTGGTGAAAACGGATAGAAATGGGAGCTAGCAGGCCTTGTTTAGGAGAGCGGGAGAATTAGAAGGTTAGCGTTTCCCGGTCTAATCTATAAACGGTGTCTTTCATACGAACAGGAATCTAGACAAAGCGCATTCTATTCATTTACGATACATATATAGCACTACAATAATTAAGCTAAATAGTCATATTCTGAAAGGGTGGTTAGATTGAAAATTCTTGTAGTTGGAGCTAATGGTCAAATTGGGAAACATCTAGTTTCATTGATTCAGGATCGTGACAATCTTCATGCGAAGGCAATGATTCGTAAGCAAGAACAAGCCTCCTTTTTTGAAAAATTGGGAGCGGGGACGGTAGTAGCCGATTTAGAGCAGGATGTCGAAACCATTGCAAAAGCTGCCAAGGGAGTTGATGCAGTCGTATTTACAGCCGGTTCCGGTGGACATACAGGTAAAGACAAAACCATCATGGTGGATTTGGATGGTGCCGTAAAAACAATTGAAGCTGCCAATGTTGCAGGTGTTAAACGTTTTGTCATGATTAGTTCGTTTGACACGAGAAGAAAAGCGATTCAAGAAGCATCATCCTCCTTTGCCCCTTATGTTGTGGCAAAGCATTATGCGGATGAATGGTTGCGGCGGTCCGATTTGAGTTATACCATTATTCATCCAGGCTTGTTAACGAATAACAAGGGAACCGGACAAATAAGGGCAGCAGCTGAGGTCGATCGGGACGAGGTTTCCAGAGAGGATATTGCAAGTGTGATCTTAGCTTGCTTAGAAAATGAGACAACGATTGGAAAGGAATTTCAGGTGGTGACCGGGAGTACACCTGTAAAGGAAGCGATTGATTCCATCTAATAAAATCGATCAGACATGTAACATGACCTAAGTGATCGGTGTTCACTAAGGTTATGTTTTCAAATCCATTAAAAAATCTCCCAGGTGATTCATAATCACCTGGGAGATCGTCATTAATTCCCATTTAATTCGCTTTTGTGTACGATGCCATTGAATCCATACGTGCTCCAATCGAACTTTCCTTTTTCCCGTGCATGAAGAAATAAAGCACCGTCGTAGCCAGAACCATCACACCCATAATGGTATATAAGCTGCTGTATCCAGTTAATGGAATGATGTACCCGAGCACGTATGGGCCAAATCCAATTCCGGCGTCCATGGCAATATAGTAAGTCGATGTTGCCAAGCCGACCCGATGCGGGGCAGCCATTTTTACCGCGATCGCTTGTGTGGTGGATTGCATATTACCGTACCCGAAACCCATCAGTGCACCAGCTAGTAATAACGAGACACTGCTTTGCGAGGTACTTAACAACAGTAATCCTGCTCCCAATAAAAAGAAAGCGGGGTACATTACCCAGTTGGCGCCTTTTACGTCCATTAATCGTCCAGTGAATGGTCGAGATATCAAAATTGCTGCAGCATAGACGATAAAGAAAAAGCTTGCGGCATCGACCTGGTTAATTTCAATTGCATAGAAATTAATAAAGGAAAGGACACTTGCATAGCCTACCGAAATAAGAATAATCACGAGTGCGATTGGGAACGCCTTTGGTTCGACAAAATCCGAAACCTTTAATTTCTTTGTTTGCGCTGTTTTTATCGGTCTTTCCATTACCGGTATATTAGCAAATAAGGATATAATTAAACTAATAACTGCCAATGCCAGACAGAAGCCGAAAATCAGCTGATAACTGGTATGCGAACTCAGATATAATCCAATGAACGGACCGATTGCCGTTGCCAAGGTAATACTCATGCTGTAATAGCCAATTCCTTCCCCTTTTCGCTCAGCCGGAATTACTTCCGCAACAATGGTTCCAGTTGCTGTACTTGCCGCACCTAAGGCAATTCCGTGAAGTAAACGGGTAATTAGCAAAAAGGTAATGCCGCCCTCGACATAATATAACAGGGACGTCAAAATAAAAAAGATGAGTCCAAAATATAACATTTTCTTATTTCCAAGGGTTGTAATCAATCGGCCAATCACCAGCCGCCCGATTAACGTCCCGATAACAAAAATACCAGTAACAAGGCCGGCCTGACTCTCTGAAACGTGAAATTTCTCCACTGCGTAAACCGACATCGTTACTAATAATAAATAAAAAACTAAATATAAGAAGAAATTTGCCACTGATATAATGGTAAAATCCTTCGTCCATAATTTTGATTTCGCTTGCTCCACGAACAATCTCCTCACTTCTTGATGTTGTTTCTAATCTCTTCCATAATTTGAATGGTCTTTAGTTGTTCTTCTTCTGAAATGCCTTTTAGATTTTCCTCTTCAAACTGGTCAATGGTGACACGGACATGTTCATAGATGTTCCTGCCATGTTCAGTCAGTCGCATGCGTTTTTCACGCTTATCTTTACCGGGCATCTGCTCGACATAACCCAATTCTTCCAGGCGGGCAAAGGTTCTGGTGGTGGTAGGCTTCTCTACGCCTTGATAATTGGAAATCTCTACAAGCGTTGTCGGACCATTGTTGTATAAATAGTACAGAATAGTCCATTGCGCCCGATGCAGGTTATGTTTATTCAACTGCACATTCAATCGATTTTCAAACGGGCGATACAGCAGCATCAGCTGATGAAAAAACTTTTGAGTCGATTTTATAGGTTCCACCTCCAATATAGTTACTTCGGGTAACTGTTTTCGTGAGTAACTTTAATAAGTTAACATTATTTTGGCGAAATGTCTAGGGGGCTAGTATGTTCCAGTAAAAAATTATAAAATTTGTACGAAGTCGTGAAATGGGCGATTAGAGAAAGGAGAGGTGAGATTTGGCCTAAATCATAGCGCCGGTTCCTTACCGATAAATGTATGTAAACCCCTGGACATGCCAGAGGTGCTGGAACGTCTTAAGCAGGTATAAAAAATCCTGACGTCCTGGGGAGACTTCGAAAACATAGCGGGAAAAGGGTTTCTTGGTATTCTCCTTCTCGATGGTTTATTTATCTGTATCCGCTTCGTCCTTTCGTTCTTCTATTTTTTTCTTGTCTTCGCTCCACCATAAGGAATCTTTTGGGTTTTCAACAGCTTCTTTATACTCAGACTTAGATGCAACTGTTGGGTATGAACCTTTTAGAGATTTTCCTGCTGTGTTTTTAAACAGGAATAATATTACTAAAAACCCAATAATACTAAAGAATGTTAGATAAAAACCAGGCGCTAAGTTGTTTCCAGTTTTGTGAACGAGCCATGTGGAGACTAATGGTGTAGTACCGCCAAATATGGAAACAGAGACATTAAAGGTAACGGCTAATGTTCTATACCGAACGTCTGTGTAGAACATCGTTGGCAATGATCCGGGCATAGTACCTTCATAAGTTGAAAGCAACACACCCAAAATGAGAATACCTAACGACACAAATATTAAACCATGCAAATTTATTAAATAAAAGGCAAAGGCAGATAACAGCGTCAATCCTCCCAAACCGATTAAAAAAACAGTCTTATTTCCAATTTTGTCACTGAGCCTTCCAAACATAAAGGCAAGTGGCACCATAATAATCATGATTACCGTAATTAATACGGTTCCTACCGTGCTGGATAATCCAATGATCTCATCTAAATAAGAAGGCATGTATGATAGTAGCATATAGTTTGTAACATTGAAGAATGCCACAGCTACAAAACATACGAAAACATCCTTTTTGTGGTATTTTAAAATGGATAGGAAGCTTTCCTCCTGGACGTCATCATCAGAAAGTTCGTTTTCAAAAATCGGTGTTTCCTTTAAACTTTTCCTTAGGTACAATCCAATTAGTCCTAAAGGTAAGCCGAGTATAAACGGAATTCTCCAGCCCCATGAGGCCATTTGTTGATCAGATAGCGTGATAAAGAGTATGCTGGCAAGAACGGAAGCTAGTATATAACCGGTGAGTGTACCAATTTCTAATCCACTTCCAAGCATATTACGTTTATTGTCTGGAGAGGATTCTGCGATATAGACCATAGCGCCAGCGTATTCACCACCAGTTGAAAAACCCTGTATAATTCGAGCAATTAATAAGAGGATAGGTGCCCATATCCCCACTTGATCATATGTTGGCAATAAACCAATCAGTAATGTGGAAAAAGCCATTAAAATAATTGTAGTTGTTAAAACGACTTTTCTTCCCAATTTATCCCCAATCTTCCCAAATATAACACCACCTAACGGGCGCATTAAAAAGGCAATCGCAAAAGTTGCAAATGTGAACACTAATTTTAACTCATTATTCTCCACGGCGCTGAAAAAGTTTTGGCTGATAATAACAGCCAAATAGGAATATAAACCAAAGTCAAACCATTCCATCGCGTTTCCTACACCTGTAGCAAACACACTTTTCCTCGCTTTTTGAATATCTACAACGTTGATTTTTTTCTTGTTAAATTTCACTTTATCATGTCAACTCCTTCTATCGAGTTATTCAGGCAAATGTGGTTAAGCTTACCACTCCACTTCAAGATTTTGAGGTGGAACTAAAAAAGGTAAGTGGGGGTCAACTGCAAGACAAAGGCTCGATTCTGTTCGGGCCTGCACGATGCAGTTCACAAAGGTGTTGCAACCCAGATGTTCTAGTTATTAGCCTTTGTTCTCCTGTCTGAAAGGGAAACCCGACTGAATGAAGTTTCCCTTATCCGAAATCATTCACTTTATTATGTGCCTTCCTTCCTTTTTTATGAAAAAGTTATTTGAGGTAATGTGGGCACAAAAAACGTTATCTTTTGCTTTTTTAACCAGAAATCACAACTGTTAAACAATTGTTGCTTCGCGATGTCCTTTATGCATGAAATTTATGATCTTTTACTAATTAGGTCATGGTAGAGCAGAAGAAGTGTCACTTCATTGTAAACTGATACTTTTCTACAGTTTTCATTAATGATGAACAAGTGAATGGTATAGACTATTATAAATTCTGTATATGTGTTCAATTGCGCGTCCACTCTGTCTCCCAATCCTAATATGTCCGCTAAGTACCGCCATTTCAAATTCCGGGAAACTTCAGAATTGGTATATAGGGAGAGAGTGCTTTAGCTTTAAAAAATACGAGAATGGTAAGGGAAGTCGCGGTATATTTTGGTCTTTATACCGGTATAGTTTATTTTTTGGTAACATTTTGTTTACATGAGGCTCCGGACGAAAGCAAACCCGTATGAGTAGTGCAGGTTTGTAGTCATTTAAATAAAAACTGGGAAGAGGTAGGAGAGAATAAATAGTTGCTCATTATAGCACAAAGACCTTAAGAACAGAAATCATGTAACCCAATTGGCGCTTGGGAAAAAGCACATTGGTAGACAAGATTACTAAAAAAGTCGTGTCATTGCCTACCCAAAATACATCCGAAATCCAATGATAACTAAAAGCACGGAGAGCATTTGCATAACGATTTTACCGGGGATTCGCTGGGCTAGCCGTACACCGAGTTGAGATCCGATAATGATTCCAATTCCACCCCAAAGAACCGTCATCCAGTCGATACTGTTATAAAAAATTTGCGATATCACACCGTACGAGGAATAGATACAGAGTGAAAAAAGGGATGTTGCTGTTGCAAAATGGGTAGGGATCTTGAAGCCATAGATCAGGATCGGTACAAGCAGCCATCCGCCTCCAATCCCAAGGTAACTCGATAATACTCCCATCAATAAACCAAGTGGGAGCAGCAATTTGACATCGATCCGATTACCATCCGATTGCTGGTTTGTTATCGTGGCAAGCTGTGACACTTCAGATCCGGTGGCACCCATCTGTTGTCGGGCTTCATGCTGCTGGGGATGATTTTGTACGCTTGCTTTAGTTTTTCCAAATGATGTGTTTTTGGTAAACAAAAATAGTCCCAGTAGCATTAACACCGTTGCAAATGCGATGTTAAAATAATTAGAAGCATAAACATGCAGCAACCAAACACCTAGTAAAGAACCTGGCAGTGCCCCGATCGCGATGAGGATTCCAGTTCGATAGTCAATTTTTTTCTGTCGGGCGTATCCAATTGCACCAGAAAATGAATTGATTAATACGATGACGAGCCCGGAACCAGCAGCGATCGCAGGGTCCATTTTCAATATCAGAAGTAGTGCGGGCACAAAGATAAAGCCTCCGCCGGCACCTACGATTGTTCCATAGCCTCCTGCGATAATACCGATGACTAACAGTAATAAAGCTGTTGCAATATCCACGATCCATTCCTCCAAGCGAAAACATTCTTGTACTAAAATTACCAGAGTCATTCCAATATGTAAAAGGCCCATTTTTTATGAGGTATAAGGAAATGGAATAACGTTTTTAAGTAATGTGACATGATAAAATAGATACAGAGGGAAATGGGAGAGGGGAAGATCATCTTGAATATCGAAAATTTACGGATGTTTTGCCGAGTGGTCGAGGAAGGAAATATTAGCAAGGCTGCCCGGTTAGGATATGTTTCGCAGCCAGCCGTTACGAAGCAAATTCGTCAATTAGAAACGCGGTATAATACGCTGTTATTTGATCGACAGGAGGGCAAACTTATTCCAACAAAAGCGGGAAAAACGTTATACCCGTTTGCTAAAGACATGGTAGAAACACTAGAACAATCGCATGAGGCGGTTAAGGAGGCAACAGGTGAATACGAGGTCGTATTACATATAGGGGCAAGTTTTACAATTGGCGACTATTTGTTGCCAAACGTAATGGGAAAGTTCAAGAAAAAATTTCCTGATTACCAATTTAGTTTAACGATTGGAAACACACCACAGATTACGGAAAAACTAAAAAATCAGGATATTGATATTGCCTTGGTGGAGAGCCAGGTTGATGATCATTCCTTTATGTCAGAAACGTTTGCACAAGATGAATTGGTCCTTGTTATACCGGCAGATCATCGCTGGAAAGATAGGGAAACGATCACGCCTCATGAACTACCTGAAGAAAAGATGATTTGGCGGGAATCAGAATCAGGGACACGGGTTATTTTGGAAAACGCATTGCAAAAAGCTGGCGTGTTGAAACAGATTCAGAGTTCATTAGAGCTTGGCAGTGTCCAATCCATTAAAAGTGCAGTGGAAGCAGGTCTGGGTGTCAGTATTTTACCCAAGCTGACGGTCGAGAAGGAATTGGCGTTTGGCGTGTTGAAAATGGTACCTGTTAATGACCTTCAACTTACACGTGATTTATTGATGGTACGAGAACTGCAACGTTTCAGAAAACAGGTAATGCATGATTTTGTAGCGTTTGTCCGGGGGAGTTAGTAAATTTTGGGGGAGGTGGAAAAGGTTTCGGTATTTGATTATTTATGCATTGAACATGGATCGAAATTATAGCCTGAAATTTATCCCGCCTTAATGGGCAGCCATGTAGCAAAAGTTTCACCCGGAGATAAAAATATTCGCGTCAATTTCGTAGCACCAGGAGCAATTGACACAAATGTTAAGAGGAGCGTTGGAAGAAACCGGCCAAACGGAGGAAGAATTTGCGCCTCAGCAGTCTATTGGGCAGATTTGGTCAGCTTAAAGAAATTGCACAAGCAAGTCTGTTGGTTAGCCTCTGACCAGTCGTTTTATGTAACAGGGACAGTGATACATGCTGATGCCGGTTACACAAGGCGTTAAATGAAAAAGACATATCAAAATTAGTTGGGGACAGGAACCCTGATCCATTTGAAGATCTGTTGTTCCTGTCCCCTTATTCATCAAAACTTATTTATTTTGCAAAACCTTAATGTAGGACGTACTTTCCCCATTATCTTCATCTTTTGCCGTATAACCATAGGCAATCGTGCTTCCATCTAAACTTACCGTTACATTATCCAATTCTTCATTTTCTTTTAATTTGATGGTATGAACGGTTTTTAGTTCTTCTGTTTTAAAATCGAAAAGCTTAACCTCATTGTCATCAACGATTATGATATTTCCGTCTGTCAGTGTAAATAATGCATTTCCTTCCCCAATTTCGATTGATTCTTTCGTTTCCACATCGAGAGCGTGTAACGTAACAATGATATTATCATCGTCCGAATCATTGACGCCATATGCAATGTGTTGTCCATCGGAGGTTAGCATCGTCGTATTTCCGTCCGCGGTTAGCACATTGTCTGATAAAAGCAAGCTTTCCATTTTTTGCGCTTCTACATCATAGGCGAAAATTCCCTCATCTAAAACGATCGCATAAACCATGGAGGCATCTGCTGATAAAAAGAAATGTGGGTAAGATGTTAATTCTTCCTCATCCATTTCACTTTTTATATCATGAATAAAATTCAAATCGGTGAATTTATTATTGTCTATGTCCCAGATGTAGGTCTCGGAATCATCAAACTTCGTATTTGTAACCGTATGTATATAGGTTCTTGGCTCCTGTAAATAATCACCATGGCCAGGTAACAAGATATCGTCACGGTCATTATCAGCTATGAATTCTTCTGTTTTGTCTGCAGCCGGATCATATTCGATAATAGAGTGCCGCTTATTTACTTCTGCATCCCAATCTACTTTATGATTAATGATCGTACCGTTTCCGGACAATATGGAGGATTGACCAAACGTATCTAAATCTAGTTCTTTCACTTCACCGTCCACCCAGACGTAACGTCGTTTATCATCGCCTAAACCACCATCATTCTCTCCCCACATTAACGTGCTTCCATCCTCATCAAGGGAAAAGTTGAGGGAGTTGACGGTTCCTTCTAAATCGATTGTCTCTAATTCTTTATAACTTGCCTGTTTACTAGATTTTTTATCTTTCTTAGCGTTTGCAGAGTCATCATTGCCTCCACATCCGGCAAGTACCATCAGGATAATGGCTGTGAAGATACATAACAAATGCATTTTTTTCATTTTACTTCAAACCCTTCTTTTGCTTTTTGACATTCTTAATAAAACTACCATAGCGGGATATAAAGAACATGGGGCTAAAGCATTAAAAAGGACTATAAGATTAGGAACTGCAGCCCAACATTATACTATCCAACCACTGTATTCGGGATCTTCACGGTAAACCGCATGTCTAATGGAATAGTTGAAAGCGTATGAAATAGACTTCGTTCGTTTTCCGTGGGGGTAAAGAAGATGCAGAAAATGAATACCAATCAACCAATAAACAATTCCATTAAAAAATGGTACTGATCACTGGTTTTGGATGATCAATACCTAAGAGAATATCCTATATCAAGACTTTGAGGTGAAACCAAAATAAGAAAATGAGGTAACTGCATGACAATGTTCCGGTTCTGTTTAGCCCTGCACGATGCAGGCTACAAAGACGTTGCAACCCAGACGCCTGAGAATTTTTGCCGTCGTTCCTTTAATGAAGTAGAAGGAAACTACGGCTAAGAGCATTACTTCCGGTACGTCAGAAAATCTCGCTTAATGTGGTTTCACTTTATGTTGAAATTCTTTAACTCCTGCTTCAGCTACTTGCACGTCCTGTGGTACAGCGCCGCCACTAACACCTACTGCGCCGACTACTTGACCGTCCTTTTCCAGAGGTATTCCGCCACCAAAGACAACGATTTTTCCTTGGTTAGTTGTATTAAGGCCCCAGAGCTCTGCGTTTGGAACGGTTGCTTCCTCTAAGTTTGCTGTTGGCATTTTTAGAGCAACCGATGTCCAGGCCTTGTTTTGGGCAATGTCTACACTTGCCAGCCATGCGTCATCCATACGATGGGTGGCGACGAGATTTCCGCCATCATCCACAACAGAGATAACCATCTGTACGCCAATTTTACTTGCTTCCTTTTCTGCACTGTCAATTATTTGTTTTGCCATTTCCAAGTCTACTTTTTTCATTAATTCTCTTCCTCCTTCAAAAAATTCTCTATCTATAGCTATTCCCTGCAACGCTTTCATGAAACATGCATGTATGAAAAATGCTAAGATTCAAGTTTTACATTTATATGAGTGGGAAAGAGATTGATAGGGGACTACCATACATACGGTAGTATCTCCTTTGCGGTAAATTTTGCTGCATACTATCATCCCAAGGAGGTTATTCGTTTGGCAGATAATCGCGGTGTCGTTTACTTAGGAAATGGTAAAGTAGAAGTGCAGGACATATCCTATCCCGATCTAGTGCTGCATGACGGGCCGGGGGTACCAAAGTCTAATATCGAACGAAAGTGTGAGCATGGCGTTATTATTAAAAATATCGCAACCAATATTTGCGGCAGCGATCAGCATATGGTTCGCGGGCGTACAACAGCGCCGGAGGGAATGGTGCTGGGACATGAGATTACAGGTAAAATTGTCGAAGTTGGACGAGATGTGGAATTTCTGAAAAAAGGTGATATTGTATCTGTGCCATTTAATGTGGCATGTGGCCGCTGTAAAAATTGCCAGCGTCAGGATACGCACATTTGCTTGCATGTGAATCCAGAAAGGCCTGGCGGTGCTTATGGCTATGTGGATATGGGAGGCTGGGTAGGTGGCCAGTCTGAATATGTTATGGTCCCTTATGCAGATTTTCAACTTTTAAAGTTTCCAGATAAGGATCAAGCAATGGACAAAATACTTGATCTTACTATGTTATCGGATATCTTTCCAACAGGGTATCATGGGGCAATTACCGCGGGCGTCACCACTGGATCAACAGTATATGTCGCCGGTGCCGGCCCGGTTGGCCTTGCTGCAGCGCATTCCGCCCAATTACTTGGTGCCTCGGTGGTAATTGTTGGGGATTTAAATGAAGAACGTTTGAAGCACGCGAGAAGTTTTGGCTGTGAAACGATTAATTTGCAAGAACATGATAATGTTGGCGAGCAAATCGAACAGATCCTCGGTGAACCGGAAGTCGACTGTGCAATCGATGCTGTTGGTTTTGAGGCATATGGACATGGTACAGATTACCATGATGCACCAGCCACGGTATTGAATACGATGATGGATGTTGTGGAAGCGGGAGGACAATTTGGCGTACCTGGTTTGTATGTAACAGAAGACCCCGGAGCCAAAGATCAGGATGCCAAACAAGGGTCGCTAAAAGTAAGGTTTGGACTTGGCTGGTCAAAGGCACATTCGATCCACACCGGACAAACTCCTGCAATGAAATATCATCGTCAATTAATGAAAGCTATTTTGAACGGAAAAGCGGATATTGCTAATGTGGTAAATGCGACTGTTATTTCACTGGATCAGGCTCCACAAGGTTATGCAGACTTTGACAGCGGGGTTGCCAAGAAGTTTGTGATCGACCCACACGGGATATTAAGTAAGTGAGGATGAAAGATAAAGTTTGAACAAAAGGGCTCTTAAAACTGACAATTTTACAAACTAGAAAAAGCCCATTTTGGAAAACGATTGATCAAAATATGTGAAAGCGATTATACAGAGATATATGTATAGTTGTTTACAAAATCTAACGCTGTGGTATAATGATTATAGAAGCAACATATATTATGCACAGTAGACCGAACCCCTTAGAGGGCACGGCTCTATTGGATCTTAAAGCCTCCCAAGCTCGAGCGGTCAACTCAACAGGGAGGTTTTATTTTATGTCGATCTGACATAATAAACGCCACGAGCATGCCGAAAGAAAAAACCAACGACAAAACTTGAAACGTGGACACACGGCATCACCTCCTTTCGCTTCAGACATGATGAATGTCTAACAACGGTTGTCGGCGAGCCGCCCTCCCATGAGAAGTCGGTACCTGCGCTTCGAATATTATAACATAACCAAGCCTAAATTCGAAAAATTTGTATTTGTCTAATACAAATCAAACTTTGATAAGTAGTTTAAATAAACGTGGTCTCTTCTACGGAATTCCACGTGAGAAAGGCCTTTGTTATAATGGTGAAGATCGGCTTTTACTTTTTGCAATTCCACAGCCAAATCCGGATAATAGAAATAAAGAACTTTCAAATAGATTACTATAGCTGTGAGGTGTCATGATGAGAAAAATAAATCACATGAAAGTTCCAGAGCTAAAAAAGAACTTGAAAGCATTCGACCAAAAAGAACTGGTCAGTGTTATTACCGATTTGTACAAATTGAATAGTGACGTAAAAGATTATTTGACGATGAAATTTACGGGTGAAGCGACGACTATGGAATTATTCGAACGTGCTAAAAAGGATGTCAGGGATGAATTTTTTCCAGATAAAGGATTTGGAAAAACGCGCTTGGCACAGGCGAAAAAAGCCATTACTAATTTTAAAAAACTGACAAATGATTCTTTAAGGATACTTGATTTGATGTTATATTACGTTGAGGTTGGAACTGAATTTACAAATACGTATGGAGATATTGACGAAACATTCTACTATAGTATGGAGTCCATGTATATGAAGGTTATCGCGGCATGTGAAAAGGATGAAACAGTATTTAAGCAATTTAATGATCGTTTATATGCCATTGTTGAGGACACAGACGGGATGGGTTGGGGATTTCACGATAATTTGGAGGATATATATTATTCGATTGGTTGGTTGGATAAATGAGATTTTTCATATAAAAGATGTCAATCACCAAAAGCAGGAGAATCAGATCGCGGGAATGAATCAGAAGTTAATATGAGGTTTTTGGTTGAATTCATTGGAGACACCAGGCCAAGATGATTGACTCCACAGAGAGTGATAACAAGATTCCATGAAGAGCGTTTCCAACAGGTGATTGCCAATAAAACAGTAATCAGATACTTGAAATAAATAGGAATTTAATGTATAGTAAGAATACCAAAATCCGGAAATGGCGACCTTGCTATATAATAAATGATTCTATTATTCGTCCATACATAAAGTTGTTTGAATAAGTAGAAATAGCGTGAATAGAGTTCAAAAAAATGAAAGCGTTTAAAACAATGTTGCAATACAGGATATGGTTTCGTAATGAAGCTTTCGTTGATGAAAGAATATTCATTGCAGAATAGCTGTGAGTTTACGAATAATGTTGTGAAAAACATAAGAAGTGAAGTGTACCACCAAGTTAACAAACGCTCGCTTATAAATATAAGCCCACTATGCTAAGTCGAATAGTAAGATGCGAAAAAGCTATGGCAAAAAACCCGAATTAACCAGGTTTTCCCCCTAATAAGTATGTTACATCACGAGAGTTAGATCAGAATCATATGCAATATGAGCACATGCAAAGCAATTAACTTCTTCCATAAATCCGTTTTCTAAGTGTAGAGCAGTAACCAAATATCGAAGGAACCATACAGCGAGAGGAGCGATAATGTGTCACAATCTATTTTGGAAATTAAAGGATTGAAGACGTCATTTTACACGGATGACGGGGAAGTTCCCGCTGTCGATAATGTGAATTTTTTTATCAACCCTGGAGAAATTTTGGGTGTGGTCGGGGAATCCGGGTGCGGAAAAAGTGTTACCTCGTTGTCTGTCATGGGGCTTGTTCCAGAGCCAGGAAAAGTGAAGGATGGCAGCATCCGATTTAAAGAAGAAGAACTAACCAAAGCTACCAAGAAACGGATGCAACAAATACGCGGCAATGAAATCGCGATGATTTTTCAGGAACCAATGACGTCGTTAAATCCGGTGTTTACGATTGGCTCCCAACTGATCGAAGGCATTCGTCTTCATAAGAAAATTTCCAAGAAACAAGCCGCGAAAGTTGCTGTTGATATGTTAAAAAAGGTTGGCATGCCTCGCGCTGAACAACTGTTGAAAGAATACCCGCACCAGCTTTCAGGGGGAATGCGTCAGCGGGTGATGATTGCCATGGCAATGGCGTGTGAGCCAGCATTGCTGATCGCAGATGAACCGACAACGGCGCTTGATGTAACGATTCAAGCACAGATTCTCGATTTAATGAAACGATTGAATGAAGACTTTAACACCTCGATTCTATTAATCACCCATGACCTTGGGGTAGTTGCTGATGTATGCAACCGTATTGTTGTCATGTATGCCGGGAAAGTTGTGGAAGAAGGAAATGTGGACGCGATTTTTAAAAACCCCAAGCACCCCTATACAGAGGGGCTGATTCAGTCGGTTCCTAATATGTACGCCAAAAAAGACCGGCTCTATTCCATCCCTGGAAATGTGCCAAAACCTGGAGCAGTAAAGCAGGGCTGCCAGTTTGCCCCAAGGTGCCGATATGCGTTCGACCGGTGTACGGCTGAGAGTCCAAAATTACTGGAAACGGAAAATGGCCACCAGGTACGTTGTTTTCTTCATGAAAAGCAAAAACAGGAGGTAACAACATGAGTGAGACGTTACTGGAAGCACGTAATTTAAAAAAGTATTTCCCGATAACTGGCGGTGTGTTCGGGAAAAAGATAGGGGAAGTCAAAGCTGTCGATGGTGTCTCGTTCACGTTGAAAAAAGGAGAGACGCTAGGATTGGTTGGAGAATCAGGCTGTGGCAAATCAACAACTGGACGAATGCTTTTGCGCTTGATTGAGCCAAGCGAGGGAACGGTAACCTTTGAGGACCAGCCATTAACAAAAATTTCTAATCGGGAAATGCGCAAGTTCCGTAAAGACATGCAAATGGTCTTTCAGGATCCGTATGCATCGCTCAACCCGCGCCAAACGGTCGGGAAGATTATTGAAGAGCCGTTAAAAGTACACGGAATGGGAGATGCCAAAGCACGAAAGAAAAAGGTGCGCGAATTATTGGAAACGGTCGGGCTGAGTGGTTATCATGAAAAACGCTATCCGCATCAGTTTAGCGGTGGACAGCGACAGCGGATTGGTATCGCACGTGCACTAGCGGTACAGCCTAAACTCATTGTTGCGGACGAGCCCGTGTCTGCGCTTGATGTATCCATTCAATCACAGGTGCTGAATCTATTGAAGGATTTGCAGCAAGATTTTGATTTGACCTATGTGTTTATTGCGCACGATCTTAGCGTGGTTCGGCAAATTAGCGATCGGGTGGGGGTTATGTACCTTGGACGTATGGTTGAACTTTCCGATAGTACCCAAGTTTATGAAAATCCGAAACATCCGTATACACAAGCGTTACTGTCAGCGGTGCCAATCCCCGATCCGGATTATGAGTCAAACCGGACGATTTTGGAAGGAGATGTACCAAGTCCAGCTGATCCACCAGCAGGCTGTGCCTTCCATACTAGATGTCCAATGGCGATGGAAATTTGTAAAACCGTTCGTCCCGAATTGATGGAGGACGAAACGAATCACTATGTTGCTTGCCATCTGTATGCTGAAGATAAAAAGGGAACTCCCGTTTTAGCAGATGGCAAGTGAGTATAGATTACCTTAAAAAGATGGAGGGGGAAGCATGAGAAAATCTTTTTTATTGATTTTTGCATTTATCACCATGACAGCGATTGCACTTGTCGGATGTTCATCAGATGATGAGAGCAGCGGAAGTTCCGATGGTGGTGGGGACAGTACGCAAGATACCTTGATTTATGGGCGTGGTGCAGATGCCACACGTCTGGATCCTGCCAAAGTAACAGATGGGGAGTCGCTGAAAGTAACCCAACAGATCATGGAGACGCTGGTTAATTTTAAACCAGGTACAACCGAACTGGAGCCGGGGCTGGCGACCGACTGGGAACAGAAAGACGATGGCAAGACATACGTTTTTGAATTGCGCGAGGGCGTAAAATTTCAAGACGGAACCGATTTCGACGCCGATGCGGTCGTTTATAATTTTGAGCGCTGGCAAAATGGAAGTGCTGAGGAAAACTTTGCTTATTATCCTTCCATGTTTGGTGGATTTGGTGATAAGAGCGTGATTAAGGATGTAAAAGCTGTGGATGATCATAAGGTGGAAATACACTTACGAACACCTCAGGCACCATTTTTAAAAAACCTGGCAATGACACCGTTCGCAATCGGTAGTCCTGAAGCTCTAGAAGGTGATGATTTTGAAAAAAATCCAGTCGGTACAGGACCGTTTGAATTTGACAGCTGGGAGAAAAACAGCAAGATCGTCCTAAAGAAAAACGAGGATTACTGGGATGAGGGAAAACCAAAGCTTAATCAAGTTATTTTTCAAGTTATTCCGGATAACGCTTCTCGGTTAAACGCACTGAAAAATGGCGAAATCGATTTAATGGATGGTGTCAATCCGTCTGATATAGCTTCGATTGAAAAGAATGAGGATCTCAACATTTGGAACCGTCCGCCTTTAAATCTGGGCTATCTTGGCTTTAATGTGGAAGAGAAGCCATTTGATGATAAAGCAGTACGTGAGGCGTTGAGTTATGCTGTTGATAAAGATTCGTTGGTGGATGCTTTTTACGCTGGTAATGGAGAATCCGCAAAAAATCCAATGCCGCCAACCATTGAAGGGTTTAATGATGACATTGAATCGTATGAATTTGATCCGGAAAAAGCAAAAAAGAAACTGGCTGATGCCGGGTATCCGGATGGATTTGAAATGGAATTATGGACGATGAGCAATCCGAGACCATATTTACCTCAGCCTGAAAAAATTGCTGAAGCGATTCAGTCTTCCTTTGGGAAAGCGGGCGTGGATGTGAAAATTAAGACGGTGGAGTGGTCCTCCTATATTGAAAAACTTACGGATGGCGAGAGTCCCGCTTTCTTAATGGGGTGGACTGGGGATAATGGTGATGCCGATAATTTCCTTTACACATTGCTTGATGAAGATAGTATCGGAAGCAATAACATGTCTCGCTATGCCAACAAAGACGTGCATAAGTTATTGAAGGACGCTCAGACAGAGCCGGATAATGATAAACGGATGGATCTGTATAAGGAAGCACAAGAGATTATTCATGATGAGGCTCCTTGGATTCCATTGGTCTACGCGGAGGAACCATTGGCAGGAAATGCAAATTTGCAAGACTATCAACCGAACCCAACCGGAAGTGAGCCGTTTGATGAGGTCAGCTTCAAGTAGGAAAGAAAGGCGTAGGGGCCCGTTTAGCAACGTACAAACTGAAGCATTCTGCAATGAGATAAAGGAAACACGGTAAGCTGTCAAGCGAACCGATGTTGACTTATCGTAGTGGAGGAATGTGAAGTTTGCTAGTTGCTGGGCACCGGAGCCGGACATGGCTTACGCTGACACAAACAGAACAAAGCTTGAATTTTTTATACCTTCTTTCCTGTTAAGGGTACCCAGGGGGAGTACGCGCTCCCCCGGCTTTTTAAATAGAGAGGAGTGAGCCCATCATGATGTCTTATACGATTCGCCGGTTGTTGATGCTCATTCCGGTTTTGTTCGGGATGTCGATCATTGTCTTCTCGATTGTGCGAGCGATCCCTGGTGATCCGGCCCAAACAATTTTAGGTACAAAAGCCTCCCCGGAAGCTATTGCTAATTTAAGGGATAGTCTGGGGCTGAATAATCCGTTTTTTGTCCAGTATGGCAATTACATAAAAGATCTGTTCACTGGGGATCTTGGCACTTCCATTCGAACAAACTCGCCGATCAATGATGAAATATGGACGGCTTTGGCTGCAACAGCTGAACTGACAATCGTTGCCATGATTTTTGCGATTGTCATCGGGGTGAATGCCGGTGTTTTGAGTGCATGGTTTCGCAATTCCTGGTTGGATTATGTTATCACAGTTTTAGCATTAATTGGGATATCAATGCCGATTTTTTGGCTAGGTTTAATGCTGCAGTATAAATTTGCGGTTGATTTGGGATGGTTGCCGACAAATGGTCGGGAAGACATACGAAATCCTATCGATGCCATCACACACTTTTTCTTAATCGATACCTTGATCCATGGGAATTATAGCCAATTTGTGGCTGCGGTAAAGCACCTTTTATTACCAGCTATTGCATTGGGGACGATTCCGATGGCAATGATTGCGAGAATGACACGTTCCAGTATGCTCGATGTCTTAAGTTCTGATTACATACGGACAGTACGAGCAAAGGGGCAAAAAATGTTTTGGGTGGTATATAAGCATGCCTTAAAAAATGCTTTCATTCCCATTGTAACGGTCATTGGACTGCAATCCGGTTTGCTTTTGGGTGGTGCGATTTTAACGGAAACCATCTTTGGCTGGCCGGGTATCGGACGTTATATTTACGATGCTATTCAGGCCCGGGATTATCCGGTCGTCCAATCCGGCATTTTAGTTATTGCGACAGCGTTTGTTATCATTAATTTGGTCGTAGATTTGTTATATGCCGTATTCGATCCAAGAATTAAATATCGTTAGAGGAGGGTATAGATGGCACAGATTGAGACAGAACCTGGAAAACAAATGATTCCAGCGCAGGAAACAGAAAAAATCTCCTCACCGATAAGCGATGTCTGGCGAATTTTTCGAAAAAATAAATTAGCCATTGTCGGCGCAAGTATCATCGTGATATTTATATTTTTGGCTATATTTGCGGGAATCCTTGCTCCGGAGGGAATTGACGATCAAAAAGTGAATCAGTCTGATCAATTATTGCATGCTCCGTCCGGCGAATATTGGTTTGGGACAGATGAATTTGGCCGTGATATATTGAGCCGGGTCATGTATGGTGCACGGCTATCGTTATGGGTCGGATTTATCTCCGTGGTCGGCTCGGTGATTGTTGGGGTCACCTTAGGAATTATCGCCGGTTATTACGGACGTTGGCTTGATATTCTGATTTCGCGAATTTTTGACATTATGCTGGCATTTCCAAGCATCTTGTTGGCTATTGCTGTTGTTGCCATGCTTGGTCCGTCATTACAAAATGCGTTGATTGCGATTGCGATTGTAAACGTACCGATTTTTGGCAGGTTAATCCGTTCCAAAGTGCTTAGTTTGAAAGAGGAAGAGTATGTAGAAGCGGCACGGTCTATCGGTATGCGCGATTCGCGGATTTTGTTTCATCATATCTTACCAAATAGTCTGGCACCAATTATTGTGCAGGGAACGTTAAGCATTGCAACAGCTATTCTTGACGCAGCAGCACTAGGGTTTCTGGGTCTTGGCGCACAGGCTCCGGACCCAGAATGGGGGCGTATGCTCGCGGATTCAAGAAATCTGATTCAGGAGGCGCCATGGACAGTTATTTTCCCGGGCATTTGCATCATGTTAACTGTTCTCGGATTTAACTTAGTCGGCGACGGATTACGAGATGCGCTTGATCCAAAAATGAAAACATAACGGGACAAAGGGAAAGATTCCTTTGTCCCGTTTTCAACATTTATCTCGCCTCAACGGGCAGTAAGACCCCCCACTGAATGAAGTTTCACTTTATAAATAGATATCATTTCGAGGCAGGTTAGAGGTGTATAGTCTGAGTTTTGATATAAAAGGATCCAACATGCTAAATGAAAAACTATTATAGAATCTATACTGTTGAATGATTAATCTATTATGCCGCATAAAGGAATTCTTAAACTTAGATGAAATTTACAAAAGAACACTTGTTTGTAAGTTTGGCATATGCTATGCTTTTCTTAGATATACTCCTCGTTCAGTCTCCATAAATCATAAAGGAAGTGTTCCTGTGATAATATTAACTAAGTCTCACAATAAACACCTCACTAGTACATCATTTATAGTAAAAGAAGATCCGAATGATTACGCGAAGAAAATTAAGAATGTTGATAAAAACTCACGGCCGGAATTACTTAAACGAATACCTTTGGAACGGTTAATGGATTTAAAAGTTGATTATGCCTTCAAACAGCTTTTTGGCAATGAAAAGAATAAAGCAATTACGGTCGTTTTCCTAAATGCTATTTTACAACAAACAGGACGAAACGTAATAAAGGATATTTCGTTTTCAAATATTGAAATTGGCGGTGAATATGAGGAGGATAAGCAATCTTCTTTTAATGAGGAGTCAAAATATATTGAATTTTGTTATTGACAGGAACGTATATTCCGTTATAATAAAAATATATTAATTAACTGCAACGGATTTAATCCATCTGCATTGTCCACCTCAGACTAACATGATAGGAAAAGCAAGGTAAACCACTCCAAGATTCGGCATACTTTCTCTAAAAAATCTATTTCATTTTCAAACACTATCATAAAATTTGTGAGGAGCGATTAACATGGGAACGGATTATTCGATTGGCGTGATCAGGAATTTCACAGCGGAAGCGAATCAGAATGTATCACTTGAGGAGTGGCAGACGGTTTTGCATGATCGGCTGGATTTGGATTGTTATACATTGACACCGCAAGACACAACACTTACAGGCGAGCTGGACGCAACGGTTTTTCGTGATAACATTGCCGGTTTTTATCAATTTCTCCAATACATACTGGAGGAAGACCGAAATCCTAACGTTGATTACTATTTTGAGGAATTTGGAACGGAACTCAGTAATTACCAAAACTTTCCTTCCTACTTTTCCTTAAAAAAGAAAAATGGGCTATCGATTCAATTACATTGTAATATGGCTCTGCTGTTTGTCGAAGGAAAAGTAATGGTGGAAGAGTTTTATACGGAACCAGTAATGATGAATTGGTTGTTTCGCAATAGCAAAATCGAGAACAAACTGGCTGGCTGTATCGTTAGCGGGATCATCGGGTAATTTGGTTAAAGTGGAGAGAATCGATTGGAAGTATCTTTAGCGTAGCAATTGCAATTAAGAGTGACGATGTCGAAACTGATTTTGGAGTAGTGTCCCAAGCAAGAGTCTAACTCCAAACAAAGTAGACAGAAAAAGAAGCTGATGTAGTGGGTAACGAAAAAGACATCACACCAAACAAAATGCAAAAATTATTGGGTTGGGGTTATGGATTCAGCAATTAACGGGCTTCCCAAAACAACGACTGCAGGAGATTTAGCGGGGAATTATTTGTCAAAGTTTCATTCTGCTGATAAGGCTATTAAATCACTTATACGTTGTCTAACATTAAAGTCGGGTACTACGGGGTTTTGGGGAGGACTAAAAGGAATAATCACCTACCTGTTGCCATCCCCATAGACCCACAGATGCGGCCTCTGTTTTGTATGTTCAAATTAGCATGGTTACAGCCATTGCTCATATCAGTGGGTACGATGATAGTAGGGACGATCAAGTAAAACGTTATTATTTGTAACCTTAACGGGGAATGCCGCTAATAATATTCTTAAGAATACCGGAATACAATTTGGCAAAAAAACATTGATAAGTCAGATTGAACGTAAAGTGTTGAGAGACCCTGAAAAAATTAATCTAAAGATGGGATATAGATTAGGTACAAAATTTGGTGAAACGGGTATCTTTAATTTGAGAAAATTAGTGCTAGTGGCCGGCGGAGTAATCGGCGGTTCTTTTGATTGCCTAGGAACATCCGTCATAAGAAGGGCCACCCAAAATAGGCCATCTGAAAATTTTAAAGGAAAATATACTAATTGTAATAAAAACCATAATAGTTGTTTGTGTTTTTCTTTGTTTAATGATATTTGAAACTCATTGAATTTCTCTTCTGTTGTATGACCTGGATTTTCCAATGTTGGTTTCTGGATATCAGTCGACTAGTTACTTTCTTTTTCACCGATTTCTGTATTGCACCATAGCTATTCTTAGCACTTTACAGACTTCATCATCTACCTGTTAAGCAGTCCACTACTAAAGCTGCCTGCTCAGGCACTAATTTCCTTACCTTCCTTACGCCTTTTAGCATGTTCAGTTGTTGCCGTAAAAGGTACGTCAGTGGATGAATTAAGTGCCATTTCACAAGAGTCCTGTAACACACCAATGATGAAACCGACAGCCTGCATCGCAATATCATTGGAACACCCACATTCATAACAGTAGTATAACATGGAAATATACGAATAGTTAGCCTATATAGAATTCTTGATCATACGTAATGCTGATTTCCTTTTCAGTTTTGAAATAAAAAGAACATGACACCAATTTAGGAGCCATGCTTCCTTTACCAACAAAATTCACTGCTCATATTTCACACACCATTTTCCATCCCGTTCCTCGATACTCGTCCCCCGAAAGCCGGATGCTAGCGCCTGTTGTTGTTTTTCAATCTCTTCGACAGGAATCCATTGTGTTTCCTGATATAATCGGTCTTTGGAACGTACGGTAAAGTCTCGCATAAAGATATATCGCATCAGCCCAGTATATTTTTCCTTCAGTGCAACAACTTCCATACGTAGTGAAAACTTATCCTTAATACTTGGAACATTTATTGGCGAAACGGTTGCACAAACATAACGATACTGCTGTTTATTTATCTCTTTCATTAATAATTTTCCCATATAATTTTGCAGGGCATTGCCGCGATAATCGGGATCAACAGATGAAATTTCCGAATAAATTACTTTGGGCAGCTCCGCTTTTTCAAGTCCAGCATCAATTCCCAAATGCGCGTCATCGATCTCCGGTTTTAACATGGCACGAAATGCAACCATGATACCATCAATAAAAACGCCAACCATGAGCCCGTTCCCAGTTAAAATTCGCGTGAATTCTTCTTCGTTAAGTGGTGACAAAATTGAACGGGAGGGAAGTGTTGCACTCACATTTGCTTGAAGCCGCATAATGTCTGGTAAATCCGTTATTGTTAAACACTCGACGGTAAAAGCTTGTTCGTTGAGTAACGCCCCTGAAGCGATTTTTTTTCTCATACGCGAACCTTCTTGTTTATGATGGTTAACTTTAATCCAGTATGTATGTGATTACATGCTGCCATAAGGGCAAGCGGAAGGATATTCCATTGTCTCGCTGTTTTTTTCATATTTTTTTATCCCACCTATTCTGCCTGTTTATATTAGATAATTAAAATAAGAATACATTTAGTTTACGAAATTGTCAAATTAGTAGAGCGTCCTGTTTATTTGTAGTAAAATTAAATCATAGTATTACTATTGGAAAATAACTGTTAATAATGCATAGGTGTTACAAACGAATATTGGCAAGGGAGAGGGTATTGTGAAACGTGCAGGTATTATCGGAGGGTTGGGGCCAGAATCCACGGTTGATTACTATCAATCCTTTATAAAAAAGTATCAAAACAAGATGAACAGCAAGCAGGTGTTACCTGAGTTGTTTATAAATAGTATTAATATGTACAACGTTTTTCAATATATTTCCGATAATGATTTGGATGGACTTGCGACATATGTGGGAGATGCAGCCCGGCAATTGGAGGTGATCGGCGCAGATTTTGTGATCATTTCGGCGAACACACCGCATATCGTATTTGATCAGGTACGGAAGAAAGTCCATGTGCCGATGATCAGCATTGTGGAGGCGACCTATGCCAAAGTGGAAGAATTGGAATTAAATCGTCTAGGTCTGCTTGGGACGAAATTTACGATGGAGAATGATTTTTTTCAGAAACCGTTTCATAATAGTCAAAAAGAGATATTCGTTCCAGAGGAGGATATACAGCAATATTTGCATCAAAAGATTGTTGATGAACTTGAGAATGGGGTTGTGGACCTCGAGACAAAAAAGGACTTCCTCCAGATCGTTAATCAAATGACCAATAAACATAATTTGGATGGTCTTATTTTAGGTTGTACCGAGCTACCGATGATCATCAAACCGGAGGATACGGATCTTACGTTATTGAACACAACAGATATACATGTAGATAAAATGATTGAGGTTGTTTTTGCGAAATAGCCCTCGCATGGGTAGGCCACTGAAAAAAGTAACTTTCCGTAATCGTTTGGAAGAAAACGGGCTGAAACGTGCGGGACCAAGGCCGAAACGTGCGGGATCAAGGCTGAAACGTGCGGGACCAAGGCTGAAACGTGCGGGACCAAGGCCGAAACGTGCGGGATCAAGGCTGAAACGTGCGGGATCAAGGCTGAAACGTGCGGGACCAAGGCTGAAACGTGCGGGATCAAGGCTGAAACGTGCGGGACCAAGGCCGAAACGTGCGGGATCAAGGATAAAACATGTGAGATGTACAAGAGTTTAAAACGAATCTATTTCACTTTTTCAGCAGCCTCTCGCATGGAGGGTATTTTTTCGGGATAGCAAATAGATAGGATAGACGAGCAGTATGAAAATAAGAAGTGAAGAGCTACGTAAATGGGCAAAGTCATCGTTAAAGTTGCTAATATATTTTATCTGATATAGAAGCACTTACTTCCGCTTTGCGTAGTCTTGCCTGACTCCACGTTCTCTTCTCAAGTAAAAAAATCTGCCACAGAGGAAGCTTGCCAACTTAAAGGAGCATGTCCTCCTTGGTCATGCTCCTTGTCAAAATCTATTATTTCATTATCAAAACCGGACATGTAGCATGGTGAACAATGTTGTTACTGACACTGCCAAGAAGTAAGTTTTTCACCTTTCCAAGGCCGCGGCTCCCGACAATGATCAGATCAATTGCGTTATTCTCTGCGTAGCTGCATATTTTTTCACCGGGGTTTTGATTATTTTCCCCAAACAAGAAATCGGTGTAAACAGGGATATTTTCATTTTCAAATTCCCGTTTAATACTTTCCATTTGTGGACGAAATTTGTCTGCTAATTCATTTTCGATATTACGACTTAAGAGTACATTTGTGCTTGGCCCGGTCGCCTTGATCACAGTAACAATGTGGACCTCGGATACAGGAGTAACTGCAGCTTGCCGTTTTGCTTCCTGGATTGCTTTTCTGCTTAAAAGGGAACCATCATACGCCACCATAATTTTTCTCATTTGTAACCCCTCCCAAGTACTGATACTGTTTCTCTTTATCTACCTTTAGTATACCATTTTTATACGGAATAATCGCACATTTCCTATGACAATTGTTTGACACCTTTTCCTGGAAAAATGGAGGAATAGTAAAAATGCTGCACCATTCATTGAAGAAGGTGCTAAGCAAGGAGGGTTGCCTATTATACTTGGCACTGAAGCCAAATATACGTAAAAACACCGTAGCTACCCCATATTAAAAGTACAGCAATGCCTAAACAGGTAAAATAGGAAGTTATCCGAACAAGCGCATATAAACCAGCCAAAATAATGCAGGCAAGGTAGATGTATGCTTTTTTCTTATTTTGTCTAAACAAGGATATAAAAATAGCTAATCCAAAGCCCATAGAGAAAAGTGCTAAGATGAGAGATAAAATAAACAGCACCGGGGATGATTGGATGGTAAACGATGTAAGAATCATCCTTTTCCTCCTAACGTTTGATGCTTCTAAGCTAACAAAAGTCTAAATTGCTCGTCAATAATTCACATAATATTTAGTTATAAAATCAACGAATTTCATTTAAACGTCTGTCTAAAATGAAAGCAGAACGCAGAAAGAAATCCTTTCCTGCGCTCTATACCATCAAGACGATGTCCATGAACCGCCATTAATATGGATTGCTTGTCCTGTCATATAAGAAGATTCATCGGCAGCCAGCATGACATAGGCCCAGGCGTGTTCGGACGGCTGACCAGGCCGGCCCATCAAGCTGTCTTGGCCGAAGTTTTCCACACCATCCTCATCAAAGGAAGATGGGATAAGCGGGGTCCATACCGGTCCGGGCGCAACCGTGTTGGCACGGATGCCTTTTTTGGCGAGGCTTTGGGCAATACTGCGAATGAATGCGGTAATGGCACCTTTTGTAGCTGAATAGTCCATGAAAATAGGATTACCGCGGTAGGCATTAATGGACGATGTGCTAATAATCGCATCACCAGCCTGCATGTGGCGGACTGCTGCTTTAGTCGTGTGAAATTGAGAGAAAAAGTTGACACGGAATACTTCCTCCAATTGTTCTGAAGAAATGTCCAGTAAATCCTCCCGTACGTATTGAATGGCTGCATTGTTAACTAAGATGTTTATTTTACCGAAGGCTTTTACCGTTTGTTCCACGAGATCCTCGCAGTGGGAGGCTTCTTTGATATCGCCGGGAAGCAAAATACATGAAACACCTTCTGCTTCGACCATTTCCTTCGTTTTTTCAGCATCTTCATGTTCATCCAAGTAAGAAATCGCAACATTTGCTCCCTCTTTGGCATATAAAATAGATACGGCTCGTCCAATTCCACTGTCTCCACCTGTGATTAACGCACTTTTACCTGCAAGCTTTCCTGTACCTTTATATGTTGTCGGTTGTGCAGGTAATGGAGTCATTTTCGATTCGATACCAGGTTGTTTGGATTGTACTTGGCGAGGCGTACGGCCTTTTTGCATGTTTTCTGGATCGTTCATTGAAATTACCTCCTTCATTTGTCTGTATTTTACCATTACCTGTTTTATGCATAAAAAAACATTCGGTATGGTCACGAAAAAATAGGTTTTATTGTTAAACAAAACGTTTATATAATCAACAAGGGAGGCGTTAAACAGTGACTAATAAACCAGGTATGTCAGATAAGGTAAAAGGTGCGGTGAACAAAGTGAAAGGCGAAATAAAGGATCAATTCGGAAACGCGACAGATGATAAGAAAAAGCAAGCGGAAGGCAAGAAAGACAAAATGAAGGGTTCGGTGCAAGAGGCCACTGGTCAGGCAAAAGATGAAAATAATGAAGAAAGATAAATAATAAATTATCGTAACCGCTCGACTGATTCGAGCGGTTCTTCATTTCGTGCAGATGATGGGTGAACAAATGAAATAATAGGGAACAATAGTGGTACAAAACAGCAAGCTAAAAAGGAGTCATACATCATGCGAGATGAATTAATGAACATGTTAGAGGAACGAACAGATGAAATGGTTGAGATTCGGCGTTATTTACATGAACATCCTGAGCTCTCCTTTAAAGAAGAAACCACCGCAAACTATATTGCTGATTTTTATCAAGGAAAAGATGTTCATATTGAAACGAATGTAGGAAATGGCTATGGCATTATTATTACCATTAAAGGTGGTAAGCCGGGAAAGACGATTGGCTTGCGTGCGGATTTCGACGCATTGCCAATTAAGGAAGAAACAGGGCTGCCGTTTCAATCCACAAACGAGGGTGTTATGCATGCGTGCGGACATGATGCCCATACCGCTTATTTGCTTGTCTTGGCGGATTGCCTGATTCAGCTGAAGGATAGTTGGAAAGGTACGATCAAAGTCATCCATCAGCATGCGGAAGAGCAACCGCCAGGCGGAGCAAAAAGTATCATGGAATCAGGCAAACTAAATGATGTAGACACGGTTTTTGGGATTCATGTGTTACCATTAGCTCCTGCAGGGACGGTAGGTTATCATAGCGGCTATTCGTTTAATGGCAGAACCTATTTTAAGCTGCGGATTCAGGGCAGCGGGGGACATGGCTCCTCTCCCCATATGGCAAATGACTCCATTGTAGCAGGTGCCTATTTTGTAACAGCTGCACAAACAATTGTCAGTCGTCGTGTTGATCCTTCCACATCTGGGGTAGTAACGATTGGATCTTTTGATGGCAAAGGAACCTTTAATGTTATCAAAGACAGTATCGAGCTGGAGGGAGATATTCGTTATGCTGATAATGCGACACAGGAAGTGATTGATAAAGAAACTCACCGCATTGTGAAAGGGCTGGAGGCGACGTTTGGCGTCACGTGTGAACTGACATATATTGCTGATTATCCGCCGTTATATAATGATCCAAAATGGACGCAGTTTGTTGCAAAGTCTTTGAACAATGTGCAGGATAAAGCGATAAAAGAAGTCAAGGAATTTCCGAAAATGGCACCGTCAGACGACTTTGCTTATTATTTGGAGGAAATTCCCGGTTGTTACTTTTACATTGGCTGCACTCCAAAAGGCGTTGACAAACCATATTTTAACCATCATCCGAAGTTTGATATTAATGAAGATTCTATTCTCGTCGCGGCAAAAGCGGTTGGACATGTTGTCTGCAGTTATATGGAACAATGAAATGCTAAGGGGGGGAGCCGTCGCGGGCTGTTGAAAAAAATCAGTCATCGGTCCGCTGTTAACCAGAGAAAATTGTCCGTAAATAGAATAAGGGGCGTTAAATTGGAATAGCGAGATCAGATACGTGGCTCTATAAAGGGATTAACTGGGACTGTCTTCATGCATATTCCTGCTACTTGGGTGAAAACTATGAGAAACCCTTGTCCTTAAGGAGGATCTCTTATGGAGGATCAACACCATCAGTCAATTTGGCTTACTTCGGCGGAAATCGCATCATTGTGGACATGCTATATGAATAATAGCATGTCCAAATATTTCTTGCTTTTTACATTAAAAGGCGTACAGGATGAAGAGATTAAACAAGACGTTCAACAGGCATATGACTTGTCTACGAAAAATATGGAGGAAATGTCCAATTTATTTTTACAGGAAGATTTTGCAATTCCTAATGGGTTTACCGAACAGGATGTGAATATGGATGCACCATGGCTGTTTACCGATACATTTTGCCTTTCTTACATAATTGAAATGGCCCGGGTAGGTATGGTATCGTATAGCGGACTTTTATCCATGAGTGCACGGGCAGATATTCGCCATCTTTTTACGAACATGCTAATGAATACCCAAGTACTTTATAATAATAGTATGGAAATAGCGCTTAAAAAAGGGATGTATACACGGGCGCCATTTATGGAGGTGCCAAAGGAATCCGATTATATTAATAGCAAAAAATACATGAGTGGCATGAATCCTTTTAGTGTCAAACGCCCGCTAAATGCAGTAGAAATGACTCATTTGTTCATGAACACGGTAACGAATCATGTCGGTGCCAAGCTGAGTCTTGCATTTGCCCAAACGTCACCACTGAAAGATGTCCGTGAATATATGCTTCGTGGCAATAAAATTGCTTCGAAACATATTAAAATTTTCAGTGATACGTTGTTGGAAGACAAAATTCAGACTCCCCAATTACCGGATGTTGCTGTAAGTAATTCCAGTACGAATGTTTTTTCCAATAAGTTAATGATGTTTCAAATGTCGTTACTCGCTGCAGCAGGACTAGGGAATTACGCAACAGCAGCTGCTGCCAGTCAACGCAGTGATATAGCACTTAATTATGAACGGCTATCACTTGAAATTGCCCAATATGCAAAAGATGGAGCGGATCTCATGATCAAAAACGCCTGGCTGGAGCAGCCGCCGGGTACCATTGATCGAGAAAGATTGATTAAACGAAAGGATCAGCTGCATTAAGGAGTAATAACAAAAAACCGTCACACGGAGATACGTGTTGACGGTTATTGCATATTTATCCCATCTGCCTCATGTATAAAACTCTCTCACCTTAACTGTTACAGCAAATAAAAGTAATAGAAAGAAAAGCAGCGAAAACAACAGATAACTGCGTTTATACGATGCTTTGCAACCTTTCTTACATATGATATGGTTTTAGATGCATATGTCGTATTTGCTTAACAATTACAGATCATTACGACGTTACCATCCGGATCCTTTATGTTGAACCAAGCTGTCGTTTCAACCCGCTCTATTTCCCGGGCAATTGGAATACCTTTGGATACAACATACTGATAAGCTTCCTCGATTTCTGGGGCAAAAAGGTTAAATATCGGACTGGGGCTTGCATTGTGTTTAAACTCTGGGTCAAAGGTGTGGTCATCTAAGGTTAGGGAAGTTGTTCCAGCTACGGGTATGTTATAGACGGGTGATGATACGTTAGCTAAATCAAAATCTAAACCTAACAAATCAGAATACCATGTTACGGAAGCCTTCAAATTAGATACATGAATGAAAACAGCATTTATTTGGTTTTTTAACGGTATAGTATTACTCATTTTAAACCTCCTCATTATATTTAATATCTATTTCGATAACTTCTTAGAAAAGTCCTCTTTTAATGAGAAGTTTATTCGCCTCAATGGGTAGTAAGACCCCCATTTCAAGATTTTGAGGTAGAACTAAAACGATAACAATTGTACGGATAACTTATTCGTTAGTCGGACTTTTCATAAACCGTACGCAAGAAACGAACCATTGACTCGTTACCAGAAAGGGAAATGGTGATGATTAAAGAAACATGCTTTATTCGTGTTGAATTACATTTATACAAGGAGGATGCGACATGCGAGAGAATATCGTGGCAAAGATTTTATTTGTTATTGGCATCACCATCATAGTAGCCAGCGTATTAATGGGAATCATTGTCGGTTTGGCCGGTTATGGAGGTCAACTCGGTTATACAGCCAGTACGACGGGCTCGATCTTGTTTTTCTACTTTTTTACCGGTATTGTCGTGGGAATGTTATTTATCGGGCTGTCTGAAATCATTCATTTATTGCATGGTATATACCGCAAATTACATGAGACAGGCCCGGAGCATCAGCAACAGCAAGAATTCAGCACCAATCCGATTGATATGCATCCCAATAATCACACAGACACTCAGATGAAACGCCCATCGGAAATGCTGACATTAACGCAAATGGATCAAGAGAAAATCATTTACTTATATCCAGATGAACAAATTATCGAAATGATTCCAGCCAATGTGGAGAACTATTGTGTGGTGAAAATGGTTGGAAATGATGGACTTTATTTTATTCGGATTGTGCATCTTAATGGATCTGAGGCAATGGAAGCAACCGATCAAATGGTGAAAAAGCACATTATCACCTGGTATAATAAAAGAATGCATGAATTTGGCAATATAAGCAGCTAGAAGAAATCCATTTACCTGATAGCTCATAGGGAGCCGAAAGAGTTCTCTTATTTGCATTGTTGTTTTATTATTGATATAAATAAGGATATTGAAATTGATATTGATAGGAGAGTTACCATGGGAAAAACATTGATATTTGGACACAAGAACCCAGACACAGATACCATTACAGCAGCACTAGCATACGCGAATTTAAAAAAGGAATTGGGCCAAGACGCAGAGGCCGTTCGTTTAGGTGACGTCAATAAGGAAACGCAATATGCCCTTGATCATTTTCATGTATCTGCCCCACGACTGATTGAATCCGTTCCGGAAAATAGTGACGTCATTTTAGTGGATCATAACGAGTTCCAACAAAGTGTCGCAAATATTAGCGAGGCACGCATTGTGGAGGTCATTGACCATCACCGGGTGGCAAATTTTGAAACCAAAGAACCACTATTTTTCCGCTTGGAGCCAGTTGGTTGTACGGCGACGATTTTAAAGAAAATGTACGAAGAAAACAATGTTGTCATTACGAAAGAGATCGCTGGATTACTTGTTTCTGCAATAATATCTGATTCACTGTTGTTAAAATCACCAACTTGTACGCAGGAAGACGTTGATGCTGCACATGCGTTAGCGGATATTGCTGGCGTAAACTTGGACCAATATGGATTGGCCATGCTGCAGGCCGGAGCGGATCTAAGCGGCAAGTCGATGGCCGAATTGATTTCAATGGATGCTAAAGCGTTTGATATGAATGGCTCCAAAGTAGAAATCGCGCAGGTGAATGCGGTTGATACCAGTGCAGTTCTAGCTCATCAAGCAGACTTGGAAACGGAAATAACCAAGACGATTGCAAGCAAGAATTTGGATTTGTTCTTGTTTGTGGTGACTGATATCATCAACAACGATTCTGATGCATTAGCACTTGGAAAAGCGAAAGCGAACGTAGAAAAAGCATTTGATGTCACATTGAATAATAACCGTGCCTTATTAAAAGGCGTCGTCTCACGGAAAAAACAAATTGTTACGAACCTGACCGAGACATTTAAATAAGTAAAAAACCCCTCATGCTTGCAGAGGCCACTGAAAAAGTCCAAAAAAGATATGATTCCCGAATTTATAATAGGAATCGTATCTTTTTTTGGTTACAATA
>NZ_JBCLVH010000032.1:0-39302 GCF_039548255.1 Lentibacillus songyuanensis
TTCTAATAAGTAGTGAAGAAGTATTATTTAATTGTCAAAGAGCAAGAAAATCAATTTCTGAAACTTATTATACGAGGAGGAAAAATAAATGACAACAACTACATCAAATTCAACCGATATCATGAAACAAACAGATCAATATGGGGCACACAATTACCATCCACTGCCAATTGTCGTTGCCGAGGCTGAGGGGGTATGGGTAAAAGACCCTGAAGGCAACCAATACATGGATATGTTAAGCGCCTATTCCGCGGTTAACCAAGGTCATCGTCATCCAAAAATTATTCAGGCACTAAAAGATCAAGCAGATAAAGTAACGTTAACTTCTCGCGCATTTCATAACGAATTGCTTGGACCATGGACCAAGCGTGTTGCAGAATTGACAGGAAAAGATAAAGTGTTGCCAATGAATACAGGTGTGGAAGCAGTTGAAACGGCAATCAAAGCAGCCCGCCGCTGGGCATACGAAATAAAAGGCGTAGAAGAAAACAAAGCCGAAATTATCGCAGCGAACGGAAATTTTCATGGCCGGACCCTAAATGCCATTTCGTTATCCAATGATCCAGGTGCAACGAAAGACTACGGTCCATTTGTTCCTGGAATAAACAAAGTAGACTATGGCAATATCGATGCGATTCAGGAAGCAATTACGCCAAATACGGCTGCAGTGATCGTGGAACCGATCCAGGGAGAAGCCGGGATCATCATTCCGCCTGAAGGATTCTTAAAAGAGGTTCGTGCTATTTGTTCCGACAATAATGTTCTATTCATTGCCGATGAAGTACAAACTGGCTTTGCACGTACGGGAAAAATGTTTGCCTGTGATTGGGAAGATGTCACACCAGATATCTATGTAATGGGTAAAGCTCTAGGTGGTGGTGTAATGCCAGTATCAGCCATTGCAGCGAATAAGGATATTATGGATGTCTTCACACCGGGCTCGCATGGATCAACATTCGGCGGAAATCCATTAGCCTGTGCCGTATCATTAGCCGCGCTTGACGTGATTGAAGAAGAAAAACTAGTAGAAAAATCACTCGAAATGGGCGAGTACTTTGCAAATGCATTAAAAGCCATTCAAAATCCAGAACTAAAAACAATTCGTGCTCGTGGTTTATTTATTGGGGTGGAATTTACCAAACCGGTTCGTTCGTTCTGTGAGGAATTAAAAGAGGCTGGTGTATTGTGTAAAGAAACACACGAAAATACTATTCGGTTCGCACCACCACTTGTCATTAGCAAAGAAGAACTTGACTGGGCGATTGAAAAAATTACGCAGGTTCTTTCCAAATAAGCAATTGTCGTCTCAACAATAGGCGGCAATAGGGAGGTAATCAAGTAATAGAATCTGCTGAAAAACACCAAATTGATATGCGTCTTACTGCATATATTATTGGTATCCGTCGTACAGCAGAAGCAGCTAAATTCAGGGAATGGTTTAAGACAGTCGCAAATTCATTTTTGTATAAAATAAATAGTATTGAAAGGGCTTGTTATCTGAAAATGAGATAACAAGCCCTTTATCACTTACATCTTAATAATAATCCTTGATGACTCCCCTTTTGCTAGTTTGTCAAACCCTTCATTAATTTCTTTTAATGTAATGGTATCGGAATGCAACTTATCAACCGGCAAACGACCTTGTTTAAACAGGCTGATAAAATGTGGGATGTCCCGGCTTGGTACACAGCTGCCAACGTACGATCCTTTTAATGTTTTCTCCTCGGCGGTTAGACTGACATATGGAAATGAAAAATGATGATCGGGATGCGGCAGTCCCGTTGTTACGGTTGTGCCACCTCGTTTCGTTATTCCATAAGCAACCTCCATCGCTGGAACCGCTCCTGCTGTTTCAAACACAAAATCAAGCCCGCCATCTGTTGCTTGACGAATGGTCTTGATTACATCAGGCTCACTGGAGTTAAATGTATCAGTGGCTCCAAATTCTTTTGCCTGCGTCAATTTTGCTTCATTAATATCGAGGGCGATAATCCTGCTTGCTCCGGCTGATACGGCACCAAGCAATGCACTTAATCCGACACCTCCCAAGCCAACAATGGCGACCGTTTGCCCTAGTTTAATATCCGCTGTATTCACAACCGCTCCTACCCCTGTAATGACCGCACAGCCAAACAATGCCAGATGCTCAAAGGGAATCTCCTTATCTACTTTGATTAATGAATTTCTGGAGACAACCGCATACTCGGAAAAAGCGGACACGCCAATATGGTGGTTGACTTCCTCATGTTCGTGATGCAGCCGAATACCTCCATTCATTAATGTACCCGCACTATTTGCTTCAGCAGCGGGTTCACATAATGCCGGCCTCCCTTCTTGACAAGGAATACAATGGCCACAGCTCGGAACAAATACACAAACAATATGATCTCCTGTTTCCAGATCGGTTACGCCTTCCCCAACTTCTTTCACAATTCCCGATGCCTCGTGGCCCAGCGCCATCGGTAATGGCCGCGGTCTGCTGCCATTGATAACCGATAAATCAGAATGACAGAGGCTGGCAGCTTTAATCTCAATCAACACTTCATCACGTTCTGGTGAATCTAGTTCCAATGTTTCGATCTGGATTGGCTTACTTTCCGCATATGGCTGTTTGCGTCCCATTTCTCTAAGGATAGCTGATTTTATTTTCAATCGTATCCTCTCCTCTCCCTATCTTAAGAATACGCTTTATCATTTCTTATGTAACTTTTATTACCAAGTTAAGATGATAAAGAGATAACGTTTTCATTCATTATATACCACGTAAATTATTTTCCCAATCATATTGTATAAACTCTTTACAACTTACCCGCACCCAACTCGCAGTAAATAAAATCCATCCATTTTACAAGTAACGTCACTGCTAAAAGAGTAAATTAGCTTATAAGCTAGCTTTATTATTTTACAGTTCATTAGTGTAGACAGATTATTCTCAAAACTGATATCATTAACTGTGTATTTATTATAAATTGCTTGTACCTTTGATTTCATCACCAAATATGAACGCTTCCTATGAACCTGTTTGAATTCGATTAATTAAGGAGGTTACCTTATGGATGTCAGTTACCTAGTTAGCCGAGTTGAAAAACATATACAGACGCTTGACCCAAAAAAGGAAGCTATCAAACTAGAATCAGGGAAATCATGGACATATGGAGAGTTAAATGAATTATCTAGTAAATATGCCAACGCATTGAAAAGTATGGGTGTGCAAAAAGGTGACCGGGTTGGTATGCTTTTGTACAACGGTCTGGAATATTTTGCACTTTACTTTGCCATTGCCAAGCTGGGAGCGATTGCTGTTCGACTCAATTTTCGGCTGGCAGAAGAAGAGTTGAATTATATTCTCAATGATTCCGGTTGTGCCGCGCTTTGCTTTGATGCAAATTTAGCGGATAAGATCGCCAATATCCGTCCTGATATCCCTGTTCGAGAATTTGTTTGTCTTTCATCCAAAGAGACTTCTGTACCTGTCTGGGCTCATGATTGGCAAGTATTGCTTAGTGGAGATGCTACGTTTATTTATCGTACTGACATCAACAAATCCGATCCAGTTATGTTGATGTACACATCCGGGACGACGGGTAGACCTAAGGGTGCGCTATGGTCCCATGAAAACACCCTGTGGTTCGCTAGTATGCAAGCACTGAAATGGAGCTTCCATGCTGATATGGTGGGCATGACAACTGGACCGTTATATCATGTTGGGGCCATGGAGGATGTAGCCTTGGCTACGCTGTTGCAAGGTGGTAAACTAGTAATCACCAAAAGTGGAGCTTTCGATATCGAGAAGGTTTTAACTGTTATGGAACAAGAGAATGTGTCTGATTGTTTTCTGTTCCCCTTCATGATTTATGAAATGCTTAAGCTGCCAAGTATCTCCTCCTTCCATTTGAAAAGTCTTAAAACGATTTATTCAGGCGGTGATCCGATTACTTCTTGGGCTATCGATGAACTTAACCGGCAGTTTCCTCATATCGGATTAGCGCAAGTATACGGACTGACAGAAGGTACACCGATCGCTGTATCTCTGGACCCTGTAGATGCTAAAACAAAAGGATACACAGCCGGTAAACCCATGCCATTTACCGAAGTCAAAATCGTTGATCATGAAGATAATAGACTAGAAGCGAACGAAATTGGAGAAATTTGTGTCAAAGGACCTGCTGTTTCGATGGGATACTGGAAAAAGCCAGAGGAAACATCTGCAACGTTTATCAATGGATGGTGCCACACGGGTGATTTAGGATATCTAGATCAAGAAGGCTATCTAACTATTTCCGGCCGAAAGAAAGATATGATTCGCAGTGGTGGCGAAAATATCTACCCCGTTGAACTGGAAGATGTCTTGATTAGACATGCGTCCATTCAAGATGTGGCTGTTATTGGAATACCTGATCCAAAATACTTGGAAGCAGTTTGCGCCGTAATTGTGCCCAAGTCGGGAATGATAATAAAAGAAAACGATATTCACGATTTTATTAAAGGTAAACTGGCAAGTTATAAAAAACCACGTAAAATCGTTTTTGTAGAGGAATTACCTAGAACCCCGTCTGGAAAAGTGCAAAAGTTTAGACTGCGTAACCAATATAAGTAAGATCAAATCGAACTAACACCTATCTTTCAAAACTAGGAGGCAGCTTAATTGTTTAATAAATACTATGATGACTATCATATCGGTGACACTTGGAATTCACGAGGAAGGACGATCACGGAAGCTGACATTGTCAATTTTGCTTCATTAAGCGGGGATTGGTTCCCTTTACATACCAATATCGAATACGCGAAAGATACACCTTTCAAGCAACGGATAGCCCATGGTATGCTCGTGCTATCCATTGCGACTGGCCTGCTTGAATTGGAACCAGGCATTGTTGTCGCCTTTTACGGGATGGACAAAATCCGGTTCACGAATCCGACATTCATCCAGGATACAGTTTCGCTCAATATGAAGGTCACAGATAAGATCGATAAGGGTGAAACTGGCGGAGTCATTGCGGCAGAATTAGTAGTGAAAAAACAGACAGGAGAAAACATCATTGTTGGCGGGATGAGCATGTTAGTGAAGAAACGCAAGGGATAGGCTCGCAAAAAACCCCAGCTAATTTCTAGTTGGGGCTCATGAATTCAATTACCATACCTCGTCAGCTATCTCCAGTACATGGCGAATTTTCTTCCATTGGTCTTCCTCGCTGATATCATTGCCTTCCTCAGTAGAGGCAAATCCGCATTGCGGGCTTAGGCACAACTGATTAAGTGGCAAATAATCACTTGCATCTTTAATCCGCTTTTTAATTTGTTGCTTGTCCTCTATTTCGCCAACTTTCGTCGTAATCAATCCAAGCACCACATATAAGTCATCCCGGTTCACATAATTAAGCGGCTCAAATCCACCAGACCGTTCATCATCAAACTCCAGGAATAGGCCATCAACATTCAGCTCACTAAAAATTGTTTCGGAAGCCGCATCATACGACCCTTCTGCAAAGTAATGGGAACGATAATTGCCTCGGCAAATATGCATGGTAATTAGCAAATCATCCGGACGTTCGGCTATCGCTTCATTAATTGCCCGTGCTGCAATTTTTTGCATCTCTTCCGGTGTATATCCTCGTTCACGAATAGCTGCCCGACCTTTTTCCGATAAATACGATGACCATGATGTATCATCAAGCTGTAGATATCTGCATCCAAGATCATAAAATGCTTGAATGGCTTTTTTATATGCATTGGTTAAATCCGGAAGTAACGTCTCGATCGTTCCATATACCTTTGGATCAATGCTACCCCGGAGAAGTAACATATTCGGGCTCGGAATAGTCATTTTAGCTACATGATCTGGACCGACATGATTGTTTAAAAAGCGAAAATGGTCAAGCATTGGATGAGCATCGTCAAAATCGACTTTCCCTGTGATGCGAATAGAACGATTCCTTGCTTCAATTCCGACAAAATGCAAACCACTATCCGGATCGTACCCTTCCACACCGGTCAGCCCTTCCAAAAAGTCAAAATGCCACCAAGACCGGCGAAATTCACCATCGGTAATTGACTTTAAGCCAACTTGCTTTTGTTTTTCGATCAGCTTCACGATTTCCTCGTCCTCAACAGTCCGCAGTTCTTCCACTGTTATTTCGCCATTTGCATACTGGCTCCTGGCTTGTTTTAACCGTGCTGGGCGAAGAAAACTTCCAACATGGTCTCCTTGAAATGGTGCACGTTTTTTCGTTTCTGTTGTAGACATTGCTGTTAACCCCCTTAAAAATGTAAATAAAAAATTCCTCCGATAAGAAGGAATAATGATACGAATTCACTTCTTATCTTTCAGGTTCTTTCACCTGTTAGAATTAGCACCTTTTCCCCAAATGGGTAGGTTGCTGAGGTGTCCCCGGGCTAGTCCCTCGACCTCTCTTGATAAGGAATCATTTATTGAATTGTACCTATCATATCAGTTTGGCGGCAAATTGCAACTATTTTATCATTTTATACTTGCGGGAAGTTAATTTTTATTTCTTGTTTCCCCAAGCAGTACAAGCTCATCACCGTCATCCAATGTAAATCGTTGACGCCACGTGATGAATTCAAGGCTATCATCTTTCTTTTTCACAAAAAGTGGCGTTCCATAGCGTTTGATATCTTCTTTATTCACTTTATGTTTTTCATCAATTTCCACGGTTTTTATCGAATAGCTCGTGTTCACTTGACGGTTCAGTTCACGGAAAATTGCATCCTCACCAAACAATAAATGCGCCTTTAATGAGGTAGCAACCTCTTTTCCTTTTTCATCACTGTCAGGCGATTCAACTGGTAAGACAAATGTATTATTGTAGCCGAATTCCGGGACATAGGACTGGTAAATTAATGCATTATACGCCGCATCACCGGTCATGGCAAGAATCGTCTCATAAGGAACAAAATCAATTTCGAACTGTGTATGCTCGGCCAGGATCTCCCCTTGGAACGTTTCGATTCCCTTATCCATCGCTGGCTGCAAGCGGTCCTCAGAACTATCAGTTATTAACACTGGAATCTTAAATTGCTGCAAGCTTTTGGCCAACGCAACTGAAAAACTGCTGGCACCAACGATCAATACACCAGGTGGTTCAGAACTAGCCAGCTTAAGTTTTTTCGCCAGCGGTCCGATCGTAAATCCATGGGCACATACGGTAATAAAAACCAGCGCAAAAGTTAACGCCGTGAGCAATGTGGCATCTTGATAGCCATCATCGATTAAAACGGAGGCAAAATAACCGGAAACCGTAAGCGCAACTACACCACGTGGCGCAATCCAGCTAATCAGTGTCTTCTCTGCGATGGAAAGTTCCGTTTTAATCGTCGAAATCCAGATCGAAAGCGGCCTGACAATGAATAGCATAACAATGACGAACCCAATGATTGGCAGTGTGAAAACTTGTCCAATAACCTCTCGTGTCAGCGAGGCAGTCAGTAGAATAAAGATAGTTGATGTCAGAATCACGGAGATATTTTCAACAAAATGACCAACATTTTCGATTGATGATACATATTTTTTCGAACGCCCAATACTTAGCCCCATAACCGTTACTGCCAACATTCCCGTTTCATGCATGACAACTTCGCCGATCATAAAGCATAGCAAGACAAATGATAAAATAATTGGTGACTTCAAGTATTCTGGGAACAATCCTCTGCTGACCATAACGCTAACCAAGATTCCGATAATGAAACCAAGAATCACAGCGAACACTGCACCCAAAAAGAAATTCCATAAATATTGGAAGGACAAATGCTCATTGACCAGAATTTTAATCACTTGATACGCAAACAGCGCGAGCAACGGACCAAATGGATCGACAATAATTCCTTCCCATTTTAACACGGTTGCTGTCCGCGATTTTAATTTGGCCTGCCGGAGTAATGGAATGATAACCGTTGGACCGGTTACAATGAACAATCCGCCAATAATGAAAGCAACTTCCAAGCTTAGGCCGGCGATATAATAAGCAGCGAGTGACCCGCCAATCCATGCCAGGAAAGCACCAAAAGTTACAATTCGAAATACGGACTTGGAGATACCTCTGAGTTCTCGTACGTCAAGACTTGAGCTTCCTTCAAATAGAACAACGGCAACGGCAAGGGAAATCAGCGGACTGTATAAATCACCCAGCGCCGCTTGTGGATTAATCAGTCCAAAAACAGGGCCAATCAATAGCCCCGCAATCGACATAATCACAATCGAAGGCCACTGAATACGCCATGCAAGCCATTGCGAAAAGATCCCCAGGCCAAGTATGACAACGATACTAATTAATGCAGCTTGTTCCATAAATTAACAACACTTTCTATTTTAGATTCAAAACATAATCATTTCCCCATATTCTAGCAAAAAATGGGATGTTGCACTAGCACAAGCGCAATATTTTAGCAAATTGTCGCTATTTGTCGCATTAACCCCTAAAAGTAAGGGTTATTTAAACACCCCGTTCTTTGTTGCAAAAACAAAAAAACTTCTCTCAACAATAAAAAGAAGGTTTGTTTATCAACAAATGTTTCATGACACCTCTCATCTTCGGATCGCTTCCTAGCCTTTTTCTGAATTTGGCACCATGTGTATCTTTTGGCGGTGCCGAGGTTTCACTGAGGCAGTAACTCATCCTCACTTAATAAGAATAAGACTATTCACTACATTTCCGTTCAGCCAAAAATGCTATCAGCTCACCCTCTGTTGGATAGGAAATTTGAGTGCCGTTTTTGGTCACACTTAACGCGGCAAAGCCTTGCGCACGTTGGATTGCTTGTGCGATATCACCTGTTTGCACAAGCGATTGCGCGAAACAACCAATAAATGCATCTCCAGCCCCTGTTGTATCTACAGCTTGAACCGTATATGCATTAAACCGCTGTACCGTATTATTGGTAACCCAGAGTACCCCGCGGCGACCTAACGTGATAATGACATTTTTCACACCCTTATCAAGCAAGAACTGTGCAGCTTGACGCACCTCTTCCTCCGTTCCTACAGGCATCCCGGATATCAACTCTAATTCGGTTTCATTCGGAATTAAAAAATCACACTGGGAAACATAGTAGAAATCCAACGCCTTTGTGGCCGGTGCTGGGTTAAAAATAACCGGTATCTTATGCTGATGTCCAAATTCAATGGCATGATAAACGGCTGCTAACGGTACTTCTAATTGCAAAACAATTAATTTGCATTGCTTCAGTTTATCTGCCGCCTCGTCAATGTCCTGTGGTTTTAGATGGTTGTTTGCCCCTTTAATAATCAATATCCGGTTTTCCGAATGGGCATCAACAAAAATGGGTGCAACCCCGCTGGTCGTGTCGGGAACTTTTTTAGTAAACGTGGTATCAATTCCATGTTTTTGAAAGTTTGCAATCGTATTATCGGCAAACATATCATCGCCAACTTTTGTAACCATCATCACCTGAGCTCCCAGCTTGGCTGCAGAAACTGCCTGATTTGCCCCTTTTCCCCCGCACCCCATCGCAAAATTGGGTGCTTCCATCGTCTCACCTTTTTTCGGCATCCGATCAATATATGTAATTAAATCCACATTGTTCGAACCAATAACTGCAATATCCACCTTAACTTCCTCCTTGAAGACACGTTTCGCATTCCACATCTGTAATAGCTGCATATTAATTATATATCATTGTATCACACCATCCTATAGGAGCGAAAAACTAACGTGCTCTTCGCTAACATACTGAGAAATATTTTAACGTCATCAGATGGGTAAGATTGGATTAAACAATGATAATGATAAGGTGAAGCTTCAATCAGTGGGGCTTTTCGACGCACAGAACATGCTAGTGCAGGCGTTGTCACAGGACGCGATGGTTTTAACCTGCCCTTTCATCCCACTTAAAACAGAGAAACAAAGGCAGCTGCCCGAATCGTGCGGGAACAAGCCTGAACCGTGCGAGAGCGGCGCTGGAGCCGGACATGGCTATCGCTGACAGTAAAATTAACAACGCCAAATTTTATACTTTTTTACTTTTAAAAAAAGATTTTTCCTCTCCACCATCCACCTAGTTTCCTCCAATCACCCTTTTTTCTTTGCCAATTTTTTCATTAACCGTTAACCAAAAAAACAGACCTGTGCTTATCAAACCCATAAGCGCAATAATGATGGTCAATGTAATTGGTGGAAGCCAGCTGCTAATAATGAGGAATACACCAGCTGTACTGACGCCAAGAAAGGTAGCAATCGTATACATAGCCATATAGGAACTGCGTCTATTATCAGGAACAGTGTTAGCGAGCATTGTTTGTTGTATAGGGGCATACATCATTTCACCAATGGAAGCTATAACCATAGCCATAATTAGCAGCAATGGGAACGTGCTATAACTCATAATAGTATAACCGATAAAGAATAGGCACTGGCCAGTTAACAAAACAAATCGCTCATTCCATCGCTTCACAATACTTGTGATCAGCATCGTACAACAAACAATGAGTAATGTATTTGTCGTTTTTAGCATGCCAACAAGATTCATGCCATCCACATGGACTGCAAGTAGCGGCAGTAGCGACACTGGTTCATTTATCATGTCGACTAATCGTACACCGATATAATTGGTCAGTTGTTCCTCAACAGATACGAGCAGGAGAGCTGCCATTGTAAATAGGAGAAAGAATCTATGTGCAAGTACATTCTTATACGATTGCAGCATTTGCAGAAATGGTATCCTTTTATCTACATCATTTGTTAAGCTAATATTTTCTGTCTTTGGTATGTAAGTTTCTTGTATGCAAAAATACGTGATTAGAAATGAAATCAGCAAACAAATTGCCACACCAATAAAAATGTAAAAATGATAATCATAAAAAAGGAAAGCACCAATCAGGCTTCCAATTGCAGCGGCCATATTTCTTAGCCAATAAGCATATGTATAGATTACTTTTCTATTTTCTGGCTGACTCACATCAACAATTAACGCCTGATATACAGGTGTAACAGCTCCTGTACTAAATTGGATAAAAATAAACAAGACAAAGGTGATATATGGCAATATACACCAGGGAGAATTGACGATAGCAGCACCTATAAACCCAACACAGATAATGGATTCGGCTAATAAAATCACGTCTTTTCGACCAATTTGATCAGAAATATAGCCCCCTAAGACAGAACCGGTGATATTAGCGGCCATTACAACGAGAAAAAGAAAACCAGCTATTAGCGTTCCTAGCTGTTCTGAAAAATAGATAATTAAAAAAGGGATGACAGCCATTGTTGCCATTGTGGTTAGAAATTGCAAAAACAACCGGATTCTAATCACTGGGTGAAAATGAAATAGTTTCATATGAATGCTCCTCTTATATGATTGATTAATCAATCATTGATAAGATTAAAGAATAGACCTACTTGCGAATAGGTCCAAAAAGCTGAAGTACTGGTGGTATATATTGGTCCCATATTTGACTATAACGAGCGTCTGTATTATTTAAACGAATGCCGATTAACAAACTTGTGTAAACAGTAGCTACAGGCATGGGTTCCTGTTTTATAAGTAAACCTTTCTGCTGTCCATTTTCGATTAGACGACTGATTTTTTCCCTTAATTGATCATGGAATTGGTCGAGCTGCTCAAATGCAGCGGGATAACGATGGGGCTGCCCGACCACTTGTACGACGAGTGTTAAATAGCTTTTTACCTCAGCAAACAATTGAATATGTTTGGACACCATCTCTTTTAACTCAACGAGTGGCTCTTGTGTACTCGCATTGAAATCCAATACCTGCTCTGAAAAAGTTTTAAGTGGTTCAACGACAGAAGCCAAAAACAACTGTTCCTTGTCCTTAAAGTATGTGAACACACTCCCAAAGCTCACTTCAGCAGATTCAGCAATTTTTTTAATTGTCGTGGCTTCATATCCTTCCGATGCAAAAAGATGAATGGCACAATCAAGGATTTTCTCCCGTCTTTTTATCATGTTTAACCGTTGTTCCTCGGATAATGGCATTGTTAAGTCACCTCTTATTAACGAATGATTAATCAATCGTTAATAGAATAACAGAAACGAAGATGCATGTAAAGTTAAATTTATTAGTTATTTGATATTGAATTTGTTACCAGTCCAAAACCAGGCATGTATTCATGAGAACACATGCCTGGTTATCGGCCTTGAAACGTAAATGAAGTTTACTTTATCAATATCCGGAAAATTCTTCGGCGCGTATGTTATCTTCATTCGCCCCTGCTTCAATGAGCATTTTCTGCATGGCTTGCACCATATCAGCCGGACCTGCTAGATAATAAATCGGTTTGCTAACGTCGGAAACATGGCGTTTTAGCATGTCTGCATCAATATGGCCATTTTCTCCACTCCAAATATCCTCATCCACACGTGTCATTACTGGAACAAATGTGAAATTCGGATTTTTCTCAGCCATTTCTTCAAAATCTGATTGAAATGGCGCATCCTCGGGAGTCTTATTTGAAAATAGCAATGTTATGTCATGCGACGTTCCCTGGTTTGTGGCCTCAGCAATCATACTGCGAACCGGTGTAATGCCAATACCGCCAATAATGAAGACAGCCGGCGTTGATTCTGTCTTATGCAAAGTGAAATTGCCGTGGGGTGCATCAAATTCGACTTCAGCACCTTCTGGCAGATCTTGAATCACCCGCTTAAATGCAGAGTCACGCAATCGAGTAGTGGTAACCAATTTATCTTCACTAGGCGCACATACAAAGGAAAAGGCCCTTGTATTTCCTTCCGAATCTGTTTCACCAGGATCAATCAACGTAAAATCGCCGAACTGGCCAGCCTTAAATTCAAACCCATCCGGTTTTTCCCAATGAAAAGCCATCGTATCGTTTGCAACCATTTCTTTCTTCAATAATTTAATGGTGTACGTTGCCATTCGTATCAACCCCTTTATCTATAATAGTGTTCTGAAACTCACACGAAGCTTCCAACATAGAAAAAAACTACTTACTACTATACTTATTTATTTCATACCCCAAATAGACTTCATTAAATCACTGGACGTACAACCTATCCTATGTTTCTTTATAAAGTTTTATCAGCAGTTTTGTAACTTTTATCGGCGGTTTTTCGCAATTTATCAGTAGTTTCACAAATTTTATCGGCGATTCACTTTTTGCTAGTGCCGATCTGACCCCTGCGTCATTATTGGTAGTCAATGACAGCAGGAGCTGGGTCAAGCTTTAGGACGTCTTCCGGGGATAGCAGCGGGTCGTCATTTTTGTAAAATAACTTAAAACCTCCATACTGGATTGGTTGTTCCCGCACTAGTTTCCCGTACGCACTCATTTTAATTGCCGGATCGCCAAATCCATCATAGTTCAAAGGTACTTCTACATGCTTGGTTGGTTTTATTTTATCCTTGTTCTTGACGATACCGTTTCCGAATTGGTGGACAAGTACCATTTTGTCCGGTAATTGATTTTCTACTACCATTTTATCAACATATTCGACAGCCTCTTGAATGTCTTCCCCTTCCACTTCACCGAGATCTTCACCAGGGATTTGCCCTTCTCCGACACTGTACTCTGTATCAATTGCCAAGTGAACATGGGGCAGCTTCAGATACGGTTCCACTTCTTTTAGCTCGTCCATTACCGTTCCCCGCCCCAATTGGACATCCAAAAGTAGTAAAGCGCCGTGATCTTTTGCCAGCTTGGCATACTTCTCAATAACCTCTTTTGATGGTTTGGTAACGTATAAACCATCGGGTCCAGGGGTACGTTGGGCGACTGTGGCAATTAATTCAATTGTTGGTATCGCAGGTCGATCGGGATCCGCTTTCGAATAAGCCGCTGTCTGCTTCTTCAATTTTTTCATCATTTCTTCAGGAGTGTATTCTCCCAAAATGCCCATATTTTCAGAATTAGGTGTACCATAAAAGGCAACCAGCCGATTATGTTTCAACGGCTCATTTGTTGGGTCCTCTTTACCTTTTAATAAGACCTCGCCTAGGGGAACCGTTCGCTTACTTTCCCCTCCATGAGCTTCTGCGCTAGGCATCAGTTCTTTTTCTTCATCGGAGTAATTTGTTGCTAATGCCGTTGCATCCGCTGGTGGAGCAATCGGTTTGAATGGTTTTGTCACGTCTTGTTTATGCCTGCTTATTCCATCTCGGACATTTTTATTCACTATTACCGCATGGTCCCTTACTGCATGGTCATCCTGGGTTGAGACCGTTGTTGCGCTGCATGCTGTCAATATCGTAATTCCTATCATAAGGAAGAGGATGGCCATACGCTTTAACATTCTCCCACTCCTTTTAAAAAAATAGTAAATCATGTATTCATTTTACACGACAACCCCCGAAACCTGTCTATAGAAAACCGACAAGTATCTGTTAAAATATACAATACCCGCCATTATTCTACACGAAACCCGCGAGAATGTCTCCGTTAAAAAAGTAAATATTGGTCTTAGTGTTTGCTCAAGACAACTATTCATCCAATCAAAAAAACGGAATCAGCTGATAAAAGCGATTCCGTTTTTTATTTTGCATTAAATCGTAATTTAAATGGCAATAATTCCCATAAAAGTGGCAATGATTAACAAGATAATGCTAAGCCCCCACATCCAGGCAAGGGAATATCGGATATGTTTTCCCATTTCCAAATTAGCAAGTCCCAAGGCAAGCCAAAGTGCTGGAGAGAATGGGCTGACAAACGTTCCGACGATATTCCCAATAATCATGGAATATGTGGTTGATAGGGAGTCAATACCGAACCCGGAGGCAATTTGATCGGCAACAGGCAACAGCGCAAAGTAGTAGGCATCCGTGCTCAACAACAAATCAAACGGTACACCTAAAACACCAATAATGATATGCAAGAAAGGTGCAACAAATGCCGGTAACACTTTAACGACATCTTCCGCAATGGCATCGAGCATACCCGTTCCAGTCAAAATCCCCAAAAATGACCCTGCAGCCAGAATTATTGTGGCCATCATGAGTGCATTCGGTGCATGTGTCCGAATACGAGCCATTTGATCCTTTACTTTAGGGTAGTTAATTGGCAAGACCAAACTGACACCAATCATAAAAGCAAACCCGGCTGGGATGATGCCCCATACTAAAATAGCAATGACACCAATCGCCAGAATGACATTTACCCATAACAATTTTGGACGAGCAAGGGATGTGTCTTTCTTTGGTGCTTCTTCCACGGGATCATCATCCTCCACAGCAACATCAACAGCGGCAGCAGCTTCAAGTGAGCCGTATTGTTTTTTGATCCTGCGCTGTTCACGATATCCCAATAGCACTGCCAATCCAACCATTAGCACCATCCCGATAATTTGAATCGGAATCAGCGGTCTCCATAGTTGGGTAACATCCATCTTCAAGACGGATGCGGATCGTCCAAGTGGGCCAGCCCATGGAAGCATATTCATAATACTGGCGCTTCCAGCAATCAAAAGTAACAGTAAATAAGGATTCATTTTCAACCGTTTATACAGTGGTAATAATGCTGGAATGGTAATTAAAAAGGTCGATGCCCCTGAACCGTCCAATTGCGCTACTGCAGCAATTAACACACTTCCCACACTAATGGCAATAACGTTTCCCCGTGAAATCGCAATCAACCCATTGATTAACGGATCAAACAAGCCAACATCCTGCATAATCCCAAAGAACAATATCGCAAAAATAAACATGATCGCAACGTTCATGACATCGGCAACACCATCGTTAAAGAAATCACCGATCTTTGTCATACCGAATCCAGTAGCAAATGCACCAAGGATTGGAATGAGTAATAAAGGTATAATTGGCGTCATGCGCCCACTAATAAGTATTAATACAATAATTAATATCGTTGCAAATCCGATTACACTAAGACTCATCGTTAAATCTCCCTTCCATTTTCAAAATTAGAGTAACTAATCCTGAAAACGCTAACATGTGAATAACTTGTTACAGAATATCATGAATAGAAGAGGGAGATAAACCTTCTATTCATAAATCGACTATATTCTATATTACTCATTTTGTTCATAAGTTTCACGGAACAAAGGCGAAATTGTAAGTCTTTACTTCATAGTTGGCTGTCCGTTATGGGTGGGATAAATTTTATGTTTCCGTAACGAGGATATATTGCCGCTCTGGCCGGCCAACATTCCCATATAAAAGCGCTGGTCGTGCGCGTTTAATGGCGACCAGATATTCCAAATAACGACGAGCTGTTGAACGACTTGTTCCAATTTGTTTACTCAATTCGACTGCTGTAATGCCGTCTGTCGTTTGTTTCTTTAATAAATCGGTAATTTCATTCAACGTAATCGGGTCAATCCCCTTTGGCAACTTACCATTAGATCTATTCGTTGGAACCACTAGATTTTCCACACCTAGGAGCATGTCCATGTCATCTTGATATAGCATCTCCCGGGATGCCAAAAAGTTTCTTCGCTGCTTATACCTTGTAAGCATCTGTTCAAACCGTTTAAAATCCACCGGTTTGATAATATAATCTACAATTCCGCCCCGGAGAATTTCCTTAATTGACTTCGTTTCTGTAGCGGCAGTGACGACGACGATGTCCACATCATGATACAGCGTACGTAATCGCCAAAACAGCTCCAATCCCTCGACATCCGGAATAAATAGATCTAATAGAATCAAATCAACTTGCCCATCGTGTCTTTGTAAAAACTCAAGTGCTTCCTGAGCGGTTTTCACACAATTTGTAACAACATATCCTTCCACTTTTTCCACGAATTGCTGCTGAATCGCGGCAATGCGAAAATCATCTTCAATAATAAGTACATGAATGCTATCAGACATTTTAATCACCTTCATCCTTTGGTACGGTCACAATAAAACAAGCTCCTCCAAGCTCTCCTTCTTCTAACATGATTGTTCCGTTCACTTCCTGTAACATAAGTTTGGTTAATGCAAGGCCTGTTCCACGATTGGATCCTGGTTTCGTCGAATATCCCTGGTCAAAAATACGCGGCACATCCTCCGATGCGACACCTGGTCCAGAATCATCCACTTCCACAATGGCATCTTCACCAATATCGGTAAAAAACACGGCAATCTCCTGCCGACCATTCGGGTTGTGCTTCAATTCGTCTATCGCATTTTCAATCAGGTTTCCAATCGCTGTCAATAAGGCTTCCTGCTTATCCCCAGTAAATCGAGTCAGCAACTGGCTTTCGGAATCAATGGACATGGTAATTCCAAGCTCGTTTGCCTGATTCAATTTCCCCTGCAGAAGTCCTTGCACCATTGGATCAGCAACATGCTCCACTAAAAACCGGGACCATTCCAATTGGCTATCACTTTCCTTTTTGATAAAGGCAATTGCCTCATCGGTCTCATCCAATTGTAGCAGCCCTAGAATCGTATACAATTTATTGGAAAATTCATGTGTCTGCGCCCGCTGTGCATTGGCATATTGCTTCACACGCAACAACTCATTGGTAACATGCTCTAGTTCGGTTTTTTCCCGAAATGTTGCTACCGCACCAATAATTGCAGATCTGCGAAAAATGGGCATGCGATTGACAAGGACAACGGTATCACCAAGGACCATCTCCCGGTTATAATGGCTCTTTCCATTTTTTAAAACAGCGAATAATCCTGTGTGTGGGAGGACTTCCTGAATGGATCTGCCAGTGAAAGGATCATCCACTGCTGTATGATAAAACAAGATCCTTCGGGCCGCGGCATTGATCATTGTCACTATCCCTGCTTCATCAACGGCAATAAGTCCTTCGTGTGTTGACTGCAAAATTGCTTCCTTTTGAATGACTACCTGGGAAATTTCTTCTGGTTCCATCCCCGATAACAACCGTTTGATATAAATAGAAATCCCGATGGCTCCGATGATGCCCACCAGCACAATGAGTAACAGTGTGATCCACACGGTATTACTTTGCTGCTGAATAAGATGCTGAACATCTTCATTCAAAAAGCCAACCGAGACAAGACCGACAATGTCGCCATTATTATCATAGATTGGTGTCTTGCCACGAATGGATAATCCCAATGAGCCTACTCGCTTCGAAATATACGACTCACCAAGCAGTGCCCGCTCATTATCCCCACCAACCATTTTTTCACCGAGTTTATCCGGATCAGGATGCGAATAACGGATCCCTTCTGTATTCCCCACAACAATAAATTCTGCCTCTGTCTGTTGCTGGATGGGCATAACAATCTCCTGGATCACCGAAGCCGGATTCTCCAATTGGAAGGCGTCTCGTATTTCCGGCATATTGGCCACACTTTGCGACACACTTAGCGCCCGCTTGGCCATTTGTTCCTCCATCGTCTTGGAAATAAATGAATGAAGAAAAAGACCGAAAATAACACAAATCCCGATCACCAGTACACTAATCAACACAATCATTTTCCACTTTAACGTAAACCTTTTACCCGGAAATGCCGAAACCATGATGATAACTCCTTTGTGGCCTTAGTTTCTCCACCTTTTTAAACTTGAATCGTGCTCGTCTAAAATGCGAATAGTTATAGCTGGGTTCCAATAAGCCGCTACTTTCCATTCAAAAAACAGAATCGGCCGTAATACCGGTTCTGTTTTTTTGCAGGCGATTTTTATTTAAGATATATCCTTATCCAGCTATTTTACAACAAATCGTGTCCGGCTGTGTCCTTCCTTTGTTTTTTTGACTTCCAATACGGCAGGAAATATGGATTTGAGCTCTTGAACATGCGAGATGACGCCGATCATTCGTCCCGATTGCTGCAAGTCGATTAAGGCATCGATTGCTTTATTTAACGACTCTTCATCTAAAGAACCAAAGCCTTCATCAATAAACATCGTCTCAATCGAAATATTTCCCTGGAAGCTTTGAATCACATCCGACATCCCAAGCGCCAGACATAAGGAAGCATTAAATTTCTCGCCTCCTGAAAGTGTCTTTACATCCCGTGTTTGACCTGTATACGCATCATAGACATCAAGGCCAAGCCCACTTTGCCTGCCGTGCGATTCCTGCCGTTCACTGCGGATTAATAGAAACTGTCCATTCGACAATCTTCGCAGACGATAATTGGCCGATTCAATAATTTGCTCTAAATATTCAATTTGTAAATACCGTTCAAATGACACTTTCCGGCTGTTTTGCCCCCTCAGAACATCATACAAATCCGTGATTGTGCCTAACTGTTTTTCCGCAGCCTTTACCTGTTCATTCGCATTTCGGATATTAGCCATTAGTGTGCCGGCATCCTGGTAATAGGCTTTTGACTGATCCCGTTTATTTAAAGCCAATTCATACGCCTGTTTTAACGTTGTCAATTGTTCCTGCAATGCATCCAAATCTACTTTTTTCTTATCCTTTAATGACACTTGCAATTCTTGTACTTGCTGTTTCGTTATCGACAGGTTCTGCTTAAATTGCTCGATAACTTGCCGTAAATCCTGCCGTTTTTGCTCAGGAAGCTTAGCTAAGGTGTAGGTTTCCTCCGTGGAAAATCCGGACTTGTCAAGCACTTCACGAAACCGCTGCTCCGCTTGCGCCCGCTTTGCTGTTGTTTCTGCTAACTGTTTATTAGCATGCTCCAAATTAGATGTTGCTTTTGTTTGGATTTCCTTTGCCTGTTGTAACTGTTTTTGCGCTGTCTCCCAGGCTTGTTCCAGTTGCAACTTCCACTTGTCAGTTTCTTTGATTTGCTTGTTCAGCTCAGTTAAGACCTGTACTTCTTCCGGGATTTGCTGTAGCTGGTGCTGATAAACTGCATGGGCCTTTTCATAGGCCGTTTTGAAGCCCTGATAATCCTTGTCTAACTTTTCCTGTTTTTCTTCCAACTGTGTACATGCATGCTGTAAATTTTCTTGCGCTTCCTTTAACGTTTGCAATTTCTTTTTAGAAGCTCGTAATTCCAGCACTTCTGCCTTCAATTGTTTCCCCGCCGTAACAATACGGTCCCTCGCTGTTTCCGCCTCATCTGTTGCAATCGAAAGATCTCGGAGTTTCTGTGCATTTTCTTGTAGCAACGCTTGATTCGATGCTGCCTTTACTGATGCGGTACGATAAGCTTCATCCGTTTGATCGAGCGCTCGTTTCGCTGCTTCCAATTGTTCTTTCGTCACGGCGTCAGCGATATTAGTCGCCTTATTCGGATGCTCCTTACTGCCGCAAACGGGACAATTCTCACCATCACGCAAATGACTAGCCAAAACAAACGCCTGATTGCTTAGCCATGCTGTCTCCAACTCGTGATAGACTTGTTTTTCGCTGGAAAAAGCCTGTTTTTTAACTTGTGAGGTCTGATCCAATTCGGTTTGCTTCGCCAAGGTTTCCAAATAATCCTTCAATAAGTCAGATTGTTTGCCTAACTCTAACAAACGCTCCTGTTTGTCTGGTAATTGATCAACCTTCTCATCCAGCCGTTTCATTTCAACAGTTTGCCTGTCCAACTGACGCTTCTTTTCGTTTCGTTGCGTTTGCACATCTGTCACAACTTGTAACGTACGCTTTCCTTTGTTTTGTAGATCCTGTAACTCTTTTTTTTGCTGATCCAGCTCTTGTACAACGGGGAGGTACCCCTGTAACCGGTCCAGCTTTCGGCGGGCATCTTCACGCTCAGGCGACTTTTTCTCTTCCTCTTTATAAATGTGCATACGATCATTTAGCGTTTCGTCTGCTTGTTGGAGGGATCTTTCAGCGACTTCTACATTTTGTTTTTTTGCCCGCTCATCCTGACGCCACTCCGATGACTGCTTTTCATATGGCTCTAATCCAGCCGCCTTGTCAGCCTGTTGCAGCTGTTTTTCTTTCTCCGTATAATCCGATGTTTGTTTTTCTAATTCTTGCATACGGGCCTGTTTTTCTTCCAGTTCTTGAAAACGTTCATTTAATCCTTTCGCCGTATGAAATTCCGTTTGCTTTTTGTCGTGTGCTTGATAAGCTTGTTCATATGCCTGTTGATCCGTTTGAATTTTTTCCCGGTAAAAGGCTACTTCCTGATCTAGCGCTGCAAGAATTTGGTTCACATTGTAATAGTCTTCCTCCAGTACTTGAAAAACGGGCGATGCCTCACGTTTAGGCAATGTGGCCGAAATATTTTGGATAAACGTATCCCGTGCTTGTTTTTCCTGTTTGAATCCCTCTTCGACCAAGTCTTTTTTATAGCGGAGACGCTCACTAATATGCTTGTAGGGTTCCGTTTTAAACAGACGGCGGAGAATGTCCTCTTTGTTTTCCGTTTGCGAGGTTAATAGTTTGCGAAATTCTCCTTGAGGAAGCATCACGATTTGTTTAAATTGGTCCTGTGTCAGTCCCAGCAACGCTTCTACTTTTTTATCAATCTCTGAGACAATCTGCCTGTCCACAACAGGAAATTCTTCGCCATTTACCTGCTCATAAAATTCATATTGTTCACCTGTTTTCGTTTTATTTCCTTGTTTAACATGGCCAAGCTGGCGAAGAATCCGATATGTTCTGCCATGCAATTCAAATACAAGTTCCACAGATGTCTGGGTATCATCAGCAGCAAATTGACTGCGCAGCATCGCATTATTTTCCCGATCCTGTCCACTGGCCGATCCATATAGCGCAAAGCAGATGCCATCAAATATGGTTGTCTTTCCGGCGCCGGTATTCCCGGAAATAACGAATAATTGATTGTCCTGTAATTCGTTGAAATCAATGACTACTTTATCTTTATACGGACCAAAAGCCGTCATCGTTAAGGTAACTGGTCTCATTCGATTCGCTCCCCTTCCTTAATGGGTGACATAATCCTGTTGTTTGTTATCTTGGGCCGCCTCATTTTCATCCGTCAACAGTTCATCCAGCACATCTTTGAAAATGGTCTCCGTTTCTTCAGAAGCTGCTTCCCCTTTGACTTCCTGGTAAAAGGCATGAAAAAGTTCCAACTGACTACGATTTCTGCGGTCGCTGGTTCCCTCACGTTCAGCGACCGGGGCAAGCAAATAGTTTTTCCGTGCTATATGCATGGCATTTGGAAAGACGGAGCGAATTTTTTCCATTGGGGAAAGGACAGGGGTTTCATCCAACAGCCGGACAAACACATAATCCTCATTGACCGGTTGTATTAACAGCTCGTCCATCGTTCCCTCAACCGTCCGTATGTCACGTTTCGGAATGAGGTTGCGCTTTTCAATGGTAACTTGTCCGTTTGCATCTATGTCGACAACAAGAAATCCTTTCTTATGACGCTCCTCGGAAATCGAATATTTTAAAATGGAACCGGCATAGCGGATCGTTTCACTAGATACATAGTGTCCCTGGTGCAGGTGGCCCAATGCGGTGTAGTGGAAGGGAGCATAATGACGGGCATCCACATATTCTGCCCCGCCAATTGAAAGAGGCCGCTCCGAATCACTCGTATTTTCCTCTTGTTCGCCAAAGGGGGTGACAAAGGAATGGCCAATAAATACATGTCGTTTCGTTTGGTCCATTTTTTTAGTAATCTCATCCACAATTGTCTTGGCGGCATCTTCATGTGTGCGAATTGTTTCATCGGCAAATACGTGCCGGACAACGCTTGGATCTGTATAAGGAACCAGATGAAAATGCACCTCCCCATGTTCATCATGAAGCACAACAGGGGCTGGATCTTTTACTAGATTTCCCACCATAAACAAGCCATTGTTTTCCATGATCTTACTGCCAAAGTTCAGGCGACTTGGACTATCATGGTTCCCAGCAATCGCCAAGACAGGTATTTTCAGCTTTAACACAATTGTTTCCAGTACATGATTGAGTAAATGAACAGCTTCGGTCGGTGGGACGGCACGATCATACAAATCCCCTGCAACAATCACCGCATCCGGTCTTTCCTGTTCCACCGCTTGTATGAATTGCTCCAGTATGTACGACTGATCTTCCGTCATATAAACCCCTTGCACAAGCTTACCCAAATGCCAATCTGCTGTATGAAAAAACTTCATTTAAAACACTCCCCTCCTACAAAACTAGTATCCCCAGTATAACACGATGCTGAGATCCTGGGACAGGTCGAGATCACTGGAAAACAATCACACGAGATAACAGCACAATCTATCTATTAGAAGATGCTTTTTCAGTGGTCTCGGACAGGACCCTTGTCCCGATTGACGAACAACAAAATCTACCATAATAACCAGGTCTCTAGCTATCATGGTAGGGTATATGCTTTTCTCTCGTACTGGATTAATCTTTGCTCCAAATCAACATAGATGACTTTTCAGTGATCTCCTTCTATCCCACCTAAAGGCCAAACAAGGCAGTGATCATCCATCCTGATCCATAATAAATCATAAATTGGACCCCAACGCCAACACCTAAAAATCGGTTTAACATTCCTCCCAGAATAGCGATGGAAAATGTGACGAGTGTACCGGCAAGCGATCCTTCATAAAATGACAGTAATACAACCACACCAATAAACATACCAATAATTGCTTCTTGGTTAATATACTTCATCACAAGCACCGTTGCTTTTCGTGCATAATTCATCGAAAAAGGATATGCAATAACAGCCGCAATAACAATCCCAATGAATCCATACAGTAAGAAATCCATCGGCGAGAGCAAATTATGTAAATTATGTACCGGTTCACTGGTGAATATCGGTGGTGCATTAAACAATGCTGCCCCTGGGCCTAACGCTACCGGGCTTAATGGGATTCCAAACGCTACTAGAGGAATGATCGTTTCAGCGATATAGGTTGATTCAGTTACCCCATTCATGGTAGCCAAACTGCTTGTTGTCTTTTTATACTGGCCCTTGATACGGGAACCGACTAACTCCCCCATTAATGACGTCATCCCCACCGGACTTAGTGCAAACGTAAATGAAGACAACAGTGAGGTTCCGGCAGCCTCGGCACTTTGTTTTTTGGTTAGAACTTTAAAAGGGTTGGGAAAATAACCCGACCAAGTTTTCTTTTCTGGCGCAAGCTTATACGTATTCATGTGATCCCGCTGTACTTCGGCCCTCGAACTTCGAGATGTTGCCATTAGTAAATCAGATAACATCGGTCCAATAGCAATGCCTAAGAAAAAACTAATAGAGAGATGTTTGTCCAATATCGTTGAACTAATCAAATCTAACCCTTGAAAGATCATCCCAATTGGTAAAATAAGCAAAATACTGACCCAACGACCTTTCGAAAAATAACCAATTAAAACCGCTGCAATGGTAAAGATAATTCCGGCATTTTCCTGAAAGAAAGTACCAAATTGACTTAAAAATAAAGCAAACAATAGGGATACAGGCAATGCGATAAAAGCCCCAATGATGCCCCCGGAGATCATCTTTCTCAATGCAATATGCGGCATCCCGATCCGGCGTAAAAAATCAGCATGCTCTAACATCGGTGCCGCTGTTGTATCACCAGGCACCCCCATTAACGTCGTTGGGATTGCATGGGTAAGATGCTTGGATAATACTGCTGCCATGAAAAATGCAAATACCGCAACTGGTGGAGCGCCTAATAACACCACAATTAGCGTAATTGGTACCAGAATGGCCGTTTCATCTGAACCTGAAACAAGCCCTATCATAGTAAATATTACGGCTGCTAATAACGCTAATAGAATCGCAATGAATAACTGGCTCACTGCTTCCCTCCCTCCTCTTTAGAAAAAAACATTTCATAGACTCCCTGTTCCTTCATTTCGGCCATGGTCACAGGATCATTCTGGATACTTTCACGTTCTTCGGTGAGATCTAACTGCAGATCGTGATATACCATACGTAATTCTTCATTGGAACCAGGCATTTCGATTAATTTTCGTTTTGGCTTAAACAACAGGGCATTCACAATCAGGGCAACTAACGTCCCGGCTATCCCTAAAAGCAAGGAATAGGATGGCACCATATTCTCTGGAGCAAATTTAGGGAAAATATGCTTTCCAAGCTGAAAAGCGCCAAGGCCAAGAAAAATACTAATGATGATTGTAGTCATTAAGTGTTTTCCATACACCGTATCACCAATAACTTCCACATAGGTTGCTTGTTTTCTTTCTGGCATTTCGTCTCCTCCATTACCCATTTTTCTTCCTCCTCAAAAAGGTAAAAATCCTTACACTGTACCCAAGTATTTTAGCACACGAAGAAACACTGGGTCAGGTAGGGACCGTTGTAAAAGTGACATTGACCTGTACTGAAAACTTCCACAGCTCTCCGTATCTGGCTTGCCCTCGCCCGTTTTGGACAGGTTCCGGCCCGTTTGTGTCATGCTCTCGCCCGTTCTAAGCAGATTCTCGCCCGTTTTGGGCAAGCTCTGCCCCGGTTTCTCTATCACTATTCAAAAATATGTCGTTCTGCTTGATTTGGGTCGTTTACCAGTTTGCTTTCTGTGTTAAATATCATTGTTGTCCTGTTCTCTGTGTCATATGGTTTCCAATCAGGTAGATCTGAATGATTGGGGTTACCATGATGCGCAAACGCAATCCAAGCTTGATGCATTTGCTCTGCCATGTGTTGATCTGGTGCATCGCCAATAAGAGCCTCCATCCCTTGCTTGTCAAGGTTATCCCAAACAAACGGGATTTCCATTGCATGAGAAGATTTCAATCCCCCACCAAATACAGGACTCTCCCAGTCAAAACGATACATCCATACCTGGGCATTTTCATGCAGCTTCAGTTCTGCTAAACGTATAGCCGGAAACGTAAACACATGTGTCGACATCAAACGCTCAAATAGCTGCTGATTTAAAGTTTGCCCAGCTAATTCGGCTTGGATCTTTTGCCAAAGTGGTCCGAACATTTTATGCAAACGGCGTTTTATCTCCGCTTCATCTATCTGTTGCCAAGTTAGATCAAAAAATGTAAATAACCGGTATTCATCTTTATTTGTTCCAATGAGGATCGGTACATCTTTGCTCGCACCTTTAGCCAATAGGGTTTCAGGGTGTTCCGGAATTACATAGCCATCCATGACAGGGCCAAGTGCCATCGGAGGAATATCTTTTGCTGCCTGCAAAATTTCTTCGGCTGGAATATCACCGAGACGAGACAAGTCGCCTGAATCGATGCCCAAATTACGTAAGACCTTTGTGGTTACTCTGGTAGCCCTTTCAGTCGTCAGTACGTTTCTTGCCGCGCCACTTTGCAATATCGCTTGATGGAATAGACCTTTCACAGCCGGAATCGCTAGCAAAATGCCGATACTCATCGCACCTGCTGATTCTCCAAAAATAGTAATTTGTTCAGGGTCTCCACCAAAAGCTTCAATGTTTTCCTTTACCCATTTTAATGCCTCGATCTGGTCTAAAATGCCGCAATTCCCAGATGCCGCGTATTGCTCATCCTCCAGATGTAAAAATCCCATTACACCTAGACGATAATTAAGTGTCACGACGACAACGTCTCCATTTGTTGCAAAAGACGTTCCATCATATATCTCGCTGGATCCGGCACCATTCATAAAAGCACCGCCATGAACCCATACCATTACTGGACGACGTTTTCCATCGGCTGCTGGTGACCAGATATTTAGATTCAGGCAATCCTCGCTCATGTCTACATGATCACCGCCTTCTAAAACACTCATCAACGGGCTTTCCGGCTGCATGGCAACAGCGCCAAACGATGTTGCATCATAAACGCCGTTCCAAGCCTCTAGTGATTCGGGCGGACGAAACCGTAATTTTCCAACCGGCGGCTTGGCATAAGGGATACCCTTCCACACCGAAACATTGCCAGTTCGCTCCCCTTTCACCTTACCATATCTTGTCTCAACCACTACATTCTCCATCTTCGCAACTCCTTCTAGGGCAAATTCATCATACTACCTTTCATCCTGCTCCTTATAATGTTTTTCCAGTTCCTCTCTGATACTTCCAGAAATCGATTCTGACATTTGTGTTTGCACATTGAAATTAACATAGGTGACCGTATCTTTTGCACATAACCGCCCACTCTGCCACATTTCTTCATATAATTGCAAACTGGAGTTACCTAGCTTTTTTACCCAGATGAAGATATGTACCGGTGTCCCAAAATAAATTTGCTGCACATAATCGACGTTCATATTTAATATAATCATTCGCCAGTTCGCAAAGTTATCATCAGGTGTGAATAACTTAAAAATCTCATTTCGCCCTGCCTCAAACCAAATGGGTACCGTTGTATTATTGATATGCCCAATCCCATCTGTCTCAGAAACACGTGGTTCGATAACAGTTTGATACATAAACATCATCTCCTGCTTCATGAACATATACCATACTAATTCAACAAAACAAAGGAAATTCCTGCCTGAAATGAAACAGTGAAAAAGTATCAATTCTCCTATTTATCGGCAATTTTTGTACCTTTTTACAGCAATTACTAAATTACGGAATTCGTGGAATAAGCTCTATGTGCTACGTTTATCAAAGGTTTTGACCTCTCTCCATGCCTCATCAAAACCAGAAGAAAAATGGAACAGAAAAAAACTTCTGCTCCACTACATATATCCGTATTTTTCTAAATAACTTATAATCATTCGGGTTGATTGTTCGATGGTGTGCTGTTCTGTGTTGATGATAATTTCAGGATCGTCAGGTGCTTCATAAGGGGAATCAATGCCAGTAAACCCCTTAATTTCACCAGCACGTGCTTTTTGATACAACCCTTTTGGATCACGTTCTTCACACACTTTTAATCCACATTTTACATACACTTCAATAAATTCCCGGTCACCAAGCAACGCGCGAACATTATCACGATCCGCACGGTATGGAGAAATAAACGCGGTTAACGTGATCAATCCCGCATCAACCATCAATTTGGCAACCTCTCCAATGCGGCGGATATTTTCCGAACGCTCCTCCGGACTAAATCCTAAGTTTTTATTCAAGCCGTGCCGTACGTTATCTCCATCTAAACGATAGGAGTGGATGCCTAAATCGTGCAACTGCTTTTCTAATGCTGCGGAAACAGTTGATTTCCCTGATCCAGACAAGCCAGTAAACCAAATGATTGCACTTTGATGACCGTTTTGTTTTTGTCTTTCTTCCTTTGTTACCTCAGACTGATGCCAAACAATATTCGTTGATTCGCCTCTCATTTTCATCCTGCCATCACAACCTCTAGTTAAATTTGCTTTAACCCCTTCATTAGTACTGCCGCTACCTCAGGACGGGAAAATTCTTTCGGTAATGACTCCCCATTTCGCAGTTTTTCCCGTACCTTCGTGCCACTTAAATGAACATGAAACTGCGGGTCATGCGGGCATGTTTTTTTCGTTCCCATGCTTTCACATTTTGTGCAATAGAAGGCATGCTCAAATTTGAATAGGTTGATGCCAAGCTCTTCCTCGTATTGGGAAATGAGTTCCTGTGCTTCGTAAGTGCCATAATAATCTCCAACTCCGGCATGGTCACGACCAATAATAAAGTGGGTGCAGCCATAATTTTTCCGAACAATCGCATGCAGGATCGCTTCTCTCGGACCCGCATAACGCATTGCAGCCGGATAAATAACCAATCGTGTTCGTTCAGCCGGATAATACGTATCTAAAATAACCTGGTAGCTTTCCATGCGAATGTCAGCTGGAATATCATCCGATTTCGTTTCGCCTACTAGTGGGTTGAGTAATAATCCATCGACTGATTCCAACGCACTCTTCTGAATATATTCATGGGCCCGGTGAACTGGATTACGCGTTTGGAAGCCAACAATCGTTTTCCATCCCAAATCAGCAAACATCTTTCTCGTTTCTGCCGGATCAAGGTAAAAATCCGAAAATTGATCGTGTCTCGGCCGTTGCAATAACTCGATTGATCCACCCAGATATACCTCCCCTTTCTGATGAATCTTTTTCACACCAGGATGGAGTTTGTCTGTTGTACCATAGACAAACTTTGCTTCCTTTTCCTTGTCATAAGGATATATTTCCGTCAAATGAAGGACACCATAGGTCACATTGTCTTCCCCTACAAGTGCAAGCGTCTCACCAATCTCATACATATCTGCTTGCTCCCGTGTCACGGGCAGCGTAATTGGGATACTCCAAATGGTCCCATCCGCTAAACGCATATCTTCTACAACGCGTTCATAATCTTCTTGCCCCATAAAACCGGTTAATGGACTAAAACCTCCAATGGCCATGAGCTCCAGGTCAGATAAACTCCAAGCATCCAGCGTTAGCTGCTTCATCGTCCGCACCTCATCTAACAGTGCTTCTTGTCTTGCTCCAGCAGCTTCCCGTTGGATGAGTTTCCCGCCATGGGGACGAATGGCAGCAGGTATGGTTTCGTTCGTTAACGTCATGTGAAAAGCCTCCTTTTCCTATTTTTTAGCAGTCGATCACCATCAGCCTCTTTTATTTTTGATCCGTTTTCCATCTAAGCAGCTCAGCATGTTTTTCTATCCTTTCCAAACTTTTCAACCATTCCATCATGAACACCTGCTTTTGTTTATTTAAAAACCTTTCATCAAGCAGTTCTCGTAGTAATTGCTTTTGTGCCGGCTTCGTCAACAACAACCGTTTAATTAACTTCCGGCACGCATCTAAAAAATCAACATATTCTCGATAGTTTTGATCATACATCGCTGCTAGCTGACGCTTTATTTCTCCGGCCAACATAGGACTTGCTCCATTTGTGGCAATGCTGATCGACAACTTCCCTTGCTGCAAATGAGCAGGAAACTGTACATCCCCTTGCTCGGCATCTGTCACCACATTTATCAACGCTGTTTTCGGTGCCGCCTCGATAACAGCCTGATTCACTGTCGCATCATTCGTCGCAACGATGATTAGAAAAGCACCGGTAAGATCATCTGCTTCAACAATCTTTTGCTTCCAGTAAAAAATTCCGCTTTTCCATAATGAACGAACTTCTTTGCTTAGTTCCGGACTGATTACCGTCATGCATGCTCCACTTGCCAGCAAATAGCGAATCCTTCGCACAGCAACGCGTCCGCCACCAACAATAACGACCCTTTTATTGGCCAAATCAATCATGAAAGGTGTAACCGCCATTCGCTACCATCCTTTTTGCTATGAACTCCACTAGAATAAATTTCTCTCAGTGGGGATATGACAATCCGTTAAGCGTGGAATCAAAACTATCTATTACAATGCTTCATAAACACGCTGTTTCAATGCGGCTTTCATCACTGGATGATCCCCCAGCTGCTGGCAAACGATAATATCTGTCTTCTGCTTCATCTGCTCGCTCACTTTCTTGTGAATCGAATGCATCAAGACCCCGGTAAACCATAAATAAGGAACAATGAATAACGTAGAAAATCCCTCTCGTAAGGAAACCTGCAGCTGTTGGTCAAAAGTGGGATTACAGGCAGCCAAGAAGCAGCAATCGACAGGTGTAGCAGGTCTCTGGTCGCCCAGCTTTGCCCTGACCATTTCCACATCACTTTTGGTCTGAGGATTGTGACTTCCCCGTCCAACAAGTAATATTTTTGAATCAGATCCAACCGCTCGGCCTGTTTCTGCAATTCGTTGCATCAAAATTTGAATAAAGCGATCCTGTACCCCCAACGGCTGACCATAGGTAAAGGTAATAGATGGGTACCGCTCCCTGGCTTCGCTTAGTTTATCTGGTATATCCTTGTAATAATGCCCAGCACTCAGCAGCAACACCGGGACCACCGCTATTCTTGAAGCTCCTTGATTCACAAGCTTTTTCATCCCCTGCTCTACGGTTGGCTCTGCTAATTCCAGGAAACAAATTTCCTGAAGTGGTACATCCACCTGTTTTTTTACATCGGTAATACATCGCATCGCTTCCGACGTTGCCTCAAGCATCCTGCTTCCATGGCTAACGTATAGTACACCTTGCATATGCACCTCTCCAATCACCCGCTGATGGCATGCATCGGAAATTCATCTTCCATTGCTTGCTGCTCAAAGCATTGCAATTGTTCCCGCATTCGTACAACCTCACCTATCACAATCATAGCCGGATTTTTAATCACACTGGCCTGTTCTGCAATGGTAGCCAATGTTCCAGTTACGGTTTGCTGTTGCTCCGTGGTTCCACAATGGATCACTGCAACAGGAGTATCTGCACTGCGGCCATAACGAATCAATTTCCCGCAAATACACGCGAGATTTTTCACGCCCATATAGATGCAAAGCGTATCCATTCCTTGTGCCAGATGCTCCCAGTACTTTTCCGATTCATCCATGCTTTTGTTTACCCCGGAAATAAACGCTACCGAAGAACTGTAATCCCGGTGTGTCAATGGAATGCCGGCATATGCTGGTGCTGCTGACCCAGAAGTAATACCTGGGATGATATCAAAGGCAATTCCCTTAGTCTGTAAAAATACTGCTTCTTCACCGCCTCTGCCAAAAATAAATGGATCCCCGCCCTTTAAGCGGGTGACAACTTTGCTCTGACTGGCGAACTGATAAAGTAGATTATTGATTACATCTTGGGTAAGTGAATGCTGATTGGGACCTTTACCGCAATAAACCAATTCCGTCTTTTCAGGAGCATGTGCAAGCAATGCGGTATTCACTAGGCGGTCATATAAAATGACGTCTGATTGTTGGAGTGCTTTGATTCCCTTTACTGTTATCAAATCCGGATCACCTGGGCCCGCTCCTACTAAATAAACTTTCCCCATCATGTCACCCCATTTTCCCTCTGAATGTTTTTTCATGCTTTAAACGAATTGGTTGGATGAAAATCACGCCCATCCTTTACCTCATCCACATAACCGGCACGAATGACGTAATCACCAAAATGTTCCCCATCCTGACGATTTTTGGCATAATCGGGTAAGATGGAACGAAGATTTTCCAAGATTTCCTTCTCCCCGATATTTTCCCGATACAGCCGGTTTAAGCGGTCCCCGGTAAATCCACCGCCAATATACATATTGTATTTTCCTGGGGCCTTCCCAATAAAGGCAATCTCCGCAAGCGCTGGTCGTGAACAGCCATTAGGGCATCCGGACATGCGAATGACAATTTCTTCTTCACGTAACCCAACCTCGTCTAAAATTTCTTCTATTTTTTCGATAAGAACTGGAAGGTATCGCTCCGATTCCGCCATTGCTAATCCACATGTCGGAAAAGCTACACATGCCATCGAATTCCGTTTTAATGCCGAATGCTGTTTTCCTTGTGTCAATCCATACGTTTTTACCAATTCATTGATTTGCTGCATTTTTTCCTCGGTTACATTCGCGATAATCAAGTTCTGATTAGGTGTTAGTCGGAAATCCCCGGTATGAACGTTCGCAATTTCCCTTAATCCCGTTTTTATCAAATCGTTATCCGCATCCTTCACGCGGCCATTCTGCAAGAACAATGTTAAATGCCATTTGCCGTCACCCTTTACCCAGCCATAGCGATCGCCATTATGGTCAAAATGGTATGCATGGGCGGCAGCTAATTCCCAGCCCAGTCGTTTGGTTAACTCTTCCTTAAACCAATCAAGCCCCCGTGCATCAATCGTGTATTTAAAGCGGGCATTCTTCCGATTCGAACGATTGCCATAATCCCGCTGAATCGCCATCACGTTCTTTGCCAACTCAATAACACTGTCTTTTGGACAAAACCCGATCACGCGGGCAACCTGTGGATACGTTTCTAATTCGCCATGGGTACTGCCCATTCCGCCGCCAACCGCTACATTAAATCCTGTCAAATTGCCATCCTTTAGTATCGCGATCAATCCCAGATCCTGTGAAAACACATCAATATCATTCGAAGGGGGAACGGCTAAACCAATTTTAAACTTCCGTGGTAAGTAGAAACGGCCATATATTGGTTCTGCTTCTTCTTCTTCTCTGGTATCCACAACCTTCTCACCATCAAGCCAGATCTCATGATATGCTTTCGTTTTTGGTGATAGGTGTGCACTAAGCTGATTTGCCAATGCATTAACCTCTGCATGTACTGCCGATTGGTATGGATTGGGATTGCACATGACATTCCGATTCACATCGCCACAAGCAGCTAAGGTATCCATTAATGCTTCATTGACTTCTTTGATTGTCTGCTTCAAGTTCCACTTCAAAATTCCGTGCATTTGAAACGATTGTCGGGTCGTTAATTTTAAGGTTCCATCCCCATATTTAGCCGCCAGATCATCCATAACCATCCATTGTTCAGGTGTAGCAACACCACCTGGCGCACGAACACGCAGCATAAATTGATAAGCTGGTTCCAGTTTTTTTCGCCGCCGTTCATCACGAATATCACGGTCATCTTGTTGATAGCTGCCGTGAAATTTTAATAATTTGGTATCATCATCGGAAATCGCTCCCGTGATTCGATCGTTCAATCCTTCTTGAATCGTCCCCCGCAAATAGTTGCTTTCATTCTTGATTCGCTCCAGATCACTTGGGGGTCCAGGCTGTTCAAACCCATCATGCTCTGCCATTTGCAAAAACTCCTTTCCGTGTGAATCATATTAATAAACATCACGCTGGTATCGCTTCTGCCTGCGCATATCTTTCAAAAACTGTTCCGCTTCCTCCTCACGCATACCGCCTTCTAGTTCCATGATTGTTCGTAACGTCTGATGAACATCTTTCGCCATTCTTTTTTCATCACCACAGATATAAACATGGGCACCTTCTTGAAGCCATTGGTAAAGATCGTGGCTATTTTCCATCATCATGTCCTGGACATATACTTTTTCCGCAAGATCTCGTGAAAACGCGACATCCATCCTGGTCAGATAACCTTCCTTCAGCCAATTCTGCCATTCTACCTGGTAAAGGAAATCACTAGAAAAATGCTGATCACCAAAGAATAACCATGTTTTCCCTTTTACATCCAACTCTTCTCGTTCCTCCATAAACGATCGATATGGGGCGACTCCAGTACCTGGTCCAACCATAATTACCGGAATATTCGGGTCGTCAGGAAGTTTAAAATTTGGATTGCGCTGGACATAAACCGGCAATCGATTACCAGGTTCCGCCCGTTCTGATGACTGTCCCGAGCAAACCCCGACTCGCTTCCGACCATGCGCTTGATAGCGTACGGTTCCAATCGTTAAATGGACCTCATCCGGGTTCGCTTTATAACTACTTGTAACCGAATAAAGGCGTGGCGGAATTTTTCGGAGAATCTGCACAAAGTCACGTGGCATCAACTCCCGTGTTGGGGGAAAATCACTGATCAAATCAAGCAGATCCCTTCCTTCCAGGTAATCTTTCAATACCTGTGCTTGCTCTGGTGCCACAAGTTCTATCAACTTATCATTTTGAAAAATATCAGCTGCTTTCATCATTAATGGTTTTGTCAGACAGGTAATCTCCAAGTTCGTATGCAATGCATCAAATACGGACCTTGTTTCCCCTTTTTTATTGATGGGAACAATTTCTTCTGGATCCCAGTTCATTTCATGGATCAACTGGTTTACCAGATTTGGGTCATTTTCCGGAACGATTCCCAAACTATCTCCAGGCTCGTAAGAAAGATTGGAGCCTTCCAGAGATAACTCCAAATGACGAGTCTCCTTATTTGATCCATCCCCATTGAGATTAAGGTTTTCCAGGATTTCTGCCTTAAATGGATTGGTTCTGGAATAAGCTGGTGAGTCTGGCTCCTGCGAGGGTCTTCCTTGCTGATTCGGCGTGAGAGCAGCCGCTGGACTTGCTTCTTTCGCTTCATCCAATTTTTTTAATACACCTTCTATCCATTCAGCCGCCGGTTCATCAAAATCAACATCGCAATCAACCCGAGGATAGAGTCGTTCGCCTCCTAACTCCTCTAATCGTTTATCAAAATCTTTGCCCGTTTGACAGAAAAACTCATACGATTGATCCCCCAAGGAAAGGACAGAAAAACGCACATCCTTTAGTTTAGGTGCCTTCCTGCTATACAAATACTCATAAAAAGAAATGGCGTTATCAGGTGGGTCCCCTTCCCCGTGTGTAGCTGTTACAATCAGCAAATCCTGAACATCTTTTAACTTTTTCACCTTGAAATCATCTAATGCCTGGCATGTTACATGAAAACCTTGCCCCGCTATTTTCTTCGTTAGCTCCTCTGCCAACGTCTGCCCATTGCTAGTCTCGGATCCAAACAAGATCGTTATTTCTCTTAAGGCTGATTGCGCCACAGCATTTGCTGATGCTGTGTCCTGATTCGGCACCACTGCTCCTGGCTTTTTTGTATACGTTGCTGCCAAATATCCACTCAGCCAAATTTTCTGCGTCTCTGTTAGGGTTGGAAGAAGACGCTGCAGCATATCGATTTGTTCTGGATGAAACGGACTATTGGTTACCTGTAATTCCAAAATAAATTCACCTCACACGGAAATTTTCAATTCTTAGCTTCATGTTGTACGTGTAAATTTCATCGGGGTGGAATCTCGTCGCTTAATCTACATTAATACAATTAAACATATTTATTTAGTCAGGTTTAAGATAAACGTTATTTCTCTAAGCCTATCCGTCATTTCCCGGGGTATGCAATCCACACTCGGTTTTAGCAAATCCGGACCATCTGCCTGCTCGAGAATCATTAGAATCGGTTACTCGTGCGGTACATGGAATACAGCCAATGCTTGGATAGCCCTGGTCGTGTAACTCATTATATGGTAAATCATATTTTTTGATATACGACCATACATTCTTCCATGTCCAATGAATAAGCGGACAAATTTTAATCAACTTGAAACGTTCATCCTTATTGACAAAATCAGTCTGCTTTCGACTAAGTGACTGTTCCCGGCGCAGACCAGAAATCCATGCGGGCACACCTTGTAACACGTCTTCCAGCGGTTTTATTTTACGAATGAAGCAGCATTGATCAGGGGTTCGTGCCCATAAAGCAGATCCATACTCTGCTGCTTGCTCTTCCAACGTTATTTCTGGCTTTTTCAACTGGATACATAGTTCGGGATAACTTGCTTTAACTTTATCAATCAAATCATACGTTTCCTGAAAATGAATCGACGTATCTAAAAATACAACCGTCGCATTCGGTTTCACTTTCGAAATTAAATCAATTAACACCATCCCTTCCGCACCAAAACTGCAAGCATAAATAACATCGTCCCCATATTGCTCATAGGCCCATTGCAGAATTTCTGCCGCTCCTTTTGTCTCGCCGTCTGGGTGTAAATCGCCAAAAGGATCACCAGGAAAATGATTGTACGTAATCAACGTCTCGCCCATTTATAAACCTCCCTTCGTATATATAGAAAGGTGAAAAAAAACCAAATCTTACTAACTTGATAGGAATTATATATTATATAAAAACTTCCGTCAATACAAAATTTTAAAAATGGACCATGAGACACGGGGACCGGCGGAGATCGCTGAAAAAAATACTTTTACATATTCACTTGGTAGAAAACGGACGAGGGCTTCGGCGAAAGAGGCGAGAAACAGAATTTTTCAGAACGGGGCAGTTTTACCTTTTCGTAATCTCGGACAGGTCCACAATTATCCGTCATTTTCAGCTGGTGGTTTAGTTCATACAAGACCTATACTCTGTTAACCCTTCTATAGAATGAATCTTGCCATGACGTTTCGCCTATTTTTTGAATTTTTTTAATCTCCACTAGCATTCAAATCTGTATGCAGTATACTTGAAAATAATAATGACGATTTATAAGCCAATTACATATTTTCAGAGGTGTTAAGATGAAAAAGTTTTTTATACCGCTATTTGTGCTATCGCTAATATTAGGAGGTTGCTTTCCTATGGATGATTCCAAGTCAAATGATAAAACGAATAAACATGAAACAAATACTGTAGATGACAAGAAAAATGAATACGAAAAAGAAAATTTTGTTCCCATTCAGGAGTATACGGGTCAAGGTTATACGTTGAGGGATAGCCGTCCGGAAACTGGCCAGATCGCCAATGAGCACCATAATGAAGTAGAAAAGGCGGTCCAGCACTTTTTCAAAGATAAATATAAAACCGAGGTAGCAGTCCATAACATTGTTAGTGCGGCTGATGGTGTTTCGGTTTTTGTGGAGTCGGTTGGCGAACCGCATTTTTACACGTTTGCTATTGTGCCTATTGATATCAAAACTAAAAAGATCGAGACTGATAGCGTTTGGTCACAGGAGGGGCAAGTGGAAAATGCAATTAAGGGTGGGTTATATGCTATGGCGTTTGAAGACAAGTTTTCTAACTTGGATAAATACATGGAGGAAATCACGAACGATTATCCTGTAGTTGGAACGCCCGTCAAAGCTGTTGGAAATGTTATGGGTACCGGTTATTCGACACCCTATTATTTTATTGCCCCCTCAGGAGATGTGTTTAAAAAACTTTATCAATTATATGAAAGCAATCCAAATATAAATAAACAAGATATAAAAATCTTTTTCAAAGAAAATAAATTTGAACCCCGCTATTTAAACATAGGGATTGAGCTATACATGAAAAAAAGTCATGTAACTCCTGATAAAGATATATACGACAAAATATATACAGATATCAAGGAAATGGAGAATATACCCAGCGGGGAATACTCGATTATATTAAATGATAATTATATTGATCAAAAAAGAGCAATCGGACAAAAGGATAATTCTATAGATAAAACGCGAGCTAAGGGGATCTTAAAAAATTCGAAGGGAGATTAACTAAAATGGTTGAACAGACAGCCGCAACTAGTCATAAAAATTCAAACACCACTAACTCATCCCAGACAATGGATACAGATTTAGTTGAATTGGCCGGCTATCATGCTTATAAAAAATACAAAAAACCTGCTGTTATTCAAGTTAATGGAAAAGAATTTGAAGTAAAAGATTCTAAATACAACACTGAATCCGGCCTAGATGCTCCAACCGTCCAAAACATCGAAACCGATGAACTGACAATTATATTCGTAGGAAGCGAACAAATCAAGGAGGATTGGCTGGAGACAAACCCCAAACTATTAGGTGATGTTCCACCGCAACAAATCAAGGACGCCCAAGATTACTTTGACGATATTTGTAATGAATTTGGCGACGTATCCGCTGTCACCGGAAATTCACTTGGCGGTGCACTAACGAATGCTGTCGCTATCGAGCACCCAGAGGTAAAAGCCGTCACATACAACCCAGCAATCCTTCCAGATGGCATGACCGATCCTGACAACGATTATGCCAACATCACGAATTACTTCGGTAAATATGATCCTCTAACAACAGCTGAACAGGCCATTAAGCTGGATAACCGCATCCCTGGCAACCACTTTACCATTAATAATGGACTTCCACTTCCTTCTCTATTAGGCTCCAATCACACCGGTTATGTAGACAAAGATAAAAACGGGGATTTCACCATAACCGTCGGAACAAAAGGAAAAACCGGATATGGCGTCATCCATGTGGGTGCAGACGATCATATCGTGACCAGCCTTTGGACAGGTGAAGCACTATACGGAGGTCCTTCGCAAAAGGTCGAAATTAACAAAGCGAACATGCTGGTGCTCGCTGATGGCCTACATTCCATCGTAAACGGACGCCTGGGCATAGCTAGTGGATACCTGGATAATTCGGTTAGCATTGTAAAAGATGAAAGCGATAAATTTTACCAACGTGTAACAACATTACAGGAAATATTTGAACAGATGCTTTACGAAGCTGCTGGTGATCCGTTGTTTAAAGGTATTGCCAAAACAGGGTATGTACTTATCACTTGTATGGATGAACTTATTCGTCTATTGAATACCGCAAAAGAAAAATGCCATTTTTTAAATACCATCTTGAATTCTAAACCAATGGAATTAATCGAACATATCACGTCAATCAATATTCGTGTGGAAGCTCTATTTGATCCACCAAAACAGCATCTTCATGACCTAAGAGATAATATCGTGGATTTTGTTTCTGGCACTAATTCTATTATTCATGAACACATTCCCAAATTGCTAGAAGGCGGAAAAGACCTATTCGTGGATGCAGTGGTTGACGAGTTAAACGCACACTATGAAACCATTGAAGCGAATAAAGAAAAACTAACCGCACAATTAACCAATTACGAACAACAAATAAGAGGGGTTGCAAATGCCTTTGACAATACTGATCATAACCTGGCAGATGCAATCGCAACCAAATCGGAACCTTTATCCGAAGTATCTACAATTCCAGAAACAGAAATTGTCACATTAGAAACCTCTCCCTATTTGAAAGACAACATGAAAATCAAAGAATTGCAGGTCAATGGTGCCTACACACAGATAAAAGTCGTCGTAAACGGCACTTTATTGACTGGCGTTACCATTATGAATGGTTTGGTGTTATTGATTGAAAAGGCATTGGAGGCCATCATTTTCGGAATTGATTCCGCACTTAATGTAGCCTTATACGGAAACCCAGCTGGTTGGATGATCAGTCTGTTCACCAATTATGATCAACAAAGTGAATGACCCCACCTTACCATCCTATCAGAATGCTTGAAGATGGGGCTTCCTGTTTCACAGACCCCTGCATCTTA